>JBLNBW010000120.1:0-3189 GCA_050260255.1 Rhodospirillaceae bacterium | reverse complement strand
GTCCGCGGACTTGCTTTACGCCCGCGACGCCGGACAACTGCTGGACGAAGCCGTTGCGTATCGCCTCGCCCATCGCGACTGCGTTCTGCATCAACCCTTCGTCTTCGATGATTGTCAGCGTTTCGAGTGCCGCTCGGCAGGCGAGCGGGTTGCCGCCGAACGTGGACCCGTGCGACCCGGGCTTGAACAGATTGCTCGCTTCGCCTTGCGCAAGGCATGCGCCGATCGGCACACCGTTGGCGAGCCCTTTGGCGAGGGTCATCACGTCCGGCTTCACGTTGGAGTGCTGGAACGCGAACCACGTGCCCGTGCGCCCTATGCCGCTTTGCACTTCGTCGAGCATGAGCAGCCAGCCGTTCGCGTCGCAGATCTCGCGCAGTCCCTTGAGATAGCCTTCGTGACAGATCTGTATGCCGCCTTCGCCCTGTATCAGCTCGACCAGCACGGCGACCACGTTGCGATTGTTCGCGGCGACGCGCTTCACCGCTTCCAGATCGTCGAACGGCACGCGCACGAACCCGGATACGAGCGGCTCGAAGCCCGCCTGCACTTTGCGGCTGCCGGTCGCCGACAGCGTCGCGATGGTGCGTCCGTGGAACGCTTTGTCCATCACGATGATCGCAGGCGACTCTATGCCCTTCTTGTGGCCATAGAGGCGCGCGAGCTTGATGGCCGCTTCATTCGCCTCGCAGCCGGAGTTGCAGAAGAACACGTTATCCATGCCGGACAACGCGGCGAGGCGGTCGGCAAGCTGTTCCTGCGCAGCGATGCGGTAGATGTTCGAGGTGTGCACCAGCGTGCCGACCTGCTCGCGCAGCGCCGCCGTGAGGCGCGGATGCGCGTGACCCAGGCCGCACACTGCAACCCCTGCGAGCGCGTCGAGATATTGCTTGCCCGCGGTGTCCCACAACCAGACACCCTCGCCGCGCTCGAAGGCAACGGGAAGGCGGGCATATGTGTTCATCAGGTGCGACATGGCTGGGCTTAAGAAAAAACATACGGCGGCCTAGAGCCGCCGTCGGAGGAAGGACGTATTCTTCCCGATTACACCCGGGGAAGCAAGGGCGATACCAGGCTGTGCGATGCGTCCGTCATGAGGGACGCGCGTCACGTCCGGGGCGCTCGCCGCGGCGTGCGCCATTCCGCGCGGCATGGCGCCGCGCGACGCAGTCGCGTTACGCCATTGCTTTCAGGGCAGCGGCTAGGCGGCTCTTGTGCCGTGCGGCCTTGTTCTTGTGAATGATGTTCTTGTCCGCGATCGAATCGATCGTGCCGACCGAGCGCTGGTAAACGGTGCGGGCAGCTTCCTTGTCGCCTGCTTCGATTGCCTTGCGCACGTTCTTCACCGCGGTGCGCAGCGACGAGCGCAGGCTGGCATTGTGCTGACGACGCTTTTCGCTCTGCAGCGCGCGCTTTCTGGCTGAAGCCGTGTTGGCCATGTAAACTCCGGATTTTGAATCGGAAAAAGGGCGGTATGATACGCATGTTCCGCCCTGTTGGCAAGGCGAGCTGACAGCGCCGCCGCCCGCACACCAGCAAATAATGAATCTACTCAAAGCCCTGGCGACGGTAAGCGGCATGACGCTGCTGTCCCGCATCCTCGGATTCGTCCGAGACACCGTGATCGCCCGCGCTTTCGGCGCCGGATTGATGACCGACGCGTTCTTTGTGGCCTTCAAGATCCCCAACCTGCTGCGTCGGCTGTTCGCCGAAGGCGCATTTTCGCAGGCCTTCGTGCCGATACTGGCCGAATACAAGAACCGGCGCACGCCCGAGGAGACGCATCTGCTCGTCGACCACGTGAGCGGGCTGCTTGCGCTCGCGCTGTTCGTCGTGACGGTGATCGGCGTGCTCGCTGCGCCGGCGATCATCTATGTGAGCGCTCCGGGGTTCTACGCGAGTCCGGAGAAGCGCGAGCTCGCGATACAACTGCTGCGGATCGTCTTTCCGTACATTTTCTTCATTTCATTGACCGCGCTTGCCGGCGGCATACTGAATACGTACAGCCGCTTCTCGGTGCCGGCGTTCACGCCGGTGCTGCTCAATCTGTCGTTCATCGGTTTCGCGCTGTGGGTTGCGCCGTATTTCGACCCGCCGGTGCTGGCGCTGGCGTGGGCGGTGCTCGCCGGCGGCGTGTTGCAGCTTGCTTTCCAGGTGCCGTTTCTACTCGCGCTCGGCCTGCTGCCGCGCTTGCGTCCGAATTTTCGCGACAGTGCGGTGTGGCGCGTGGTGCGGCAGATGGGGCCCGCGGTGTTCGGGGTTTCGATCGGACAGGTGAGCCTGCTCATCAATACCATCTTCGCTTCCTTTCTCGTGACGGGCAGCGTGTCCTGGCTGTACTACGCGGACCGCTTGATGGAATTTCCGACGGGCATGCTGGGCGTTGCCCTCGGTACGATTCTCCTGCCGAGCCTCTCCCGGCGACACGCGGAAAGCTCGCCGGAGGAGTATTCGCATCTGCTCGACTGGGGCATGCGGCTTACGCTGCTGCTCGCAGTCCCTGCGGCGGTCGCGCTCGCGATACTCGCCGTCCCGCTGGTGAGCACGCTGTTTCACTATGGGCAGTTCACCGACTCCGATGTGTTCTACACGCGCAATGCGGTCGTCGCGTACAGCGCAGGCCTGGTCGGCCTGATCCTGGTGAAAGTGCTGGCGCCCGGCTTTTACGCGCGCCAAGACATCCGCACGCCGGTCAAGTGCGCGATCATCACGCTTTTTGCGACTCAGGCGATGAACGTCCTCCTGATCTGGCCGCTGGGACACGCGGGGCTCGCGCTCGCGATAGCGCTTGGTGCCTGTCTCAACGCAGCGTTACTCTTTACCCTCTTGCGACGCAGGGGTATTTACCGGCCAGCGCCCGGATGGGGTGACTTCCTGTGGAAGCTCGCCGTGGCAGTCATCGCCATGAGTGCGGTGCTCGCTGCCGGCACGCATTACACCGAATGGCTGCGCGTGACGCCGCTCGTCCGAGTGACGCAACTTGCCTTACTCGTCGCGGCCGGCGGTGCCGTCTACCTCGGCCTGCTCTTCGCCCTCGGGTTTCGCGTGCGAGACTACGCGAAGCGCGTGTAACACGTGCGACCGGCGATTCGTGTTAATTTATGCGCCTGCATACGACAGCGACGGGAATACCGTCGCTCCGCCAGCCGTATGTTTACCCTGAAGCGCTAACACTATTCCTTTATCGGG
>JBLNBW010000119.1:0-19140 GCA_050260255.1 Rhodospirillaceae bacterium | reverse complement strand
GCGAGCCTTTGCTCGCCCCGCCGCTTGAAGACGAAATTATACGCAAAAGGCCGGACTGCGACAAACCGCGTGCCGGCGAGCCGCGCTACCGCAGCTGCAGCACGTCCCACATGTCGTACAGTCCCGCCGGCTTGCCGCTCACGAAACGGGCAGCGCGCAGCGCGCCCTGAGCGTAATTCGCCCGGCTCGACGATCGGTGCGTGATTTCGACGCGCTCGCCGGCCCCGATGAACATCACCGTGTGATCGCCGACGATGTCGCCGCCGCGTATCGTGCTGAACCCTATCGTTTCCGGCTTGCGTTCGCCCGTGACGCCTTGGCGGCTGTATATCGCGTCTTTGTTGAGATCGCGCCCCAGCGCCTGCGCGACGATCTCCCCCATGCGCAGCGCCGTGCCGGAAGGCGCGTCGACCTTGTGCCTGTGGTGCGCCTCCACGATTTCGACGTCGTAGCCAGCGAAGCTCCGCGCCGCCATGTCGAGCAGCTTGAAAACCACGTTGACGCCGACGCTCATGTTGGGCGCGAACACGATGCCGATGTCGCGTGCGGCTTCGGAAATGCTCGCCTTTTCGTCCGCGCTGAAGCCCGTCGTGCCGATCACCAGGGCCTTCCGCAGCCGGCGACACGCCGCCAGATGTCTCAGCGTGCCTTCGGGGCGCGTGAAATCGATCAGCACGTCGCTCGCTGCGATTGCGCTCTCGACGGCATCCGATACCCGAACGCCGCAGAGGGCACCGACCAGCTCTCCGGCGTCTTTTCCGATGTGCGCGTTCCCGGGTTGCTCGAGCGCGGCTGACAGCTGCGCGTCTTTGGCTGCCAGAACGGCCTCGATCAGCATGCGGCCCATGCGGCCGGTGCTGCCGGCTATGGCGATTTTCATTTGGCGTTTCCTGATTGCTGTTGCGCGGTCGGCGCATCGGCCGGGCGCGCGGGCTCGGGTTTCGGTGCAGCCGACACCGGCTTGTCGCTGCGTCTTTCAGCAGAGCCCGGCGCGGCCGGAACCACGTCGCCTTCGATGCGCACGAGTTTGTCCTGCTCGAACAACAGGTAGATGCGCCGGAATTCGACCGTCTCGCCCTGTTTTTGCATCTGATAGACGTAGTCCCAGCGATCGGAATGGAACGGATCGGCCACGAGCGGCGTACCGAGAATGTATCGGACCTGGCTGCGCGTCATGCCGGGCTTCAGCTTGGCCACCATGTCCTGGGTAATGTAATTACCTTGCTGGATTTCGATCTTGTGCGCGGTAAGCCCGGGCAGCATGGGTACGCGGGAACAGCCCGCAGCCAGCACGGCAAGTGCGATCAGCAATTTGCGCATGGTTTCGATCCGGAATGCACGCCGCACGCGACGCGACGCGCCCGACGCACTCGCGTACAAGACGCGGTTTTCATGTGAAATAATTCCTAATATCATAGCGGAGAACCGCATCCCACCGATAGGATTCCTGCGTGACCTCTCCCGTCGACCTGAAAACGATAGGCCTCAAAGCGACGCTGCCTCGGTTGCGCATACTCGAGCTGTTCGAAAAAAGCGAGGTGCGGCATCTGTCGGCGGAAGACGTTTATCGGCTGCTGCTCAACGAAGGTACCGACACGGGGCTCGCGACCGTGTATCGCGTGCTCACCCAGTTCGAGCAGGCGGGCCTGCTGGTACGCCATCACTTCGAAACCGGCAAGGCGGTGTTCGAGCTGAACCGCGGCGAGCACCACGACCACCTCGTGTGCATACAATGCGGGCGCGTGGAAGAGTTCCACGATGCCGAGATCGAAAAGCGGCAGATCAAGATCGCTGAATCACGCGGCTTCAAGATCCACGATCACTCGCTGCACCTCTACGCCGACTGCACGAAAAAGAACTGCCCGCACCGCCGGGCATAGCGACCGCTTATATCTCGACGTCCGCCCCTACCGCTTGTGCGACCGAAGTATAGCCGTCGGCGCGCAGGCATGCGGCGAGTTCGCGTTTGATGCGAGTGACGAGCCCCGGCCCCTGATACACCAGCGCCGAATAAAGCTGCACCAGCGAGGCGCCGGATCGTATCTTGAGATAAGCATCCCGTCCACTCGCAACGCCGCCGCAGCCCACGATAGGAATGCGCCCGCCGGTGAGCCGGTACATCTGCGCGAGGCACGCCGTCGCATGCGCCATCAGCGGGCGCCCGGACAAGCCGCCGGTTTCGTTCGCGTACCGGCTGCGCAACCCGGGCGGGCGCTGAACGGTGGTGTTGCCGACGATCAGCCCGTCGAGCTTTGCGGCAAGAGCCACTTCCGCGATATCGCGCAACTCGCGCTCGTCGAGATCCGGCCCCACTTTGGCAAGCAGCGGCGGCACGCGAGGCGGCGCAGCACGTGACAGCGCTTCCTGAGAACGACGTATCAGATTCTCGATGTGCTCGCGCGCCTGCAACGCGCGCAATCCCGGCGTATTGGGGGAAGATACGTTGATGACGATGTAATCGGCGAGCTTGCATACTGCAGCGATGCCTGCTTCGTAATCGGCTGCAGCATCGTCCGTCTCGCGATTCTTCCCGACGTTCGCGCCGATGATGCCGCCGCGCTTTGCCTGCCGGCGCTCGGCAAGCCGCTCGACGAACGGCGCGAGGCCCTGACTGTTGAAACCGAAGCGGTTGATCACCGCAAGGTCTTCCTCGAGGCGAAACAGCCGCGGCTTCGGATTGCCGGGTTGCGGTTTCGGCGTGACCGTGCCCGTTTCGGCGAAGCCGAATCCCAGGCCCAGCATTGCGTCCGGGACCTCGGCATGCTTGTCGAAGCCGGCCGCAAGCCCGATAGGATTGGGAAAGTTGAGTCCCCACACGGACGTACGCAGGATCTGATCGTCCGGCCTGCTCGAGCCGCTGCCCGAGATACCCAGCTTGAGCGCGGCAATAGTGACGCTGTGCGCGCTTTCGGGATCCAGTGGGCGAAGCAGCAGTCGGACACAACGGTAAGCGAAAGGCGTCATGGCATGCGGTCTTGTTATTCAAGCGAGCGTCGCGCGAAAGGCGCCGCGGGCATTACAATGCCGGCCATCATACTGGCTTAGGCGGCGCGAACCAACTCGCTGCCCGGCCGCACCAGCGAGGATTGCAGCAATGGATATGACCGGAGAGCAGCTGATACCGATGGGACAGGCACAGACGTGGGCCGCGCTGAACGACGTCGACGTGCTGAAAGCGGTGATCCCCGGCTGCGAAGGCCTGGAGAAAGTTTCCGAAGAAGAATTCCACGTGCAAGTGCAGACCAAGATCGGCCCGGTATCGGCGCGTTTCAAAGGCAGGATGACCCTGAAAGACGTGAGCGCGCCCAGCGCCTACACGATCGTCTTCGACGGCCAGGGCGGTGCGGCGGGCTTTGCGAAAGGCGAAGCGCGCGTGGAGCTCGTGCCGGATGGCGAGCAGACGTTGCTGCGCTATACCGCGAAGGCCGCCATCGGTGGAAAGCTCGCGCAGATCGGTTCGCGCCTCGTAGACGGCGCAGCGCGCAAGCTCGCCGACCAGTTCTTTACCGCGTTCCGCGAGCGCTATGCGCCGCAAGAGCCCGGGGACGAGTAGCGCCGCAGCGCGGCGCTGCGATGGACAGTCATGACTGGTGATTGGTGAATAGTGATCGGGGGGGCCGCGCCTCGCGGCGCGAGGCGTCTCCATTCACTGATCACTACTCACCGGTTTTTTGCGTAACCCAGCATTTCAGCGGCGTGCTTGCGGGTCGTTTCGGTGATCTTGATGCCGCCCAGCATGCGCGCGATTTCCTCGACGCGCTGCTCCCGATCGAGCGGCGCCACCCTGCTCGTCACCGCGCCGTTTTTCGCCGTCTTGCTGACCTGCCACTGATGATCGGCTGAGGCGGCCACCTGAGGCAGGTGCGTCACACAGAGCACCTGGTGGCGCTTGCCCAGCTCTCGCAGCATCTTCCCGACCATTTCGGCAACCCGACCGCCTATCCCGGCATCGACCTCGTCGAATATGAGGGTCGGCACTTCCGCGACCTGGCTCGTCGCGGTCTGGATCGCAAGGCTGATTCGCGATAACTCGCCGCCGGAAGCGACTTTGGCGAGCGGCTGCGGTGCCATGCCGGGATGCGCTGCGACGCGGAACTCCACCTGCTCCATACCGTACGCAGCCGGCTCCGCAAGCGGCTCGAGCTTCACTTCAAAGACCCCGCCTGCCATAGCGAGGCGCTGCATCGCTTCGACTACCTGTTCCGAAAGCTGCTTGGCAGCCTTCTTGCGCGCGGCGGTGAGCTTCTTCGCTTCGGCGAGATACACTGCCTGCGCTTCTTCCTCGAGCTTGCGCAGCGCTGCGTTGTCTGCCCCCGGCGCAAGCTCTTCCAACCGCGCACGATGCTTGTCCAGCAATTCGGTCAGCTCTTCCGGACGCACGCGATACTTGCGCGCGGCGCTGTGCACGGCATCCAGCCGTTGTTCGACTTCTTTCAAGCGCTGCGGATCGAGCTCCAGTCTCTGCTGATAATGGCGCAACGCGTACACCGCTTCCTGCAGCTGTATGCGAGCCGGCTCCAGCACTTCGAGTATCTCGCGTAACGCCGGGTCGTAGTCGGCAAGCTGCTGCAGAGCGGACACCACGCCATTTACCCGGGACAACGCGGCGTTCTCGCCCTCCGACAAGGCTTCCATGCCGGATTCGGCCGCCTCGATCAGACTCGCCGCGTGCGAGAGACGGCCGTGCTCGGCCTGAAGCTCCTGCCACTCGTCGTTGCTGAAAGCGAGCGCATCCAGCTCGCGCACCGTCCACTCGAGCGATTCGCGCTCCGCGGCGTAGGCGGCCGCATTCGTCTCGAATGCGATGCGGCTCTCTTTGCGCTGCTGCCAGGTTCGCCATGCCGCCGATACGGCGGCGCTCTGTGCCATGCAGCCGCCGTAGCCATCGAGCAACGAGCGTTGCGTTGCGGCGCCGAGCAGCGACTGATGCTGGTGCTGACCGTGAACGTCGAGCAGAAAAGCACCCAGCTCGCGGCACTGTGCAAGTGTGGCCGGACGCCCGTTGATGAAACTCCGCGACCGGCCCGACGCTTCGATCACGCGCCGCAGAAGGCAGCGGTCTTCTTCGGGCTCCAGCTCGTTGTCCGCCAGCCAGCGCCCTAGATCGGCACTCGACTCCACTTCGAATTCAGCCGTGATGTCGGCCCTCTCGGCTCCCGGACGTACGACCGGCCCGTCGTTGCGCTCGCCGAGCGCGAGTGCCAGCGCGTCGATCAGGATGGACTTGCCTGCCCCGGTTTCGCCCGTGAGCGCCGTATAGCCGCGCTCGAAATCGAGCTGCAGGCGATCGACGATCACATAATCGCGGATAATGAGTGAGCGCAGCATCGCTTTGCGGTCAGGAGTAAGGAGTTAGGGGTGAGGAGTATCGGCGGCGCGCGACACGCGCCGCAACGCCTGACGCCTCACGCCTGACTCCTCACGTTGTTTTATTCCCGGTTCCAGTTGAGCTTCTCGCGCAGCATGCTGTAGTAACTGTGGCCGCGCGGATGAAGCAGGCTGATGCAATGCGGATAGCGTCGCACGATCACTCGATCGCCCTCCTGCAGGTTGCAATGCGAGTGGCTGTCGAAATGCGCCCGCGCATCCGCCGCATCCTTCAGCACGATCTCCACGGTGCGGTCGCTGCTCACCACGATAGGCCGGTTGGACAGAGTATGCGGGCACACCGGGACCAACGCCATGACGTGCAGCGAGGGGTGGATGATGGGCCCGCCCGAGGACAATGCGTATGCGGTCGAGCCGGTCGGCGTGGCGACGATGAGGCCGTCGGAGCGCTGGGTGTATATCGCCTCCCCGTCGATGCGCACCTGGAACTCGATCATGCTGCCCTTGATGCCCTTGCTGACTACCGCATCGTTGAAGGCAAGCACCTCGAACACGCGTTCGTCGCCGCTCCACACTTCGGAATGAAGCAGCATGCGCTCCTCGGACACGTACTGGCCCTCGAGTATCGCCCCTATGGTCTCGAACATGGTGTCCAGCGAAATGTCGGTGAGAAAGCCAAGGCGGCCCTGGTTCACGCCGACCAGCGCGACTTCGTACGGCGCCAGGGTGCGTGCGATATTGAGCATCGTGCCGTCACCGCCCAGCACGATTGCCAGATCGGCGCGCTGGCCGAGCTCCTCGAGGAGCAGGACGGGATAGGGACAGTCGCCGATGTGCGAAGCGGTCAGCCGGTCGAGCAGCACCTCGATGCCGCGTTGCTCGAGAAAACGGCCCAGTTCCAGCAGCGGTTTGGCGATTTCCGGGCTCTTGTACTTGCCGATCAGCGCTACCGTCTTGAATGCTCTCTTCATGACCCCATTAAACCACAATTCGCCGCGCAAGGGCGGGACAAAGGCCATGCACTTCATGAGCTTAAACCGTTCTCTGCAGGACTTTGTGCGCTGCGCAGCGGCCTACCCTTTTGTGTAGAATGCCTGTCATGTCACACGATGTGCCGAAACTCAACGAGCGTGCCCAGGTACTGCTCAAGACCCTGATCGAACGCTATATCGCGGACGGTCAGCCGGTGGGTTCGCGAGCGCTCTCCAAGTACTCCGGACTCGACCTTTCTCCGGCGAGCATCCGCAACGTCATGGCGGATCTCGAGGAGATGGGGCTCATCGCGAGCCCGCACACCTCCGCCGGCCGCATCCCGACACCGCGCGGCTACAGGTTCTTCGTCGATACGCTGCTCACCATCAAGCCGCTCGACAGCATCGAAATCAACCAGCTCGAAGGCCAGTTGCACGCCGAGAACACGCAGCGACTGGTGATGTCGGCCTCGCAGCTGCTGTCCGACCTCACGCGGTTCGCGGGCGTGGTGGTCACGCCGCGCCGCAGCGCCGGCTTCCGCCACATCGAATTCGTGAAGCTCTCGGAGAAGCGCATCCTCATCATCCTCGTCACGCCGGAAGGCGACGTGCAGAACCGGATCCTGTTCTCCGAACGGTCGTACTCCCCTGCGGAGCTCACCGAAGCGAGCAATATCCTCAATCAGAACTTCGCGGGCCTCACGCTCGAGCAGAGCCGGGCGCGCATCCAGGAGCAACTGCGGCAATTGCGCGAGGACATGCTGAAGCTCATGACCGCCGCGCTCGAAGCAGGCGACCAGGCGATCAGCGAATCGTCCGAGGAAATCGTGATTTCCGGCGAGAGCAAGCTGCTCGACGTGCAGGATCTTTCGTCGAACATGGCAAGACTGCGCGGGCTGTTCGATCTTTTCGAGCGCAAGACCGCGCTGCTGCAGCTGCTCGACATCTCCAGCCGCGCGCAGGGCGTTCAGATTTTCATCGGCGGCGAGTCGGGCCTCGTGCCGCTGGACGAGTGCAGTGTCGTGACCGCTCCGTACGAGGTGGAGGGCAAGATCGTCGGCACGGTAGGCGTCATCGGCCCGACCCGCATGGCTTATGAGCGGGTCATACCGATCGTCGACATCACGGCGAAGCTGCTTTCCAGCGCTCTTTCCCACTGAACCGGCGGTGCCGACGCGGGGCCTTACCGCGCGCCGCATCCGAGCAATGAACCACGATCAGAAAGCGGCATACAGGCATGGCACGCCGGCGCGCACTGGCGTGCTGCTCATCAATCTGGGCACGCCGGAGGCCCCCACCCCGGCCGCCGTAAAAACGTATCTGCGGGAGTTTCTTTCCGATCCGCGCGTCATCGAAATCCCGCGCGCGGCGTGGCTGCCGATACTCTACGGCTTCGTTCTTACGACCCGCCCTAAGGCATCTGCCGCTCGGTATGCCATGGTGTGGACGAAGGAAGGCTCGCCGCTCAAGGTGCATACCGAGCGACAGGCGACGCTGCTGCGCGGTTTCCTCGGCGAACGCATCAAGGCCCCGCTCGTCGTCGATTACGCCATGCGCTACGGCTCGCCGTCGATCGCCGACAAGCTGCGCGGGCTTCACGATCAGAACTGCAAGCGCGTATTGCTCGTGCCGATGTATCCGCAGTATGCCGCCAGCGCGACGGCAACAGCGTTGGATGCTGCATTCGCTGTCTGGAGCACGATGCGCGACCAGCCTGCGGTGCGAACGATACGAAGCTTTCACGACGATCCGGGCTACATCGCCGCGCTCGCACAAAACATCCGCGACTACTGGACGGCACACGGGCGGCCCGAACAATTACTGATGAGCTTTCACGGGGCGCCTCGATTCACCTTGGACCGCGGCGATCCCTATCAGTGCGAATGCCAGAAAACGGCACGGCTGCTCGCCGAGGCGTTGCAGCTTACGCCGCAGCAGTATCGGGTCAGTTTCCAGTCGCGCTTCGGACGCGCGGAGTGGCTGCGTCCGTACACGGCCGAAGTGCTCGAAACCCTCGGCAAGCAGAAGACCCGCCGTATCGACGTCGTGTGCCCCGGCTTCGTCGCCGATTGTCTGGAGACCCTCGAAGAGATCGCGATCGAAGGAAAGTCGATCTTCGCCAGAGCGGGAGGCGGCGAGTACCACTACATCCCCTGCCTGAACGAGCGAGCGGACTGGATGCGCGCCCTCACCGACCTGGTGCTGAAGAACCTGCTCGGGTGGACGTTGACTTCCAGGCCGGAAGATCTCGAAGCGAGCCGGCTTCGCGCACGCGCCGCCGGCGCGGCTTCGTAAACCGGCACGCCGCGCTCGACGCCACATCCTGAACTCCGCCGTAGGCCGCCCGCGCCGCCGTGTAGAATCCGCGGCTGACGCACAACAACAAGCAGCGGAGGATCAGCGGTGAAACTGTGGTACCAGAGCATGTCGCGCCAGAAGGCGTGGAGCGAATACAGCGAGGCGTTGCGCCGGATCCTCGATCGCATCAAAGATCCGGACACCGAGATCGAAGTCCACGGCATCACCAAGATCGGCGGCGTCGCCGACCAGTTTCATTACCTCGACTATCTCGAAACCGGCGAAGTGCTCGAGAACGTGCACACGGCCGTGAAACGCGGCTTCGACGCCTTTCTCATCGGCAACATCGGCGATCCGGGAATCAAGGCAGCACGCGAGATTGCGAACATTCCGGTCCTGGGTCTATGCGAGACGGCGCTGCACACGGCGTGCATGATGGGCCGCAACTTCTCCCTCGTGACCATCAACGAAAAATTCACGCCCCGCATCATCGATAACGTCGAGCGCTACGGCGTGATGGGCAAGATGGCTGCGGTAAACCGCATGAAGATCGACCGCATCCTCAATCTGGACGCCGGCTTCAACAACAAGGCGGCGCGCAAGAACATCATCGGGCAGTTCATGAAAGCGGCGGAAGCAAACGTCGAGGCGGGCGCCGAAGTGATCATCCCGGCGGGCGGCGTCGTCATGGCGTTGCTCGCCGAAGCCGGCGTCCACCAGGCGTCGCGCGAAACGCCGATACTGAACGGCATCACGGCACTCGTCAAAACGGCCGAGGCCGTGGTGAAGATGAATAGAATCATGGACGGCGCCTGGGTGAGCAAACGCCTCTATTACGCGCCCCCGACCGTCGACCAGATCGACGAGATCCGCAAGCACTACGGCGACATCTACCCGACGGTGCCCGCCGGCAAAGCGAAGGCAAGGCGCAGAGCTAAACCTTAGACAGGATTTTTACAGGATAGCCACGATTGACAGGATGAACGCCAACGCTGTCTTTCTTCACCCTTTATCTTCATCCCGTTCATCGTGAAACATCCTGTGCATCCGGTCCCGGGTTTTTTGTTGTCGGCGCTTTTAAAAAGGCCTTGAACACCGGTTTGCAGAAAACGACGAGGAGTAAGGCGATGAAATGGAAATGGCTGGCTCCACTCGCTGCCGCGGCGGTCGCAGGGTCTGTAGCCGCACAACAGTACCCGAAAAAACTCGTGCGTCTCGTCGTTCCGTTTGCGCGAGGGCGGCGCGCCGGCTCCCGGCGAGGGGGTTTGCGTTGGGGCGGAGACGGCGCGCGGCCGCCCGGATCCGTGCGCAGGCTTGCAAGCATCATCCTGAGGCTCGTCGGCGCTGCCGCGCTTGCAGCTGCGGCACCGGTGATCGCTCAAAATTATCCGACGAAACCAGTACGCCTCGTCGTTCCGTTTGCGCCGGGCGGCGGTACGGACATCATCGGCCGCCTGATAGCGCAGCGGCTCACGGAAAGCTGGGGGCAGACCGTCGTTGTGGACAATCGTGCCGGCGCGGGCGGCGTCATCGGCGCCGACTTGGTGGCGAAGGCTCCACCCGATGGCTACACGGTACTGATGGGCACGCCGGGCCCGCTCACCATCAACCCCAATCTCATGAAGTCGATGCCGTATCAGACGTTGCGCGACTTCACCCCCATCTCGCTCGCGACGATCAGTCCGTTCATGCTGGTGGTGCATCCCGCCTTGCCGGCCCGCACCGCCAAAGAACTCATCGCGCTCGCGAAATCGCGTCCCGGCGCGCTCAACTACGGCTCGGCAGGCAACGGCTCGGTGGGTCATCTCGCCGGTGAGCAACTTGCCGCGCTCGCGGGAATCAAAACAGTGCACGTGCCGTACAAGGGCAGCAGTCTCGCGGTAACGGACCTGATTGCCGGGCAGTTGCAGTTCATGCTGGAAAACCTGCCGACCGTGCTGCCGCACATCAAAGCCGGCAAGCTGCGCGCGCTGGCGGTGGGCACCAAACGGCGGTCCGGGCTCGTGCCGGAGTACCCGCCGCTCAACGAAGCGGGCGTCCCCGGCTACGAGGCAAGCACGGCCTTCGGCGTTCTCGGCCCTGCCCGCATGCCGGCTGCGGTATCGTCGAAATTGAACCGAGACATCGTCGGCGTGCTGCAGGGACCGGATGTGAAGGACAAGCTCTCGGGCCAGGGTGTGGAGGCGGTCGGCAGCACGCCCGAGCAGTACACCGCCCACCTGCGGGACGAACTGGAGCGTTACGCCCGGATCGTTAAAGCGGCGGGGATCCGGCCCGATTAACCTTGCGCTCCGCAGCACCCCGCGGCCGGGCCGGTCGCGGGCCCTTGAATTTCCCGGCATGACCACAACATCGTTCCAGTTAATCGTGGAGCTTACGCATGCAGCAAACACCCGATACGTTGAACCCGGAAAACACTCCGGGAACCGAGGAAGCCACTGAATCGAAAGACAAACAGCAGCCCGCGGACGATCTTCAGCAGCGGCTGGAGAAGGCCGAGCAGGCCGCACAAGAGCACCGGGACGCATGGTTGAGGGCCGTCGCCGACAGCGACAACATCCGCAAGCGCGCCCAGGCGGAGGTGTCGAACGCGCATAAGTTCGCGCTGGAAAGCTTTGCCGCCGAGCTTCTGCCGGTCAAGGACAGCCTGGAGGCCGCTCTCGCCAGTGAAAACGTCACGGTCGAGAGCTTGAGAAGCGGCGAGGAGCTCACGCTCAAGCAGCTGCGCGCCGCACTGGAAAAATTCAACGTCACCGAGGTAAACCCGGTCGGCCAGAAATTCGACCCGCATCGCCATCAGGCGATCAGCATGGTGGAGTCCGACGCCGAGCCCAATACGGTCGTTCAGGTGCTTCAGAAAGGCTACCTGCTGCACGACCGGGTGCTGCGGCCCGCGCTGGTGACCGTCGCCAAGGCCAAAAACGCTTGAAAGCCCGGCGCTTAACCCCATATCGGAAACTAGTTACGAATTCAGGTTCATTTGAGCGAGGCACAGCATGGCAAAAATCATAGGCATAGACCTCGGGACGACGAACTCCTGCGTCGCGGTGATGGAGAACGGCCAGCCCAAGGTGATCGAGAACTCGGAAGGCGCCCGGACCACGCCGTCCATCGTCGCGTACATGGAGGACGGTGAAATCCTCGTCGGCGCCCCGGCCAAACGCCAGGCCGTGACCAATCCGAAAAATACCCTTTACGCGGTGAAGCGCCTCATCGGCCGCCGCTTCGAGGAAAAAGAGGTCCAGAAAGACATCGACCTCATGCCATACAAGATCATCAAGGCCGACAACGGCGACGCCTGGGTGGAAGTGCGCGGCAAGAAGATCGCCCCGCCGGAAGTTTCGGCGCAGGTTTTGATCAAGATGAAGAAGACGGCCGAGGACTATCTTGGCGAACCGGTCACCGAAGCGGTGATCACGGTGCCGGCGTACTTCAACGACTCGCAGCGCCAGGCGACCAAGGACGCCGGCCGCATCGCCGGTCTCGACGTGAAGCGCATCATCAACGAGCCGACGGCGGCTGCGCTCGCGTTCGGACTGGACAAGAAAAAAGGCGACCGCAAGATCGCGGTGTACGACCTGGGCGGCGGCACGTTCGACATTTCGATCATCGAGATCGCGGAAGTCGAAGGCGAGCACCAGTTCGAGGTGCTGTCGACGAACGGCGACACGTTCCTCGGCGGCGAAGACTTCGATCAGCGCCTGATGGACTATCTGTGCGACGAATTCAAGAAGGAATCCGGGATAGATCTGCGCAAAGACATGCTCGCGCTGCAGCGCCTCAAAGACGCGGCCGAGAAAGCCAAGATCGAGCTCTCCTCTTCGCAGCAGACCGAAGTGAACCTGCCGTACATCACGGCCGACCAATCCGGTCCCAAGCACCTTGCGATCAAGATCACGCGCGCGAAGTTCGAGTCGCTCGTCGAAGAGCTCATCGAGCGCACCATCGAGCCGTGCCGCATCGCGATCAAGGACGCGGGCGTGAAGCTCTCCGAAATCGACGACGTGATCCTCGTCGGCGGCCAGACCCGCATGCCGAAGGTCCAGGAAAAGGTGAAGGAGTTCTTCGGCAGGGAACCGCGCAAGGACGTGAACCCTGACGAAGCGGTGGCGGTCGGCGCTGCGATCCAGGCCGGCGTGCTGAAAGGCGACGTCAAGGACGTCCTGCTGCTCGACGTGACGCCGCTGTCGCTCGGCATCGAGACGCTGGGCGGCGTGATGACCAAGCTCATCGCGAAGAACACGACGATCCCGACCAAGGCATCGCAGGTGTTCTCCACGGCGGAAGACAATCAGTCCGCGGTGACGATACACGTGCTGCAGGGCGAACGTGAAATGGCGCGTGCGAACAAGTCGCTCGGCCAGTTCAACCTGACCGACATACCGCCTGCGCCGCGCGGCATGCCGCAGATCGAGGTGACCTTCGACATCGACGCGAACGGGATACTGCACGTGTCGGCGAAGGACAAGGCGACCGGCAAGGAGAACAAGATCAAGATCCAGGCTTCCAGCGGTCTGTCGGAAGACGAGATCAAGCGGATGGTGCAGGACGCCGAGGCCCACGCCGAGGAAGACAAGAAGGCCCGCGAGCTCGTCGACGCGCGCAATCAGTGCGATCAGATGGTGCACACGGTCCGGAAGTCTCTGAAGGACTACGGCGAGAAGATAGCCGCCGACGAAAAGACGAAGATCGAGGCCGCTCTGAAGGAGGCGGAAGAAGCGATGAAGAGCGATGACAAGGCCACGATCGAAGCGAAGACGCAGGCGCTCGCCGAGGCCTCGCACAAGCTCGCCGAGCAGATGTACGCTCAGGAGCAGGCGAAGCAGGCCGGCGGTGCCGAGCAGGCGGCCGGCGCAGGGGCATCGGCCGGCGCGGGCGGCCCGCAAGGTGGCAAGAAAGAAGAAGGCGATGTGGTCGACGCCGAGTACGAAGAAGTGAAGGACAAGAAGTAAGCGTCGGAGTGCGGCAGAGCAGGACAACGGGGGTGAGGAGCGACAAAGTCCTCACCCCTTTTCCTGTTTGACGTTATCCTTACGGCCGGACTGATACGGCTCAGCAGAAATGGCGAAAAAAGATTACTACGAGGTGCTTGGCGTCAACCGCGATGCGGCGGAAGACGACATCAAGAAGGCCTATCGCAAGCTCGCGATGAAGTGGCATCCGGATCGCAATCCGGATAACCCCAAGGCCGAAGAGCACTTCAAGGAAGCAAAGGAGGCGTACGAGATACTCTCCGACCCGCAGAAGCGCGCGGCGTACGATCAGTACGGCCATGCGGGCATAGACCCTGCGGCGGCAGGGGCCGGCGCGGGATTCGGCAACTTCGCCGATGCGTTCGGCGATATCTTCGGCGACATCTTCGGCGGCGGGCGTTCGCGCTCCACGGTCTATCGCGGCGCAGACCTGCGCTACAACCTCGAGATCACGCTGGAAGAGGCCGCACGCGGCACCGAGACGCGCATACGCATACCGGCGCTCGAGGAATGCACGACGTGCAAGGGGACCGGCGCGAAGCCCGGCACGCAGCCGACGACCTGCACGACCTGCAGCGGCCATGGACAGGTTCGCATGCAGCAGGGCTTCTTCTCGATACAGCAAACCTGTCCGCGCTGCCACGGCACGGGCAAGACCATACCGAATCCGTGCCCCACCTGCAGCGGTGCGGGCCGCATCAAGCAGCACAAGACGCTCTCGGTGAAGATACCGGCGGGCGTCGATCAGGGCGATCGCATACGGCTCTCGGGCGAGGGCGAAGCGGGCGTGAATGGCGGGCCGCAGGGCGATCTGTACGTCGTCATCCACATCAAGCAGCACCCGGTCTTCCAACGTGACCACAACGATCTGCATTGCGAGATGCCGATCAGCTTTACCACGGCGGCGCTCGGCGGCGAGATCGAAATTCCGACGCTCGATGGCTACGCCAAAATCAAGATCCCCGCGGAGACTCAGACGGGCAAGGTGTTCCGCCTGCGCGGCAAAGGGATCAAGGGCATACGTTCGAGCACGCATGGCGATCTGCTGTGCCACGTCGTCGTCGAGACGCCGGTCAACCTGACGGCACGGCAAAAAGAATTGCTGCAGGAACTGGAGAGCATCGACCGCAAGGACTCCGGCAGCCACAATCCCCGCGCGAAGTCCTGGATGGATAAGGTAAGAGAGTTCTTCGAATCATAGAACGCGTCTCTTGTGCCGACCGATTCTGTTTCGGTCGGCATTTTCTCGTACGCAGGGTCTCAGTCGATCTTCAATCCGAGCGCTTTGATGATGCGCTCGTTACGCTCCATCTCTGCCTTCATATAGGCATCGAAGCTTTCGAGCATCAGTGGATTCGCGTTGAGTCCCTGCTTCGCGAGGATGTCCCTCACTTCGGCGGTCTGGAGCGCACGCGTAATCTCCGAGCTCAAACGCTCCATGAGGCTCTTGGGCGTGCCCGCGCGCGCCACCGCCCCGAACCAGTTGAGCGCTTCGAATCCCGGATAACCGGACTCGGCGACGGTAGGCACTGCAGGCACATTCTCGGAGCGCTGAAGTCCCGTCACCGCAATGCCGCGCAAACGGCCCGCGTTTATGAAAGGCGCGCTCTCCAGTACGTTAGCGACCAGTATCGGATTGTGGCCGCCCATCACAGCAGTAGCTGCTGGCGCGCCGCCGTTGTATGGCACGTTGACGATTTTGACGTTGGCCGTCTGCCACAGAAGCTCGCCGGCAAGACGCTGACCACCCAGTATGCTGGCGGTCGCGAAAGTAAGTTCGCCGGGTCGCGCACGAGCGAGCGCGATCAGCTCCTTGACGCTTTTCGCCGGCAGCGCCGGATGCACCGACACGACCAGCGGGTTGGACGCGAGCCGCGTCACGCCCGAGAAATCCCTGAAGGTGTCGTACGGCATGCTCGAGCGCACTACCGGGTTGATGGTGAAACTCGGCGCCATCAACAGCAGGGTGTGACCGTCGGCTGGGGCACGCGCCACCAGCTCGGCGCCTATGACCGTGTTAGCGCCCGGCCTGTTCTCGACTATGACGCTTTGCCCGAACGCAGCGCTCAACGGCTGGGACAAGGTGCGCGCGAGCACGTCGACCGCACCGGCTGGAGGGAACGGAACCACCAGGCGCAGATTTTTCGACGGGAACGTCTGAGCCGAAACAACCGAAGCGAACAGACACAGCGTGACAGCAATCGCGAATCGGATCATGTCCTCCTCCTCAGGTCCCAACGCCCGGCGCAGATGACTTTGTTGTGCAGCACGCTGCGCAGCACGAACCCGGTGCAAGCCGGTCAAGCTTAGCACGCCGGTCGCGGCTGCCTCTTCGAGTCCGTTATTCCACTGTGCTGCGCACGCCGATTATTGGCGGGTCGGCCTCTTCTGCAGAATGGGCTTCGACGTTCCTTCCACTCCGACGAGAGCAAGGGCCGCGAGCAGGTTCTTTTGTGGCCCCCGATACGCGTCTTTGGCTTCCCAGGATTCGTTGATGGAATGGTTGTCGCGATTTATGCCGCCGCGCCCGAGCGTCATTGCCGGTATGCCGAGACTGATCGCGACGTTCGAGTCCGTGCTCGCCGGCTCTTCGAGCACGGGCTTCAACCCGATCTCCTGCACCGCGAGCACCGCCGCCTGGATGATGGGCGCGTCGACGGGCTGAACACCGGCCGGCCTGTCGCCGACGAGCTTGATGTCGACAGTGATCTTGTCGGTGCTCCAACGCGCATTCTCCTCCGCGGCAGCGTCCTTGATCGCCTGCAGTGCCGCCCCTTCCAGCTCGAGCAGGGGCTTCATCGCAACCGATCGCATGTCGAGCTCCATGGTCGCTTCGCCGGCGATGGCGTTCACGGACGTGCCGCCGCGTACGGTTCCGACGGTAAAAGTCGTCTTCGGATCCATGGGCGTCTTGAGGTCGCCGATCTTCGCGATTGCACGGCCGAGCGCATGGATGGCCGAAGGACGGCCGAAGGCCGCGAAGCTGTGACCGCCGGGGCCTTTGTACGTCACGCGATAGCGATGGCTGCCTACCGCAAGATACGTGATGCGCGCGGGCTGCGGTCCGTCTATCGAAATGAATCCGTCGAGATTCGCGTTCTCACGAAATAGTGCACGCGCTCCCCGCAGGTCTCCCAATCCCTCTTCGCCCACCGTCCCGACGAACCAGATATCTCCTACCGTCTTGATGCCTGTCTCATTCAGCGCGCGCATCATCGAAAGCAGCTCCGCGAGCCCGCGCGTATCGTCCCCGATCCCCGGTGCGTAAAGGCGTCCGTCCTTCTCCTTCACCGTGAGATCCGTTCCTTCCGGGAAAACTGTATCGAGATGCGCCGACACCACGAGCGCCGGCCCGCTTCCGACGCCGCGACGCACCGCGATCACGTTGCCCTCTTTGTCGATGCGTGCGTCCTTGTAGCCGAGAGCGGCCATGCGCTTCATATAGTTCTGCGCCCGAACTTGCTCTTTGAATGGCGGCGCAGGGATGGCGACGATTTCCTTCTGCTCCGCAAGCGTTCTTGCATCGTCCTCCTTCAGGAACTCCAGCGCCCGCTTCACCTGCGCGTTGCCCGCCACCGCCATGAACTGCTCGCGTACCGCAACGCTGATCTGGGGCTCAGCGGCATACAGCGGCAACGCAAAGCACAGCGCCGCCGAAAGAGCCACCCTGTCGAATAACCGATTCTGCATCGCCTTCTCCCTTTTCCCGAGTCCGGCACTGTGTTGCCGCCGTGCCGGTACTATAAGCCCAAGCAACCATTGCCGGCCGAACGGCAGCGGTGTAGCCCTTCGGCGACAGGTGGACCGCGGCATGCCGTCACTCTCACATGTCGATATGTCATAGTCGATACGCCGCTTCCGTCGTCAAAAATACATGCTCGTGCCAACCGTGCTCTTTTGCTCCATACTGTCGAGGTCTGGAACGCTGCGCGCGGTGAACTCGCTATACCAATGGCATGTCGAACCGATAAGCAGGCAAACATCGGTAATTTTCATGCGTACGATATGGCGATTTTTCGTAGATGCGTCAGGGCGTTGGTGCTGGGAGGAGTTGCGGTCGGACAAATCGCTGGTGCGGCGGTCGTCGTCGACATTCGAGCATTATGACGAATGCGTGAGGGACGCAAAGCGGTCCGGATACAAGTTCGAGGCGTCGCAGGACCCCTCTCCGAGAAGCACGAGCGTCAGGAAACGAACGTAGCGAGATCCGGCATCGATATTGCTTCGCGCCGGTTTCCCATATCTACAACAAAGGCTGAGAACCGTGAACGCTCCCTCGGCAATGCTCGCAAGCCCGGCCGCAAATCTCCAGTTGCAGGACGAGTTCCTCGATGAGCTCAGAAAGACCAAGGCGACCGTCTCCATGTTCTTGGTCAACGGAATACGCCTCATCGGCAAGATAGAAGGCTATGACCGGCACGTCGTGCTGCTCGCCAACGGCACGCAGCAGCTCGTCTACAAACACGCGATATCGACCATAGTGCCGGGCGAACCGCGGCCAGCCAGTGAACGGCCGTCCGGGCCGACACACGGTGAAGGACGTCACTCACGCCGTATGTTCTAGGGCGTACATGCCATCTTCATCCGCGTCTCGTGCCGTGCAGGATCGGCACGTCGTTCACGTGCCGCCGAGCCTATTCCAATCATCTACGGTGCCCTGCCACGGCAAGCGTCGCCGATTCATTCCATGATCAAACGACCCAGCACCATCAAGATGAGGCGGCTCCTGCAGGACTTCATCGAATGCGATCGCGGCGATCGTCTGCATTTGAAAGAGCTCCAGGAAGACGCCCGGCGCGTCCTCGGACTGGAAGCTGACGAGGCGCGCCCGAAAAAGCCGGGAAAGCGCTTGTCGGGCCGTTCACGGGGCTAGGACACACCCCTTTACGCACACCGGGTGTTCCACAGGCCTTTGAGCCCGGCATGCGCCTTGCCTCAAGCATGGGCCGGCGGCCGATTTCCCGTCATCGGCCCGCCATTGTTACAATCGCGCGCTCGTGCCCCTTAAGCCCGCCCGGGCGGCGTACCGCGAGCTGAACCGCCCTTCGCCCGGGCTCGACAGCTGCGCACACCGGCAAACCGGGCGCGCAGCGCCGTGAAATATGGATCCAAAGAAGACACCCGTAGACCCCCTTCTCTACAAGCTCGCCGTCGAACAGAGCTTGCACTACGCCATGTTTCTGCTCGACGCCAAGGGCCACATCGTGACCTGGAACCTGGGCGCCGCGCGCATCAAAGGCTATACCGAGAACGAGATCATCGGCCGGCATTTCTCTGTGTTCTATACGCGCGAGGCCGTAGAGCGCGGCTGGCCCGCGTACGAGCTGAGGGTCGCTTCGATCGAGGGGCGTTTCGAAGACGAAGGCTGGCGCGTTCGCAAGGACGGCTCGCGATTCTGGGCCAACGTCGTCATCACGGCCCTGCGCGATACGAACGGCCAGCTGCTCGGCTTTTCGAAGATCACGCGCGACCTCACCGAGCGCAAGGCTCAGGAAGAGGCGTTGCGCAGCAGCGAAGAGCGATTCCGCCTGCTCGTCGAAGGGGTGACCGACTATGCCATATACATGCTC
>JBLNBW010000118.1:0-3522 GCA_050260255.1 Rhodospirillaceae bacterium | reverse complement strand
TCTTGTGCAGGCGTCGTTTGCCGCGGAGCTCCCATTTGAAGTGCTTCACGGCATTGGTGACGTAAACATCGTCGCGGGCGACACCGTACTCGCCCAGCACGCGGTCCAGTATGCCGCCCGCCGGGCCGACGAAAGGATGGCCGGTGAGGTCCTCCCGGTCACCGGGCTGCTCGCCCACGATGATGAGCTTCGCCCGTTCGTTGCCTTCGCCGAACACCGTCTGCGTGCCGTGGCGCCACAGCGGACAGTTGCGGCAGTGTGCCGCCGCTTCACGCAAATCGCCGATGGTGTGCGCATCCGCAGGGACGGGGTTGGTGATGACATGGCTCATTGCGGATGACTCGATGTTGCGAGCGGCAGCCGTTGCGCCCGTAGCTCCGCCGGTCCTCGCGCCTAGCGCCTTGCCGACTGGTAGAGCGGCATCACGCGATCGGCGTACACCTTGAGGTCTTTCAAGCGATTCTCCGGCGACGGATGCGTGGACAGGAATTGCGGCGGGCCGCCGTTCGCGCTCTTTAGCATCTTCTCCCACACGTTCACGGCGGCATGCGGGTTGAAACCGGAGCGTGCGGCGAGCTCGACACCGATGCGGTCGGCTTCCACTTCGGCGCCGCGCGACTTGGGCAGATTGAACGTGACGTCGGCGACCATGCTCGCGAGCTGCGAGCCCACGTCGCCCAGACCGAACGCCGCCGCGGCGACGTTGACGGCGAGCCCGGTCGCCATCTGCTGCGATACCTGCTCACGGCTGTGCTCGCGCAACGCATGAGCGATTTCGTGTCCCATGATCGCAGCGAGCTCGTCGTCGGTCAGCTGCAGCTTCTCGATGAGGCCGCTGTACACGGCCATCTTGCCCCCGGGCATGCACCACGCGTTCACCTGCTCGTCGGTGATCACGTTCGCTTCCCACTGCCAGCCGGGCGCATCGTTGCGGAATGCCGCGGTGTTGGGGATAAGGCGCTGCGTGATCGCGCGCACGCGCTGCACCTGCTGCGGGTTGCGATTGAGCCGGCCCTGCTGACGCGCCTGAGCGAGCACTTTCTGATATTCCTGCGCGGCGGCCTGGTTGATCTCGGCCGAGGAGACGAGCATGGCCTGCTTCCGCTCCACGCCGACCACGCCCGCCTGCGTGGTCTGTACCGTCTCGCAGCCCGCGACACCGAGGGCGACGAGCGCAACGAACAACACTTTCACGATGACTGCCTTCATATTCGCGTTCCATCCATGAGCCGGGGCCCATTTTAGCGCAGCGAGTCGCCGCTCCGACTCACGCTTCGCCTGTGTAAGGCAAAGGACATGCCGACCGCATAGCGGCATGCGGCTTGCACCGGCGGCCGCAAGATACGGTGATCGGAGAACTTCATTTGCGCGCCGCTTCAGCCCTGTTCACGGCGTTTTACGCGCTGATCGCCGCCGCCCTCGTCGGCATCGCGGTCGCCGTGACAGGCAGTGCAGTGTGGGATCTCGCAGTCATGCTCACCGGCGCGGAGTTCAGCACCGATCGCCTGCTCGAGCGCGTCACGCTGGTCGTCATAGCGATGGCGATCATCGACGTGGGCAAGTATCTGTGGGAAGAAGAGGTGATGCGCGACCGCGAGCTGCGGTCCGCGGCCGAGGCGCGGCACAGTCTCACCAAGTTCATGGTGATCATATGCATCGCCGTGAGCCTCGAAGCGCTGCTGCACATCGCGCGCGTGCGCGGCGAGAGCCCGATGTCCGGGCTCGTTTACCCGGCCGCGCTTCTCGTATCCGCGGTGATCGCGATGGTCGGCCTGGGTGTGTACCAAAAGCTCTCCACGAGCGTGGAGCGCAAGGATCGCGATGACGGCGAGCGCCCGGATCAACGGTGAGACGCCCGAGCCGGTCATTCCCGCCGAGCGTCCGCCTCCCACCCTCGATGCGCCGGCAACACCGGTCGACGTCGTCGCAAGCGCGACCAACGTTGCGCTGAAAGGCCTGTTCGTTCTCGCGCTCTTCTACACCTTCTACTTCGCGCGCGCGGTGATACTTCCGGTGGTGCTCGCGATGCTGCTCGCGCTGATACTGTCTCCGGCCGTGCGCCTGCTCCGGCGCTGCGCAGTGCCCGAGCCTCTCGGGGCCGCCATCATCGTGATCGCGACGCTTGGCGCGCTCGCATTCGGCGCCTACCAGCTGTCCGGGCCCGCGAGCGAATGGATCGACAAGATTCCGCAGGTCGTTTCGCAGGTGGAGCGCAAGCTCTCGACGCTGCGCAAATCGATGGCCGAGATGTCGAAGGCCGCGGAGCGCGTAGAGCAGCTGACGACGGGTGGTCCCAAGCCTGCCGCGTCCCCGCCGGTCGTCGCGCAAAACCAGCCGCCGCTCCTGCATCGCATATTCGGCGTCACCAAAACCGTGCTGCTGTCGGCCGCGTCCACGGTCATCCTGCTCTACTTTTTGCTCGCATCCGGCGACATGTTTCTGCGCAAGCTGGTGCGCGTGCTCGACACGTTCGAGGACAAAAAGCGCGCGGTCGGGGTGGCGCGCGCCATACAGTCCGACATGGCGCGCTATCTGTTCACCATCACCTGCATCAACGTGGGCCTCGGCGTGGTGGTCGGATTTGCGCTGTACCTGCTCGGCATGCCGAACCCGGTGTTGTGGGGCGTCATGGTGGCGATCTTCAATTTCGTGCCCTACCTCGGCGCTGCAACCAATCTCATCATTCTGACGATCGTCGCGATCCTCACATTCGACGACGTGATGCATGTGCTCAAGGTGACCGGCGTCTACCTCTTCATCGAAATCATCGAGGGACAGATCGTCACGCCGATACTCACGGGCCGCAGTCTCACGCTGAACCCGGTGATGATCTTCATTGCGATGCTGCTATGGACATGGCTGTGGGGCGTCGTCGGAGCGCTGATCGCCGTGCCGTTGCTGATGACGCTCAAGATCGTGTGCGACCACGTCGAGTCACTGCAGCCGATAGGGGAATTTTTGAGCGGCCGGCGTCACGACGTGCCGGACGATTGATTGGAAGTGCCCGGCACGGGCGTTGCAGCGGACAGGGTGCAAGATCGCGCCGCGCTGAAGGCGCGAACCGTGTAGTGCAGCAATCACCTACAGGAGCAGTTATGGCAAATCAGCAACGAGACCAATCCCAGAACCAGCAATCCCAAGGCAGCCAATCGTCCCGCAGCAGCCAGCAGCAACAAGGCCAGGGCGGAGCCGGTGGCCGCGGCAGCCAGTCCCAGGGCAGCCAATCTCAAGGCAGCCAGCAGCATCAAGGGCAAGGCGGCATGGGCGGCCAAGGCGGTCAGGGCGGTCAGAGCGGCATGGGCAGCCAGGGCGGACGTGGCAGCCAGCAAGGCGGCCAGATGGGTAACCAAGGCGGCAGCCAGCAACAGCAGGATCGGGGTGGTCGCAGTGGGCAGCAGGGCGGTCAGAGCGGCAGCCAAAGCGGCTCGAGCGGTCAGCAGGGCACGCAAAGCGGCCAGCGCAGCGACTCGAATCGCTCGGGTAACCAGGGCGACGTGGGTGGCGAATCCGGCTATCAGAAAC
>JBLNBW010000117.1:0-7878 GCA_050260255.1 Rhodospirillaceae bacterium | reverse complement strand
CGAGAGCGACCGCGACCGTGTACGGCATGCTGTGATCGGCCGTCTCGCGAGTCTCGGGATGCCATTTGTCGCGGTCGCCCGCCATGAGCCGCACGGCTGTCGTCACCGTCTCGATGCGTATTTCGGCGACGTCCTGCGGGCCTGCAATCCTGTGGCGCAACTCCAGCGCGGCTTCGACGACCGTCTGCGAGTACTGCCCCAGCGGAAAGCGCTTGATGCTGCATTCCATGATCTTGTACGAGCCGCCCCGACCGCCGAGTGCTGCGAGCTCGAACGGCTTACGGGTGACGGCCTTGAAATAGCCGCCCACGCCTTCGAATATCGGCGACGGCCCGGTCATGCCGCGCGCGGCCAGCATCGCGGCGAACACGGCGTTGCGGCTCGCATTCGCGTACGCGCACCCCTTCCACATCGACACGTGGCCTATGCGCGTCTGGTACAGCGCTACGTTGGGCGCTATGGCGAGATTGAATGCGTGCTGCAGCTGGGGGCCTTGAAGCCCCATCAAGCGCGCGGCCGCGGCAGTGCTCGCCATGCAGCCTACCGTAACGTGGTCGTAGCCTATGGGTTTCAAATCCACCGCGTCGCACACGCGGCAGAAGACTTCGTACGCAACGACGAGAGCCGCGACGAGATCCCTGCCGCTGCGGCGCGTGAGCTCGGCGACGGAGAGCGCTGCAGCAATGCTGTCACTTGGGTGCCCCGATTCGCCGGTGCTGGTGTAGCCATCGTTGTAATCGAGGAAGCGGATCATCACTCCGTTCACGAACGTGGCGAGATCGACGCTCGTACGCAATCCGCTCACCATGACCGTCGCAGGCCGCCGGCTCGTCACGTCCGCGGCGAGCGCTTGTGCGACGTCGTAGGTGGGGCTGCGGTATCCGCCCAGCGCGCATCCCATCGTATCGACGAGCAGCCGCTTTGCCTGATGCACGACGTCCGCCGGAAGGTCTTCGTAGCGTACGCCAGCCACGTACGCGCATAACTGCTCGACTAGGGTGCTCACGCTCCTCCCCGTATGAGGGCGCCGGCGGGGCAGCGCCTAAATGGAATCCGAATCGTCGTACGACACGAAGTCGCGCACGTTGGCTTCGTCGTGCAGCCGCCAGATACGCGCGATGATGTTCCTCATTTCCTGCTCGGAGGCGCCTTCGCCATAGCCCGCGAGCCGCGCTGCCTTGTCCTCGAGCTCCGCACGGGTGAGCGTATTGTCCGGATCGCCCTTGGGCGATGTGATGCGCTGCTCGAGCGTACGACCGTCCTTGGTCCGGACGCTCACGCGCCCCATCCACCGGCGCGGATAGGCAGCATCGATTTCCGGATCGAGCACCATGCTCACCTTGTCGTGGAAAGCGCGCACACGAGGTTCGCGCAGCGCTTCTTCGGTGAAATCCGGCAGGCCCGCGCGGCCATACAATGCGATCAGCGCAAGCACGAAGCCCATGGAAAACTTCGACTGATGGATGGTGCGCGGATCGGTCACCGGACCGAGCACGTCGATCGCGCCCTGGTGCACGTGCGCAGTGACGGCATCGATGTCGTCGGCCTTGAGCTCATGCTGCTGCATGAGCATGAGGAGCGCATCGGCTGCGGGGTGCGTGTGACGGCAGGAGGCGTGAAACTTGAACGACGTTTCGACGAGTGCCCAGCGCGTGCCCAGTCCATCGGTAAGCCAGCGTGGATCGGCATCGGTGGACATGCCGGCGGCCATACCCTGCTTGCCTTCGAAGATTTCCCTGGCACCCGTGAAACCCTCCTGCGCCAGATAGGCAGCCATCAATCCGTCGGCTGCCGCTTTACCGGTATGCAGCTGTTTCGAATCCGCTGCATCGCGCAGAAACTCCCACAAACCGGCCGCCATGGTGCCCGCCGAGCCGAGCGCATGTTGCATGCGATCCGCGTCGAGCCCGAGAAGTCGCGCAACCCCAGCAGCCGCTGCGAGCTTGCCTGCGGTACCGGTGGTATGAAAGATGCGGTAATGCGAGCGGCCGAGAAACTCGCCGACACGCACGCCGCACTCGTAGCCCGCGACGGCGGCGACGATGAGATCGCGGCCGGTTGCGCCGGCCTGTTGTGCGGCAGCGAGCACCGCCGGAAATACCACCGTCCCGGGATGCAGCACCGAGCTGTTGTGTAAATCGTCCTGCTCGACGAAATGCGACGACGCGCCGTTCACCAGCGCGGCAAAGAACGGCGAGGTGCGCCCGCGGGACGTAAGCAGCTCCGACGGACCGTACGAAGGCGCCATCTCGGCGGCGAAACGCTCCATGATCTGGACCGGACGCGCACGGCGGCCGGCGAGTGCCGAGCCGAACCAGTCGAGAAAGAGATCCTCGGTGCGCAGGACGACGCTCTGCGGCAAATCTTCGTAGGTGAGCGCGGAAAGAAATTCACACAGGTGGCGAGTCGCGCTGGCCGGCGCGGCGGTCTTCTGTTCGATGACGGCAGACATGACGGGAGTTCCTCGAGGCGTGACCACGCTATTGTAGATCAAGCGCCGGCGGCCGGCGGCGCTCGAACCGAGCGGTGTTATGCTCTTCGCTGCCGTTCGTGTACAAAGCTAAGCAAGAGGACCGCCATGAGCACCAGCAAGCGCAAATCCATAAAAACCGACATCGCATGGAGCGACGTCGATCGCATCACCGTAAAGGGCTACGACCTGTGCCGCGACATCCTCGGCAAGCTCTCGCTCGGCGACATCGCGTTTCTCGAGCTCACCGACCGCCTTCCGACGCCGCGCGAGTCCATCATGTTCAACGCCATCGCCGTCACCCTCGTCGAGCACGGCCTCACGCCCAGCGCGGTTGCGGCGCGCATGACTTACACCGGGGCGCCGGAGGCAATGCAGGCTGCAGTGGCCGCCGGTCTATGCGGTCTGGGCAGCGTGTTCGTCGGCAGCATGGAAACGGCGGCACGCATGCTGCAGGAGGCGCTGCCCGATTCCACCGTCGACGCGGATCTCGATGCCCTCGCCCACGGCATCGTCGAGCGGTTCCGCGAGCGCAAGCAAATCATCCCCGGCATAGGGCATACGCTGCACAAACCCATAGATCCGCGCACGCCGCGCTTGTTCGAAATCGCCGCCGAGAACGGCTACGACGGACCGTACGTGAAGCTCATGCAGCGCGTGGCGGCGCACGCCGAGCGGGCCTACGGCAAATCGCTGCCCGTCAACGCTACCGGCGCGATAGGCGCAATCGCCAGCGAGTTGAAGCTGCCGTGGAAGATCGTGCGCGGCATAGGGGTGTTCGCCCGCGCGATAGGGCTCGTGGGCCACATCCTCGAGGAGATGCGCGAGCCGATGGCGTATGAGATCAAGCGGCGCGCAGAAGAGGAAGCCACCGCGCATCTGCGCCAGCGGTGACGGCACGCGGCCTCACGCGTCCTCGCCCCTCGCCTTGGTCTTCGACAGCATGCCGCCGGACGCGAGCATGAGCGCGTTCAGCCAGAAGATCGACGGCAGGCCGAAAGCCGAGCCGAGCCAGCCGAAAACCACCGGCCCGACGACCCGCGTCAGGTGATTGACGGTGAGCCGCAGCCCGAGCGCTTCGCCCGAGCGTCCTTCGGCGGAGCTGCTGAACGTCATCATCATGGTAATCGGTTGGCCGCAACCCATGCCGAGCCCGAACGCGAACGAGATCACGCCGAGAATCACAGCGCTGTGGAAGAACGGCACGAGCACGAAGCTCGCCGCGCCAAGATAGAACGCGTACGCCAGCACCTTCTCTTCGCCGAACCGGCCGATGAGATGAGGCATGACGCTGCGTACGACGAAGGCAGCCGCGGAGTACATCGCGACGATGACGCCGATCGCTGCAGCCGACAGATCGATCGAATGCCCGTACACCGGCATGTAGAACTGAAACATGTCGAGGCCCGATTGCACGAGTCCGCTCGTTGCCAGCAGCCGCCACACGGCGGGGTCCTTGAGATCCGCCGTGCCTTTCTTTTTTTCCTTCCGGAGTCCTGTGCCGCCGGGCAGCGCGCCCCCGAATGCCATCAGCACGCCCGCCGGCACGAGGGACAGCGCCATCAGCACCACGAGCGACGGCGCGAATCCGAAATGATCGATCGCAAAGCCGATCACCAGCGGCCCGATGAAGCTCGCCATCGCGAGCACGAGACTGTAATTGCTGAACGCTTTCGCACGCGTCTCGGGCCGGCTCAGCAGGCCGACGAGATTCTGCAGCGACACGTTGTAAAACGTCGTCGAAAGACCGCTTAAGGCGGCGGCGACGAAAATCGCGGCGACGGCGGGCCAGGCGACAGGGGTGAGCATGCCGAGCGCGCTGCCGATGGCGCCGAAGGTCATGATCCAGCGCGCGCCGAAGCGGTCCGAGAGCCTGCCCGCCTGCAGCGACAGCAGCATCGGCAGCACGGAAAAGCTGGCCGCGAGCACGCCGATAGCGACCGGCTGCGCCCCGAGCTTGAGCGCATACAGTGCGAACAGCACGCGGCTCGCCCGCATGCACGTCATGCTGATCAGCGTAAGAAACAGGACCAGCAGAATGAGCATGCGATCGGGCCGCCGTTTTAGACTGCGCCTTCGGCGGTCAGCGCTGCAATTTGCGCCGCGTCGTAGCCGAGTTCGCTCAGGATGGCCTGGGTATGCTCTCCGACGCGGGGGACCGGATCCATGCGCGCTTCGAAACCCGGAAACGTCGAAGGCGGCAACAGCGCCGGTATGACGCCCGCCGGCGTGTCGACTTCCCGCCAGCGCTTGCGCGCTTCGAGCTGCGGATGCGCCCACACGTCCTCGGGCGTATTGAGGCGCGCGTTGGCGATGTCGGCTGCATCGAGACGCTCGACCACCGCTTCGGCGGTCAGTGCGGCAAATACGCTCTCGATGAGTCCGACGACGTCGGCGCGCGCGGCGGTGCGCTTGGTGTTGTTGTCGTAGCGCGGATCTTTGGCGAGCTCCGGCCGCTGCAGCACCTTCGCGCAGAAATTCGCCCACTCGCGCTCGTTCTGTATGCCGAACATCACCGCTTTGCCGTCGCCGGTGCGGAAGCGGCCGTAGGGAACGATGGTCGCGTGATCCGGGCCGCTGCGTTTCGGGGCCTTGCCGCCGAAATGCGTGTAATAGAGCGGATGGTTCATCCACTCCACCATCGCTTCGAACATCGTCACTTCGATCCGAGTGCCCTTGCCGGTACGCTCCCGCTGATAGAGCGCGGCCAGTATCGACGAGTAGGCATGCAGACCGGTGCCTATGTCCGTGATCGATATGCCGACCTTGCTCGGCGCCTCCTCCGTGCCCGTCACCGACAGCACGCCCGCTTCGCTCTGCACGAGCAGGTCGTACGCCTTCTTCTGCGAGTAAGGCCCCGAATCACCGTAGCCCGAGACGTCGCACACGATCAGCCGGGAATGCTTGCGAAGGAGCGCATCCGCTCCCAGGCCCAGGCGTGCGGCGGCGCCGGGAGCGAGATTCTGTATGAACACGTCCGCGCGGCCGATGAGCGCACCGAGTATCTTCTTCGCTTCCGGGTGCTTCACGTCGAGCGTGAGGCTTTCCTTGGAACGATTGAGCCACACGAAGTACGCGGACTGCCCTTTGACCGATTGATCGTACGCACGCGCGAAGTCTCCGACCTGCGGGCGTTCGATCTTGATCACCCGGGCGCCGAGATCGGCGAGCTGACGCGAAGCGAACGGCGCGGCGACGGCCTGTTCGAGAGAGACGACGGTGATGCCTTCGAGCGGGCGAAGCCCGCAAGGCGGCCGCCGGGGGGCGGAAGACGAAGAATTAACAGTCACGAGTCACGCTTTTAGAAAGAACGCGGCATGCCGAGCACGTGCTCGCCGATGTACGACAGGATGAGATTGGTCGAGATCGGCGCGACCTGATACAAGCGCGTTTCGCGGAACTTGCGTTCCACGTCGTACTCCGCCGCGAATCCGAAGCCGCCGTGTGTCTGCAGGCACGCGTTCGCCGCTTCCCACGAAGCATCGGCCGCGAGGAGCTTCGCCATGTTGGCTTCGGCGCCGCACGGCTGCTTGTGATCGAACAGCGAGGCCGCTTTGTAGCGCATGAGGTTGGCGGCCTCGACGTTGATGTAGGAGCGCGCGATCGGAAACTGTATGCCCTGATTCTGGCCGATCGGCCGGTCGAACACGACGCGCTCCTTCGCGTACTTCGTGGCGCGGTCTATGAACCAGTAGCCGTCACCTATGCATTCCGCGGCGATCAGTATGCGCTCGGCATTGAGCCCGTCGAGGATGTACTTGAAGCCCTTCCCCTCCTCGCCGATCAGGTTCTCCGCCGGAATTTCCAGGTTGTCGAAGAAGAGCTCGTTGGTCTCATGGTTCACCATGTTGCGTATCGGCTTGACCGTCATGCCGCGGCGCTCGGCATCGCGCAGATCGACGATGAAAATCGACATGCCCTCGGATTTCTTCTTCACTTCGGCGAGCGGCGTTGTGCGGGCGAGCAGAATCATGAGCTCGGAATGCTGCACGCGGGACGTCCACACTTTCTGACCGTTCACGACGTAGCGGTCGCCCTTCTTCACCGCGGTGGTCTTGATCTTGGTCGTATCGGTCCCCGCGCTGGGCTCGGTGACGCCCATGGATTGCAATCTGAGCTCGCCGGTCGCGATCTTCGGGAGGTAGCGGCGCTTCTGCTCGTCGGAGCCGTGACGCAGCAGCGTCCCCATGTTGTACATCTGCCCGTGGCACGCGCCCGAGTTGCCGCCCGAGCGATTGATCTCTTCCATGATGATCGACGCTTCCGTGAGCGTGAGCCCGGAGCCGCCGTACTGCTCGGGAATGAGCGCGGAGAGCCAGCCGGCGTCGGTCAGCGCCTTCACGAACGCCTCGGGATAGCCACGCTCTTCGTCGACTTGCTGCCAGTACGCGCTGTCGTATTGATTGCACAGCGCCCGTACGCCTGCGCGGAGCTCGGCGTGCGTGTCATCGGGAGGGGTAGTCATTGCATGCTTTCGGAAACGAGTGCGCGGGATTATAACAAGCGCGTCTGCATGCCACATTGAGGCGGGCGTCGAAAAGCGCGGTAAACTGCGCTGGGCTTCTTTGCAGGAATCAAGACATGCATAGCGATTCTCAGCAGGACCTTGCGCGCTGGCCGGATGCCCTCTTCCAGGTGTTCCGCGAGCAACGCATCGCGCAGGTTGCATACGTGCCGGACGCCGGCCACGCGCGCTTGATCGAGCTGTGCCGCGCGGAGCCCACGATGCGGGCGGTGGTGCTGACGACCGAAGAGGAAGGGATCGCCCTCCTCGCCGGTGCCTGGCTGGGCGGGCAGCGCGGCGCGCTCCTCATGCAGTCGAGCGGCGTGGGCAACTGCATCAACATGCTGAGCATCATCGAGGAATGCCGCTTCCCGCTGCTCGCGCTCGTCACCATGCGCGGCCAATGGGGCGAGTTCAATCCGTGGCAGGTGCCCATGGGCCACTCGACCGCCGCTGCGCTCGCGAACGCAGGCGTCATCGTGCAGCCCGCCGACGACGCTGCGCGCGTCGCCGAAACGGTTCACGCGGCGGCGCAGCTCGCTTTCAACGCCTCGCGCGCCGTCGCCGTGCTGATCGGGCAGCGCGTCGTGGGATTCAAGAACTGGAGTCGATGATGAGCGTAAAGCCGACCTTGCAACGCCGCGCAGTGGTCGCGGCGATTCTCGCCCAGCGCGGCGATGCCCTGCTCGTCACCGGCTTGGGCTCGCCCACCTGGGATGCCTGTGCGGCGGGCGATGACCCACGCAATTTCTATCTGTGGGGCGGCATGGGCGGTGCGGCCATGGTCGGTCTCGGCCTCGCCCTCGCACAACCGCAGCGGCGCGTGCTGGTACTCACGGGTGACGGCGAAATGCTGATGGGCACGGGCAGCCTTGCCACGATAGGCGTGCAGCGGCCGCCGAAT
>JBLNBW010000116.1:0-18722 GCA_050260255.1 Rhodospirillaceae bacterium | reverse complement strand
GTAGTAATGACTGAACTGACGAAACCCCATCGTCACGTACAGGACCAGGATGCTCCATGCGAGGGCGATGAAGGGCGAGAGCCGGAGCAGCATCAGATATATGAACGCCACCGCGATCGCGGGAGGCAACACTGCGAGCAGCCACGCGAGCATTCCCTGGCGATATTCGGCCGCATTGAAATGCGCTTCCAGCGCTTCGGTATAACGCGCAAATGCCAGGTAGACGGGATTGCCCTTGCGCAGCGGGCGCGCCTGCTCGATCAGCAGCGCAATGACGAGAGAAAGAAATTTCATGGAGTTCTTATGTTGCCGATCGCAGTTCTGGGCTGCGACTCGGGCGCGGCGCCCCGCGCCGCAGCCGGCCTACGCGTCCGGGTAACGTATGCTGAGTATCTCGACCTCGGTTTCGCCGGCGGGCCGCCGCCACGTGATCGTGTCGCCGACCCTGCCGTTCATAAGCGCGCGGGCTAGCGGCGAGGCCCAGCTGATCCTGCCGGCGGACACGTCCGCTTCGTCGTCGCCGACGAGCGTGAACTCGTGCGTAACACCGTCCTCGTCCTCGATGGTGACCGAAGCGCCGAAATGCACTTCGTCGCGCGGTTGCTGCGCCGGGTCTACAACCACCGCGCGCTCGAGCTGAGCATGGACGTAGCGCAGATCGCGGTCGATCTCGCGCATCGCCTGCTTGGCCGCCGAGTCTTCCTCGGAACGGCGCTTCACGTCTTCGTGACGGTCCTGCAGCTCCTTCAGGCGGTTCTGCAGCATCTCGAGCCCGTGGGGCGTCACGTAATTGACGTGCGGGGAGACCGGCCGCTCGGGCAATTCCCCGGCGGTGAGATCATCGTCGCTCTCTTTGACAAATGCCCGGCTCATGGCGGACCCGCTGTGCTGTCCTATCGTCCTTTATACCGGCGAACCTCGGCCAAGGCAACCGCGCGAATTGCCCGATTCTCACTGTGTCAGTCCGGAATCGCGACATCGACCGGCGTCGCGCCCAGCACTGCGGTAATCGCGGCAGGATCGATTTCGACCAGGAATCCGCGGCTGCCGCCGTTGATGTAGATGCGCGGCAGCGTCAAGATCGTCCGCTCGACGTACACCGGCATGCGCTTGCGCGTCCCGAACGGCGACGTGCCGCCCACCTGGTAGCCCGAATGCTTAGTGGCGATGTCGGGACGGCACGGCTCTACGCGTTTCACGCCCAGCGTGCGCGCGAGCGCCTTGGTCGACACCTTCATGTCCCCATGCATGAGCACGATGAGCGGGCGCTCGTTCTCGTCGGCCATGACCAGCGTCTTGACCACCGCGTGCTCGTCGACGCCGAGTTCGCGCGACGAGACCGCCGTGCCGCCGCGCTCCTCGTAGGTGTAGAAATGGGGCGCAAACGGAACGCGTGCCGCACGCAGCGCGAGCACCGCCGGCGTGGACGGCACTTTGGGCGGTGCCATCAGCGGCTCTCTGCCAGCATGGCACGGCAAAAGGTATAGAGCATGCCCGCGGTGGCGCCCCAGATATAGCGGCCGTGGTACGGCACGGCCATGTAGTGGCGGTGACGGCCGCGAAAGTGGTATTCGCGGCGCACGTAATTCTCCGGACGCAGAAAGTGCTCGACCGGCACTTCGAACACATCGGCCACCTCGAACGCGTCGGGCTGCAACGCGAAAGGCGCCTCTATCCAGCCCACGACCGGGGTGATGCGAAACCCCGAAGGCACTTCGTAGAGCGGCAGCCGGCCGAGCACGTCGATGCGCTCGCGCGGCAGTCCGATCTCCTCTTCCGTCTCGCGCAAGGCGGTCGCCTCACGGTCGGGGTCCTCGGGCTCGACCCGCCCTCCGGGAAAGCTGATCTGCCCGGCATGATCCGCCAGATGTGCAGTGCGCTGCGTGAGGAGGACATAAACCGCACCTTCCCTGTGCACCAATGGCAGCATGACGGCGGCCTCGGTGGCCTTCGCCCCGCGCGGCAGCCCGAAAAGGTGCTTGTCCGTCGCCTCAGGCGCCGGCGCGGGACGCGCAAGGCGGCGTTCGAATTCCTCGCGAATCAGCGGGAATAAAGCGGTATGGCCGGGTGTTGAAGGCAAAGGGGGAAGCCGGGCGAACGCAACGCGTCAAATTGTACCTGCGATCGCAGCACGACGTCATCGACGACGCAGCATTGACAGCCGCCCCGGCGTCTTTACACTGGCGACGCTGTATCCAAACCGGAGGAGTAAACCATGAAGCTCAAGCATGTGGTCGTTGCTGCATCCCTTGCCCTGTCGAGCACGCTCGCTTACGCGTTTCACTGCCCCGCCGATATGAAGAAAATCGACGAGGCGATGAGCAAGAACCCGAAGCTCACCGACGCCCAAATGGCGGAAGTAAAGAAATACCGCGCGGAAGGCGAAGCGCTGCACAAGGCAGGCAAACACCAGGAATCGGTGGACACCCTCGCCAAAGCGATGGCGCTGCTCAACATCAAGTAGGCCTGCTGCACCCGCTGCCCCGTCGGCATGGCGGGGCAGCCGTCTCTCATGCCGGATACTGCGCGTGCTTGGGCAGCTCTTCCGGCTGCACGTACCAATCGGCGTGCGACGCCCAGAATATGTTCGTATCCGGCCGCTCCAGCAAAGCATCGTCTACGACGCCGGCCGGGACGAGGTAATCGCCGCGCGTGCGTATCCTGTGCGGAACACGGCTGCCGCATTTGCCGCAGAACCATACCGAAAAGCGCTCGGCCTGCGGAAGATCGTAGCGCTTCACCGACTCCTCGCCGGCCCGCCATTGGAATTGCTCCGCGGGCACGATGATGTTCGCCGCGTGAGCGCTGCCGCTCGCCTTGCGGCAGCGACCGCAATGGCAATAGCGGAACGCCGACAACGGACCGCGAAATTCGAAGCGCACCGTGCCGCACAAGCAGCTTCCGTCGTATTTCTGCTCGTCCATCTCGCCTCCTTCTTTCGTCGCGCCACCCTGTGCGCGAACGGCCTCACCAAGGCAAACGTTTGCGATCGCGGAAGAACCCGCCGGTCGGACCGCTCGGCGGCAAGGTAGCGAGCCACAGGGCGGTATCGGCCGCCTGCTCCGGCGTGCGCTGCGCCTTGGGACCGCCCATGCGCGTGCGCACCCACCCCGGGCACATCGCGTTCACCAACACCCCGGTATCCTTGAGCTCGACAGCGAGCATACGCGTGAGCGCGTTGAGCGCCGTCTTGGACACGCGATACGCCGGCGCGCCGGTCTGCATGTCGCGCAGCTGGCCCAGCTCACTCGACATGTTGACGATACGTCCGTACCGCGCGTTGCGCATGGCGGGCGCGACCGCCTGCACCAGACGCAACGCGCCATAGAAGTTCACTTCGAAAGTATTGCGATACGTGTCGAGCGTGGAGTCGAGCACGCGCGAGCCTTTGGGATCGACCAACACCCCGGCATTGTTGACCAGGATGTCGATGGGACCATGGCGCTTCATGACGGCCGCAACGCAGCTCTTCACGCTGGCATCGCGCGCGACGTCGAGCTGACGGTATTCGACGTTGAGGCCATCGGACTGCAACGCTTCTGCCGCTGCGCGGCCCTCGGCGGCGTTGCGCGCGCCGAGGATTACCACGCAGCCCTTGCGAGCGAGGGCGCGGCAGATGGCATAGCCTATGCCGCGATTACCGCCGGAAACGAGCGCAACACGCGGTTGCGCTGCTTTCACCCCGCGCGCCTCGCGAAGCACGAGTCCGTCACGGTCAGCGCTTCTTGAGATCCATTCCGACCATGTCTTCCGGCTTCACCCACTGATCGAACTGCTCCGCAGTGAGATGGCCGAGCGACACAGCCGACTCTTTCAGCGTGAGGCCTTTCTTGTGCGCGTTCTTCGCGATCGCAGCCGCTTTCTCGTAGCCGATATGCGGGTTGAGCGCGGTGACGAGCATCAGCGAATCACGCATGAGCTGATCGATGCGCGCCATGTTCGGCTCTATGCCGACGGCGCAGTGCTCGTTGAAATTCTGGCACGCATGCGCCAGGAGATTGGCGCTGTGCAGGAAGTTGCGGATCACCATGGGCCGGAACACGTTCAGCTCGAAGTTGCCCATGGAGCCGCCGACATTGATCGCGACATCGTTGCCGAACACCTGGCAGCACACCATCGTCATCGACTCGGACTGCGTCGGATTCACCTTGCCCGGCATGATGGAGCTTCCCGGCTCGTTTTCGGGAATGTTGAGCTCGCCGATACCGCAGCGCGGACCGCTTGCCAGCCAGCGAATATCATTGGCGATCTTCATGAGCGACGCCGCCAGCGTCTTGAGCGCGCCGTGGCCGTGGACCACGCCGACGCAGGACGCGAGCGCCTCGAACGTGTTGGGCGCCGTGACGAAAGGCAGCCCGGACAGCTTCGCCAGCTCTTCGGCGACTTTGACCGCGAACTGCGGAGGCGCGTTAAGACCGGTGCCTACCGCAGTGCCGCCGAGCGCGAGCTCGCACTGATGAGCAAGCGCGCCGTCGAGGTGCTTCAAGCCGTGATCGAGCTGCGACACGTAGCCCGAGAATTCCTGACCGAGCGTGAGCGGCGTGGCATCCTGGAGATGCGTGCGTCCGATCTTCACGATAGGCATGAAGTCGCGCGCTTTTTTGTCGAGCGTATCGCGCAGCGTTTTTACCGCCGGCTTCAGCTGCTGCTCCAGAGCGATCACGGCGGCGACGTGCATGGCGGTCGGGAACGTGTCGTTCGACGATTGCCCCTTGTTGACGTCGTCGTTCGGATGCACGAGGCGTTTTTCGCCGCGCTCGCCGCCCATCAGCTCGGAGGCGCGATTCGCGAGCACCTCGTTCACGTTCATGTTCGTCTGCGTACCCGAACCGGTTTGCCAAACGACAAGCGGGAAGTGCTCGTCCAGCTTGCCGGACAGCGCTTCGTCGGCCGCGCGCACGATGGCCTCGCCTTTCTTCTTGTCGAGCACGCCGAGCGCCATGTTCACCAGCGCCGAGGCCTTCTTCACCAGCACCTGTGCGTGAACCACCTCGCGCGGCATCGTCTCGCCGGGGAAGTGGAAGTGATGCAAGCTGCGCTGGGTCTGCGCGCCCCACAGCTTGTCGGACGGCACCTCGATGTCGCCCATCGTGTCGTGCTCTATTCTGTGCTCGCTCATGGCTCCCTCTAAGGCTAATGCGCCGCATCCGGCGCAAGGTCGTTGTGTACGGGTCGTCCTACAACAGCACGCGCTGCTCCCCGCGCTGCGCGCTGGCGTCTACCACCGTGAGTGCCGTCATGTTCACGATGCGCCTCACGGTGGCCGACGGCGTAATGATGTGCACCGGCTTCGCAGCGCCCAACAATATCGGGCCGACCGTGATGCCGTCGCCGGCCGCGGTCTTCAACAAGTTGAACGAAATGTTGGCCGCGTCGAGGTTGGGCATGACGAGCAGGTTGGCCTGCCCTTTCAGGCGCGAGCCGGGATACACGAGATTGCGAATGTCTTCGGACAGCGCGGCATCGCCCTGCATCTCGCCATCGACCTCCAGCGTCGGATCGAGCTGCTCGAGATGAGCGAGCGCAGCGCGCATCTTCATCGCGCTCGGCGTGTCGGAGGCGCCGAAGCTCGAATGCGAAAGCAGCGCAACGCGCGGCGTCAGGCCGAAGCGGCGAATTTCCTCCGCCGCGAGCAGGGTGTTCTCGGCGATCTGCTCCGCCGTGGGATCGAAGCTCACGTAAGTATCGCAGATGAAGACGGTGCGCTTGGGCAGCAGCAGCATGTTCATCGCCGCATACTGCTTGACGCCCGGGCGCTTGCCGATGATCTGATCGACGAAGCGAAGATGGCTCTGGTATCGGCCCAGTATGCCGCACAGCATGGCGTCGGCCGCGCGGCGGTGCACGAGCATGGCGCCGATCAGCGTGAGCCGCCGGCGCATGTCGAGCTTCGCGAACTCCGGCGTGACGCCGCGGCGAGCCGCCAGCCGATGGTATTCCTGCCAGTACTCCCGGTAGCGCGGATCGTTGTTCGGATCGACGAGCTCGTAATCGGTGTTGCGGCGCAGCCTGAGTCCCAGCCGCTCGATGCGCGACTGGACGACGTCGGGCCGGCCTATGAGTACCGGACGCGCGATGCCTTCGTCGACGACGATCTGCGCTGCGCGCAGCATGCGCTCTTCTTCCCCCTCGGCGTACACCACGCGCCGCGGCGCCGCCTTGGCGGCCGCGAACACCGGCTTCATGATGAGCCCCGACTGATACACGAACTGGTTCAGCCGGTCGCGGTACGCGTCCATGTTGGCGATCGGCCGCGTCGCCACACCGCTGTCCATCGCCGCCTGCGCCACCGCCGGCGCGACCTTCGCGATCAGCCGCGGGTCGAACGGCCGCGGTATCAGGTATTCCGCACCGAACGAAATGTTCTGCTCGCCGTAAGCCATGGCGACGATGTCGGACTGCTCGGCCTGTGCGAGCTCTGCGATCGCCGACACCGCGGCAAGCTCCATCTCGCGATTGATGGTGGTCGCGCCCACGTCCAGCGCGCCGCGAAATACGAAGGGGAAGCACAGGACGTTGTTCACCTGGTTCGGATAATCCGAACGGCCTGTGGCGATCACCGCATCGGGCTTCGCCTGCTTCACGAGCTCCGGCAGTATCTCGGGCTCCGGGTTCGCAAGCGCGAGTATGAGCGGCCTCGCCGCCATGCGCTTGACCATCTCGGGCTTGAGCACCTTGCCGGCCGACAGACCGAGAAACACATCGGCGCCGGCGATGACCTCGCTCAACGTGCGCGCCTGCGTCTCTATGGCGTAGCGCGACTTCTCCGCATCCATGAGTTCGGTCCGTCCGCGGTACACGACGCCCGCGATGTCGGTGACGACGATGTTCTCCTGCTTGAGACCCATCGCGACCAGCAGATCGAGACACGCCAAGGCTGCCGCTCCGGCGCCGGAAACGACAAGGCGTACCTCGCCGATTTGCTTGCCGACGACCTTGAGGCCGTTGACGATCGCCGCGCACACGATGATCGCCGTGCCGTGCTGATCATCGTGAAAGACCGGAATGTTGCAGCGCTCGCGCAGCTTGCGCTCCACGTAGAAGCATTCAGGCGCCTTGATGTCCTCGAGATTGATGCCACCGAACGTCGGCTGCAGGCTGGCGATAATGTCCACGAGCTTCTCGGGATCGCGCTCTTCGATCTCGATGTCGAAGACGTCTATGCCGGCGAACTTCTTGAAGAGCACGGCCTTGCCTTCCATCACCGGCTTGGAGGCAAGCGGGCCGATCGCGCCCAGCCCGAGCACCGCTGTCCCGTTCGTAATGACGGCGACAAGATTGCCGCGTGCCGTGTATTGATGAGCGGCGGTCGGGTCTTCCGCTATCGTCTCGCACACCGCCGCGACGCCCGGCGTGTAGGCGAGCGCGAGATCGCGCTGGTTGATGAGCCCCTTGGTTGCTGCGACGGTGATCTTGCCGGGGGTAGGAGAACGGTGATACTCGAGCGCGGCTTTGCGGAGTTGATCGTCCATGTCGATGCAGGTATTGAGTGTTGCGCAGCCGGCAAGCGCGCGGGCCGAGCGAAGACCGCGTAAGCAGGACTGACTGCGGTCGTCTGTGATTATACCGCAACGCCATCCAGCCATTCCCCTTGCCCGGCACGATGTTTGCGCGAGGCTGCCCACCATGGCTCTTTCCGCCCCGCAAACGGCGATGTACGCCTTGTTCGGGCTGCTGCTCGCATCTCTGGCATTTGCGTGCTGCGCTCGCGCTCAGGACGAGCCAGCCCCTCCACTTCCCGCCCCTTCCCGGTTCCGCGTCGTGATCGAGGCGCCGCGGCCGTACCAGCGCATGCTCGAAGACGGTCTCGATCTCGTACGATGGCAGCGCGATCAGCGCATGACACCCGAGTTGCTGGAGCGGCTCGTGGCCGAGGCGCGCACGGCAGTCGAGCAGGCGATGGCGGCCGAGGGTTATTTCGAGCCCAAGGTGCGCACGGCGATCGAGCCCGGCCCCGAGATGTCGACCGTGCGCATTACAGTGGATCCCGGCGAGCGTACACGCATCACGGACGTGAACTTGCGCTTCGAAGGAACGATCACGAACGACACCACGGCAGACCGCGAGCGCATCACGAAAGTGCGCAATGAGTGGTCTCTGCGTCGCGGCGCGCCTTTTCGCCAGGCGGATTGGGATAATGCAAAGCGCAACGCGCTCGCTTCGCTGCGCGGCGGCCGTTACGCCTCCGCAAGCATTACGAACAGTGCCGCGCGCATAGACCCGGAGAAGCGCACCGCCGTGCTGGAGGTAACGTTCGACAGCGGGCCTGTGTTCCACGTCGGCGAAGTGCGCGTGAGCGGGCTCACGCGCTACCCCGAGTCCATCGTGCAGAATCTCAATCCGATGACACCCGGCGAGGAATACGACCGCGACCGGCTCATCCTGTATCAGCGACGTCTTCTGCAAACCGGCTATTTCTCCACCGTCCAGATGACCGTGGATCCGGATCCCGCACACGCAGAGGCCGCCCCGCTGCTCGTAACGGTGTTCGAAGCGCGCACGCAGCGCGTCGAAACGGGCGTCTCGTTCAGCACCGACACGCGGCTGCGCCTGCAGCTCGATTACGGCCACAGCGATCTCTTCGAGAGCGCATATCGATTGCGGACGCTTCTGCAAGCGGACGCACGCGCACAAAGCGGTGAAGTGAGCATCGACACGCCGCCGGAGCCGGGTGGGTACTGGAACACGTACAGCAGCCGGCTGCGGCGCACGAACATCCAGGGGCAGCGAACGCAGGAAGCGATGGTCGGGGCGGCACGCAACTGGGGACCGTGGACGACGCCTTCGCAAATCGCGGTATCGGCACACTTGGAGCAGAAGGACATCGCAGGGTCGGCGGGCGAAAGCGTGCACGCGGTCTTTCTCGGTTATCGCAGGACGTTTCGCCACACCGACGAGCTGGTGCAACCCCGCCGCGGGATCATCGGCACCTTGCAACTCGGCACCTCGGTGCCCGGACTCGCCACGCGGCAATTCGTGCGCGGCACCGCCAAAGCAACGCTGCTGTGGCCGCTCGGTTCCGAAGCCGATCTCACGCTGAGGGGCGAAATCGGTGTCGTGCTCGCGAGCGCGCGCTTCGGCATACCGAGCTCTTTTCTCTTCCGCACGGGCGGCGACCAGACGGTGCGCGGCTATGCGTTCGAGTCCCTGGGCGTGCGCCAGGGCGACGCCACCGTCGGCGGCCGCTATATGGCGCTGGGCAGCGTCGAATACACGCGCTGGATCACGCCCGACTGGGGCGCCGCCGTATTCATGGATGCAGGCGATGCATTCGACGAACCCCGCGCATTTCGTGCCGCACGCGGCTATGGCGTGGGGGCGCGCTGGCGATCGCCCGTCGGCCCCTTCCGTGCGGATCTTGCTTACGGCGAGCGCACGCGAAATGTGAGGCTGCACTTCTCGGTAGGATTCACCTTTTGATCATGCGGCGCGCTCTAATTGTTGTCGTTTCGGTTGTCGCGTCGCTGGCGGCCGCCATTGCGGGCGCCGGCACATGGCTGCTCTATACAGAGTCCGGCCTGGTATGGTCGCTCGCGCGGGCACACTCGGCGGCGCCCGGGCTCGCCGTGCGCGATGCCAGCGGGACGTGGGCACATGGCGTCGCTGCCGCGGGCGTCGAATTCAAGTCCAACGATCTTCTCGTCGCCGCAGACAATGTGGAGCTCGTATTGTCGCCGTGGTCGGTGCTCCTTGCCCGGCCTCGGATCGCCGCATTCATCGCGAAGCGCGTCGAGATCGTCATGCTGCCGGGCGAGAAGCGCGCCGGCGCACCGGACTCCATTGCGTTGCCGGTAGCCGTCGATATCGCCATGGCCCGCATAGGCGAGCTCATCGTCGACCGCGACGGCCAGCGCAATACCATCACAGACATCGTCGCGAGCTACGCTGGCGGCCCGCGGGAGCACGAAATCAGGCTGCTCGAAGCGACCCACGACATCGGTCGCCTGCAGGCGCGCGGTACCATCGCGGCACGTTCGCCGTTCGAGGTCTCGGCACAGGCACGCGTGTCTCTCGATAAGCCGGGTGTGCTTGCGATCGACGCGGAGTTCGCCGGAACGCTCATGGACCTCGCAGTGCAAGGCAATGTACGCCATGCCGCGGGTACGGCCGACATCAAAGCGCTCCTCACGCCGTTTGCCGAAACGCCCCTCGCAAGCCTCGATATAGCGGCGCAAGAGATCGATTTGCGCCGCTTTGCTGACACGCTGCCGCGCACGCGGCTGTCCTTAACCGCAGCGTTGTCCGCTCGGGGCAATGAGTGGATCGGTCCAGTGCACTTGAGAAACGCGCTTCCTGGTCCGTGGGACAAAGCGCTGCTCCCCGTCGCATCGCTGAACGCCCGTGTCGCGGCCACGCGCGAGACGGCCGTACTCGACGCGATCGAGATCGGTCTTCCGGGCGCAGGCAAGCTGTCGGGACGCGCGACGGCGAACGCCGCTCGCCTCGATCTCCATCTCGATGCTCACGCGGTCGATCTGCGCGCCCTGCACAGTGCGCTGCGCCAGACGGCGTTGCGAGGACATGTCGACGCGGCGATCGAAGAATCGCAACAGAGCGCGTCCGCCCAGCTCACGCAGCAGGACATCCAGCTTGCCTTCGATGCAGTTCGCGCCGGAGACGACCTTCGTGTGCCGCGCTTTCGGGCGAGCACGCGCGGCAGCGAGGCACGCGGTGCGGCACAACTCTCCCTCGCCGGCGCGCGCCGCTATACGGCGAACGCGACGTTGACCGGATTCGATCCCTCCGCGTGGGGCGACTTTCCCGATGGCTCGATCAGCGGACGCCTCGATGTCGAAGGTGCGCTGGAGCGCGAGGAGGTGCGGGTGCGCTATGCGCTCGACCGGTCGCAGCTGCTCGGGGCATCGCTGGCCGGCAATGGCACCTTGGCCTATGCGCGCCAGCGGATCACTGCGGCGCACCTCCAGCTTACGTGGGGCGGCAACCGCATCGCCGCCGACGGCGCATTCGGCGCGCCCGGCGATACCCTCGCGGTGCGCATAGATGCAGCCAATCTCGCAATCGCCGACAAGCGCGTGGCGGGCGCGGTAACTGGAACTATGCAGCTCTCCGGCGCATGGCGCGCACCTCGCATACAAGCCGACTTGAATGGCCGCGCGCTGGCGTACGCGGACGAGGCTCGCGCAGGCAGCGCGACATTGCGGGGTGAGCTGAAGGCCGGTGACGTTCTCGGGTTTCGCGTGGCATTGGGGGCAAGCCGCGTACAAGCCGCCGGCTGGACGGGCGATCGCGTCGATATCGAAGCAAACGGTACCGAGCAGGCGCACACGCTCGCGTTGCGCGCAAAAGGCGGCGATCTCGACTTCGCGTTGCAGGCACGCGGCGGATGGCAACGTGCCGGGCATGCCTGGTCGGGCGTGGTCGAGCAGGCGCGCAACAGCGCACCGGTGGCATTCGCGATTGCCGCGCCGGTGGACGTCGCATTCAGCCCGCGACGCGTCTCGATAGGGCCTTTCGCCGCGCGTCTCATGGGCGGCGAGCTGGCAGTCGCCGGCTTCCGTTACCGCGATGGCGTGCTCAATTCGGAGGGCCGCTTCTCGCAGTTGCCGGCGCGTCCGATCGCTGCGCTCGCCGGCATTGCGATGCGCCCGCAAGATACGCTGCGCCTGTCAGGCCGCTGGTCAGTCGTGCAGGAAGCGCGGCTTGCTGTCGCTTTCGCAGTAGAACGTGACAGCGGCGATCTGACGGTCGGCACGTCTCAGCCGCTTGCACTGGGCCTCGACACGCTGCGCGCGGAAGGCCGGCTGGTAAACGGCAGACTGGAAATGCAGTCGGTGGTGCGGAGCGCGCTGGCAAGCGGCACGGCGGAAGGCAGCGTCGCGACGAGGCAGGCCGGCGGCATGGAGCGCATCGACAAACAGTCGGCCGTGCGTTTCTCGTCGCACTTGGAGATCGCCCGATTAGCGGCGCTTTCGGGACTCATCGGAAGCACGGCGCATCTCGATGGCCGCGTGCGCGCCGACCTCAAGGGCACGGGCACGGTCGGAGCACCGGTGGTGAGCGGCACGGTCGACGCCGACCGGCTCGTTGTTGCCCTTCCGCCGCAAGGCATAGAGCTGCGCGATGGCACGCTGCGTGCGACGCTGCAATCGAATCAAATCGAAGTGCGCGAGTTCCTCATCCATGGCGGTACCGGAACTTTGACTGCGCAAGGACGTCTTGCGATGGCTGAAGGTCAGCGGGCAAGCCTGGATTGGCGTGCCGAGCGGCTCATGGTGCTCGCGCGACCAGACCGGCGCCTGGTGGTCACAGGCAGCGGCAATGGATCGCTGGAGCGCGGCAAGATAGCGCTCACCGGGAAGCTCTATGCCAACCAAGGCTACTTTCAGTTCGCGGAGACGAGCTTGCCGGTCCTGGGGCCCGACGTCATCGTCGCCGGTCGCGCACCGAAGCAGGAGGAGCCGCCGGCGCTATCGCGCGCTGCGCTCGATCTCACACTGGACTTCGGCAATGACCTGCGCATCGTGGGCTACGGCCTCGATGCATGGATAGAAGGACGCGTAGGCATCACGACCGATGAACGCGGCAAGCTGCTCGCACGCGGGACACTGCGCACCCAGCGTGGCACATACGAGGCGTATGGACAGCGGCTGCAGATAGAGCGTGGACAACTCGCCTTCGGAGGTCCGCTCGACAATCCGGGGCTCGACATACTGGCGATGCGCAAGAATCAGGCGGTCGAAGCGGGCGTGGCGGTGACGGGAACGGTGCACGCGCCGCTCGTGCGCGTGGTGTCCGATCCGCCGGTGGCCGAAGGCGAAGCGCTGTCGTGGCTCGTGCTGGGCCATGGACCGGCCGATGCGTCGCGCGCCGATCTCGCGATGTTGCCGCTCGCCGCGGCGGCATTGTTCGGACAAGCCAAGCCGGGAGAAGGCTCGTTCGCCAACAAGTTGGGGCTCGATACTCTGGCCGTGCGCGGCGGTGGCGGCGGTGGCGGCGGCGGTGGCGGTCCGCTCGCGAATCAGGTGCTCGCGGTCGGCAAGCGAATATCGAACAAGCTCTACGTGATTTACGAGCAGGGACTCGGCACGGCCACCAACGCACTCAAAGTCGAGTACAACCTCACGCGGCGCTTTCTCCTGCGCGCCGAAGCGGGCCAGATCAGCGCAGCAGGCCTGTTCTTCCGTTATGCGTTCGATTGAGCGTGGCATGTCCGTGTGTTATGTTGCGAGCTCTTTTCCGTAGTCCGCGCCATGCCCGATCTGCCGGCCAGCGAGCGCACCGCGCTCTATCCTGATATCGAGCCGTACGCGAGCGGTATGCTCGCGCTCGACGCCGTGCATCGCATGTATTGGGAACAGAGCGGCAACCCGCATGGTGCGCCGGTCCTGTTCCTGCATGGGGGCCCGGGCGCCGGCGCCGCGCCCGGCCATCGACGTTTCTTCGATCCCGCTCATTACCGCATCGTCATTTACGACCAGCGCGGCGCCGGCCGCTCGCAGCCGCTCGGCGAGTTGCGCGACAACACTACGCCGCAGTTGATCGCAGACATCGAACGGCTGCGCAAGCAGCTCGGCATAGATCGCTGGATCATCTTTGGCGGCTCGTGGGGCAGCACGCTCGCACTCGCGTATGCCGAAGCGCACCCGGAGCGGTGCGTCGGTCTCATACTGCGCGGCATCTTCCTCTGCCGGAAAAGCGAGATCGACTGGTTCATGTACGGACTGCGCACGTTGTTTCCCGAAGCGTGGCGCACGTTCGCGGCACCGATACCCGCCGCAGAGCGCAAGGATTTACTCGCCGCCTATTATCGGCGCCTCGTCGATCCGGATCCTGCGGTGCACATGCCGGCGGCGCGAGCTTGGGGCACATACGAAGGCGCATGCTCGACCTTGCGCCCGAGCCCGGAGACGGTCGCATATTTCGCGGGCGATGTCGTCGCCCTGGGCCTTGCGCGGATCGAGGCACACTATTTCATGCACGACATTTTCCTGCCGAGCAACTCGCTGCTCGACAACGTGCACCGCATACGGGGCATACCGGGCATCATCGTTCAGGGTCGCTACGATGCCGTGTGTCCTATCGTCACGGCTGACGATCTGCATCAAGCCTGGCCGGAGGCCGAGTACATCATCGTGCCCGACGCCGGTCATGCAGCATGGGAGCCCGGCATCTGCGCCGAGCTCGTGAAAGCAACCGAACGATACAAGCGCCTCGCTCGCTAGCAGGGGTCGCGCACAATCGCAAACGCACGGCATCAGTTACCGCCGCAAACTTACTAGGGGAAGAACTATGAGACTGGTCACGTACAGAAGCAGTGCATCGGACCGCGCGCGCATAGGCGTGGTGCGTAATGGTAAGGAGGTCCTCGATCTCTCGGGCGCCGGCAACGCACCGTTCAACACCGGCGATATGCTGTCGCTCATCGAAGCGGGGCCGGCTGCCCTCGCATGGGTGAAAGATGCCGTCGCGAAGGCGACCCAGGCGCTTCCTCTCGATGGCGTGCGGCTGCTGGCGCCCATACCACGTCCTCGTAAGAATGTGTTCTGCGTCGGCTGGAACTATACGGAGCACTTCGAGGAAGGAAAGAAAGCGCGCCCGCACGTCCAGGAGATGCCGCTCCACCCGGCCTTCTTTACCAAGGCGCCGACGGCCGTGAATGGACCGTACGATTCCGTGCCGACGCACGCCGGCGTAACTGAGAAACTGGACTGGGAAGTGGAGCTCGCCGTGGTCATCGGCACGGGCGGCATCAACATCAAGGAAGCCGATGCGACGAAGCATATCTTCGGCTATACCGTGGCGAACGACGTGTCGGCGCGCGAAGTACAGCGCCAGCACGGGCAGCAATGGTTCAAGGGCAAGAGCCTCGACGGACACCTGCCGATGGGACCGTGGATCGCGACGGCGGATGAGATACCGGATCCGAACGATCTCCGGATCACCTGCCGCGTCAACGGCGTGGCAAAGCAGGATTCGAATACGAGCTACATGTATTTCAAGATACCGCGCATCATCGCGGAGCTTTCCGCGGGTCTTACGCTGGAGCCGGGCGACATTATCCTTACCGGCACGCCCGCCGGCGTCGGTCATGCGCGCACGCCGCCGGAGTTTATGAAGCAGGGCGACGTGATGGAGACCGAAATCGCGGGTCTCGGACTCCTGCGCAACACGATCGGCGGATAGAGCGAACGCGCACCGTGCAGTACACGACCCTCATTTCGGCCTTGGAACTCGCCCGCCATCTGGACGATGCGCACTGGGTGGTGTGCGATTGTCGGTACGACCTGGGCGACGTGGAGCTCGGGCGGCGCGAATACCGCCTCGCGCACGTTCCGGGAGCGCGCTTCCTGCACCTCGACGACGATCTGTCCGGACCGTGCACCGGGCGCAATGGACGCCATCCATTGCCGGACCCGCAAGCGCTCGCCATACGGCTCGGCGAATGCGGCATCGGTAACGACACGCAAGTCGTCGCCTACGATGCCAGCGGCGGGTGCTACGCGGCGCGGCTGTGGTGGATGCTGCGCTGGCTGGGTCACGCGCAGGTTGCGGTGCTCGACGGGGGTTGGCAGGCCTGGACCGAGGGCGGACATCCCACGACGGCGGACGTGCCGGCTGCCAAACAGGCCTGCTTCATTCCGCAGCTGCAGCCTCAGCTCGCCGTCGATGCCGGATTCCTGCTGCGCCATCTGGACAGTACCGAGGCCTGTGTGCTCGACGCGCGGAGCGCCGACCGTTTTCGCGGCGAAAACGAGACGCTCGATCCCGTGGGCGGCCACATACCAGGGGCCATCAACCGTTTCTTCCGCGACAATCTCGACGCGTCGGGACGGTTCAAGTCCGCTGTTGTTCTCAGGCAGGAGATGCAGCGAGCGCTCGGCGCGGGAGCGCCTGCACAAGTGATCCATCAATGCGGTTCCGGCGTGACCGCGTGTCACAACCTGCTTGCGATGGAGCATGCAGGTTTGCACGGTTCGCGCCTTTACCCCGGCTCATGGAGCGAATGGGTGAGCGACCCGGCGCGCCCGGTCGCACGCTGACCCGGCACGCGACCGGGAGAGCGCTCCAGTGAGTGTGGTCCTCGCCGACGCGCTGCTCGTCCTGCACTTCGGGTTCGTACTCTTCGTCGTTGGCAGCCTGCCGCTCATCTGGATCGGCGCGTGGCGAGAATGGTCGTGGATACGATGCCGCGTCTTCCGCCTTGCGCATCTCGCCGCGATACTGTTCGTCACGGCGGAAGCGCTGCTCGGGATGGTGTGTCCGCTGACGGTATGGGAGGACGCGCTGCGTGGCGTCCGGCACGACGAGGGTTTCATCGCGCGCTGGGCGCATCGCGTCATGTACTACCACTTCCCCGAGTACGTGTTCGTCGCCGCGTACGCCGCTTTTGCCATTGTCGTAGCGGCGACGTACTGGCTCATCCCGCCGCGAACTTCCCGGTGGGCCTCACGTTCGCGCTAACCCTCACGCCAGCGTGTCTGCCCAGATGTTGCGCGCCCAGCCCCACGCGAATGTGGCTTCGAGCTCGCTCGCCTTGTCGGACAAGCCGCCCGCGCCCTTGATGGGCACCATGGTCTTCTGCGCGCCGTCATACTGGTGCACCGATGCGACGTGCATCACATTCCTGCCGTCGACGAAGCTGTAGCAGGTGTTGAGGATGACAGGCGAGGGATTGACCGGCACGCCCTTGATCAATGCGATGACGGCAGCTGCACACACTTTCGCATGCTGATTCGCCATCGTCGCGGACTTCGGCATGGCGGGTGCGGAAAGCGTGGCATCGCCCAGCACATGCACACCGGGCACCAGCTTGGACTCATAGGTCACCCAATCGATGTCGCACCAACCGTGAGTGGCCGTGAGGCCGGCCTGCCGGGCAATGTCGGCAGCACGTTGCGGCGGCACGACGTTGAGCACATCCGCCTTCACATCGTCGAACTGCAACTTCGCCGTCAGCGTCTTCGCATCGACATCGGTGAGCTCGCTGTTCGGCTGATACTCGATCATGCCCTTGTAGAGGCCATTCCATGCCGCGAGAAACAACCCCTTCTTCGAGATGATGTCCTCGTTGGTGTCCAGCACGATGATCTTGGACTTCGGCTTCGCGCGCTTGAAATAGTCGGCGACTTGGCAGGCACGCTCGTACGGGCCCGGCGGACAACGGAACGGCGCGCGCGGAATATGTATCACGAACACGCCGCCGTCGCGCATGCTTTCCAGCTGCTTGCGCAGCGCAACCGTTTGCGGGCCGGCCTTCCATGCGTGCAACACGCGCGACTGCGCATCGGCGCTTTGCAAGCCGGGTAATGGCGCGTAATTGAGATCCACGCCGGGCGAGACGATCAAACGGTCGTATGCGAGGATGGTGCCGCTCGCGAGACGCACTTCGCGCTTCGCGGGATCAACGGCAACGGCCGCGTCGTGCAGCAGGCGCAGGCCGTGTTTGCGCAGCCCGTCATAGCCCCGGGTAACGTCGCTCATCTGCGCATTGCCGCCGAGCACGAGGTTGCTCAGCGGGCAGGATATGAATTGCGCCTCGCGCTCGGCGAGCGTCACGTCGATGTCGGGCGCCCACAGCTTCACGTATTTCGCGGCAGTCGCTCCGCCGTATCCTGCGCCGATGACAACCACACGTCCGGCCGATCCCCCGCCGGTCGTAGCGCAGCTGGCGAGAGCGGCTGTGCCCGATACGGCGCCCAACAGCTTCAAGAATTCGCGTCGCTGAAGTGCCATGTCGTCCTCCTCACTTTCCGGCGCTGCGTGCTGGCACAGACGCGAAATAGCCGGCGATCTGCTCGATCTGCGCATCGGTGTAGCCCTTCGCGTGCTGATGCATGATCGTTGCGGGACGCTTGCCGGTCTTGAAGTCCTTCATCTGCCCGATGAGCTCGTCGCGGTCGCGGCCGGCCAGGGTGGGTGGTACGCCGCCGACGCTGCGCCCGTCCGGACCATGGCAGGTAAAGCATGTAGCGGCAAGCGCGCGAGCCGCAGTGTCGGTACCTTGCGCGACGGCGGGCATGGTAAACACGGCGCAGAACAGGACGGGAGCGACACAAAGTCGCCTGCGAGACGGCATAGGACTCCTCCCTGGTTGAATGCAACCGGTACGTGCATGCGCCGGCCTTTTGAGGGGCCGGCGCATGCAAATATCGCGAACGAGCGGCTAAAGCTTACGCTACGCCGGCCGCAGCTTCCTCTGCGAACTCGAGGCGTACCTTGTCCTCGTCGTCCAGGTCCACCGTAACTTTGCCGCCGCCCACCAGCCGGCCGAACAGAAGCTCGTCGGCAAGAGCGCTGCGTATCGTATCCTGGATGAGCCGCGCCATCGGCCGCGCACCCATGAGCGGATCGAATCCCTTCTTCGCGAGGTAATCCTTGAGCTTCGCGCTGAACGTGATGTCGACCTTCTTCTCGTGGAGCTGGTCCTCGAGCTGCATGAGGAACTTGTCGACCACGCGCAGGATGATCTCCTGGGTGAGCGCCTGGAACGAGATGATCGCATCCAGCCGGTTGCGGAACTCCGGCGTGAAGAGCCGCTTGATCTCGCCCATCTCGTCGCCCGACTGCTTCGCCGGCGTGAACCCCATCGACGTCTTCGAAAGCTCGGCAGCACCCGCGTTGGTCGTCATGATGATGACCACGTTGCGGAAGTCGGCCTTGCGGCCGTTGTTGTCGGTGAGCGTCGCGTGGTCCATCACCTGCAGGAGCAGGTTGAAGATGTCCGGGTGGGCCTTCTCGATCTCGTCGAGGAGGAGCACGGC
>JBLNBW010000115.1:0-22832 GCA_050260255.1 Rhodospirillaceae bacterium | reverse complement strand
CTGGATCTGAAAGTCGATTGAGCCTCAGGCGCCGGGCGTGAGACCGGCGCTCTTCACCACCTTCCGCCATTTCGAGATCTCGTACTCGATGTACCGTGAGTACTCGGCCGGCGAGCTGCTGATCGGCTCCACGCCCAGCACCGCGTAGCGCTCGCGCGTCTCTGCGGACTTGAGCGCCTGCACGAGCGTAGCATTGAGCCTGCTCACGGCGGGCGCAGGCACGCCAGCCGGCGCCAGCACACCGAAGTGCGAATTGACGTCGTACCCTGGTACGCCGGATTCTGCAACGGTCGGCACGTCGGGCAAGGCCGGCGACCGGCGTGCACTGCCCACGGCGACCGCCCGCAGCTTGCCGTTACGGATATGCGGTAGCGTGGGCGGCAGGGCGATGAACATCATGTCGACCTGCCCTGCGACCACTTCTATCATCGCCGGCCCTGCCCCTTTGTAGGGCACGTGAAGCATGTCGATTCCCGTCATGAGCTTGAACAACTCAGCATTGAGATGGAGCGATCCGCCAGTGCCGGACGAGGCGAACGTGAGCTTGCCCGGATGACGTCGGGCGAGCGCAATGATGTCTTTCACCGATTTCGCGGGCAATGCAGGATTCGCGACGAGAATCATGCCGCCGACTGCAGCGGGCGTGATGGGGGTGAAATCCTTGATGGGATCGAACGGCAGCTTCGTCGACAGCGCAGGATTCGTTAGAAACGAGCCGCTCATGAAAAGCAACGTGTAGCCGTCGGGGAGCGACTTCGCGACGTGGTCTGCGCCTATGTTGCCTGCCGCGCCGCCGCGGAAATCGACGATCGTCTGCTGGCCCCACAACTCCGTCGCTTTTTGGGCGAGCGCGCGCGCAATCGGATCCGACGGTCCCCCGGCCGGAAAGTTGACCACTAGCCGTACCGGCTTCATGGGAAACTCGTCGGCGAGTGCGCCGGCGGCGCTGCACGCGAGAAGCGCCGCGACCATGAACTGTCTTCCCGTCATTGTCATCCTCCTCGTTGCTCTCTTGCGTATCATCGAACGTTTCAAGTGGGTGGGCCGAGGCGTGCTGCAATGGGCGGTAGACGCGTGCCTCTCCCGCCGAACCGCGCACGCCGGCAAGCATTCCGGCCCACGCCGCTCGGTCATGGCGGAAGTCCCCAGGCTGCAGCAGTAAGAAGCGAGACGCGGCTTTGCGCCCGCCTGCGGTCCTTCTATCCCGGTCGTGCGGCAGTGAGGCCGCCGTCCACGACGAGCTGCGTGGCGGTGATATAGCGCGCCTCATCCGATGCGAGAAACACGACGGCATTGGCCACGTCCCATGCATCGCCCATGCGCCCTATCGGCACTGCGGCGTTGCGGCGCGCGACGAGATCCTTCGCCTGCTCGGGGCCGAGCTGCTTCATCAACCGCTCCTCGACGAGCGGCGTATGCATCGTGCCGACGACGACGAGATTGCAGCGTATCCCCTTCTGCACGTACGCGATTGCCGTGGAACGGGTGAAGCCGACGAGCCCTGATTTCGCCGTGCTGTAGGCGACATGGACTCGCCCACCGACCTGGTGACTGAAGCCGGCGACTGACGAGATGTTCACGACGGCGCCCGCACCCTGGCGCTCCATCACGGGCAGAACGTGCTTGCAGCCCAGGAATGCGGTCTTGAGATTGTGATCGAGCTGAGCATCCCACACGTCTTCGCTCATGGCGACGGGATCGCCCGGCGCCGAACCGCCTACGTTATTCACGAGTATGTCGATGCGGCCGAACGTCGCAATGCAATCATCGACGGCAGCTTTCACTCCCGCGGAATCGGTCATGTCGCATGCGCGCACGGCGCATGTGCCGCCTTCGCGCTCGATGATCGCCCGCGTGTCCTCCGCTGCAGCGGGATTGATGTCCGTACCGTAGACTTTCGCGCCCTGGCGTGCCATGAGAACGGCTGTCGCCTTGCCGTTGCCCCAGCCTGTACCGACTGTGCCGATGCCGGTCACGAGAGCCACTTTGCCGGTGAGTTCCAGCATGTCTTTTCCTTTCTTCGTATCGGATGCGAATATCGCCAGTGTGCGAAGCCCTGTCAATGGACAAGCGAGGCGGCCTCATGTACGTTGCACGCCTGCGTATTCAGGGAGGAACGGCAATGCGACGCGAGGACATCAGAATACCGTCGAGGGATGGCGGCGAGTTCGATTGCTATGTCGTCACGCCGGACGGCACGGAGAAGACGGCGGCCATCGTGCTCGCATCCGCGGTGCATGGCGTCGACGAAGACGTGCGCGCAATCGCCGACGTCTTTGCGGAGCACGGCTATATCGCGGCGGCTCCCGACCTCTTCTGGCGCACGGTCCCCGGTCCGCTGCCGCGCGGCGATGAGCGCAGCACGTCGCGCTCGCAGCCGCGTCCGGAGAAGATCAAGACGGGCGAAGCCGACATGGCCGACACGCTCGCATATATCCGCACGCACCCGCGATTCAATGGACGGGCGGCATCGATGGGGTTCTGCTACGGAGGCCCCTACGCGGTTCTCGGCCCCGGCCGCCTGGGCTACGACGCCGGCATTTCCTGCCACGGGACGCGCATGCTCGACTACATCGGCGAGCTGGAACGGACAACGAAACCGGTGTGCATACTATGGGGCGACCAGGACAACCAGGCTCCGGCGGGAGTCCTAAGCGCGTATCGCGCACTGGCGGCGCGCAATGAAGCGGTGGCCTTACATATCTTTCCGGGCGTCCAGCACGGCTACACGATGCGCGGCTCACCGGCTTTCGATCGGAAGGCCTATGATTTTTCCATGGAACGCGCGTTGGCGGTGATGAAGCAATTGTCGGAAAAGCGGTGAACCGTTACACCGCGAACATGAAGGACCGCAAAGCGCCGTCCTGCTCGCGTTATCGGATGTTGAGCTTGCGCACGTCCTCTCCGCACTTTAGCAGCACCGGTACGCCGTCCGCGAGCATCTGATTCACGAGAGCACCCATCGGGCCGCGCTTCCATGCGTCCGGCCTGTCGCGACCCACGTTCAATACGACGGTTTCGCCGCCCGCCGCCGTGCTCATCACCACACGCGATCGATCAGGGCGCAGCTCCGGCGCGAGCGGATTCGCGCCGCGCTGCGTTTGAAGCCAGACGCATTCGAACGTCCGGCACGATTGCGGGCGGGTCTCGTAGATCGCACACCCGACGCCCGCCTTGCAGTGCGGGCAGCGCTGATTCACGGCCTTGCCGAGCTCGTGCACGCCCATGATGCGGCAGCATGCCGTGCATCCGTCGCAGCCCGTACTGTTTCTCCGCGTGTCGGCCATGAAACGCTAAAGATTCGCGAGCACCCTGCCCCAGCGCGCGTCGGGCCGGTGCAGCATGCGCCCGCCTGCGGCACGCAGCGCGGCCCATGTCGTAGACGTGATATTGAGCAGCACCGGCTTGCCGAACTCTGCTTCCAGCATCGGCGCCGCGTGTATGGCGAACCACAGCCCGCCGGGCATGAGCAGCGCCTGCGCAGCGGGTGCTTCCTCCAGCACTTGCCGGCCGAGCTCCAGCGCAAGCTCGTGATCCGCGCCGGCGCTGGCATGCTTGTTCTCATCGAGCGTGCGCGCACGCGACCGGCACGCCACGACCTCGATGCCTGCATCGGCAAGATAACGTGTGAGCGCGGCATTCACGGCTTCCGGCCAGCGCGTCGCGAGCGCAATGCGTGCTGCGCCGAAATGCTGAAGCACCGCAATGTGCGCCTCGAGATCGGTATCGCACTCGAGCCCGGTCCGCGATTTTCCTTCAGCAAGTATCTCGCGCATCCTGACGCGCCCGAGCGCCGACGCAACCGGCACGCCGCTTAACGAGATGCGGTCGACCTTCTTCTTCGCGAGCACGTCGAAACGCTGCCACAGCGCCGGCAGCTCCGTCTCTACCGCGGCGAGGCTGTATTCCCTGAGGTTGAGCCCGGTGGTCACGAGCATCATGCCCTCGGGCGCGACGCGATAGAACTGGTATGCATCGAGATCGGTGTAGACGTGCGGGATGACGTACCCGAGCTGGTACCAGGGCGTGATGATGCCTGTTGTTTCACGCGCCATGTGCGTGTCCTTCCGCAGGCAGCTCGGCGAGCTCGATGAGGCAGTTTTCCGTCGCCGACGGGTCGATGAACGCGATGCGGCATCCGGCGTGCCCCACGCGCGGCACCTCGTCGAGCAATGGAATGCCCTTCGCCTTGAGCTCGGCCAGCGCGCCGTCGATGCTCTCGACCTCCAGGGAGATATGGTTCAGTCCGCCTTTGCCTGCGGCGACCATGCGCGCGTGCTTGCTGTCCGGGGTCGTGCCTGCAATGAGCTCCACCATCGATTCGCCGACCGGATAGAGCGCGAGGCGCACGGGGCGATCCGAAAAGTCTTCGGTGCCGCCCAGCGGTATTCCGAGACACTCTTCCCACAGCTTGCGGCTCGCCTCGACGTCGCGCACCACGACGCCGACGTGCTCGATACGCTTGACCTTCATGGACCGGCTCCTTTCCTGAAGCCCTAGTTCGGGAAATAAGGCAGCGGCAGCGGCCTGCCTTCCGGAAGCGCCTTGCGCGCGACGTTGAGTATGAGCGCGAGCATCGCGTAATAGCCCGTGATGGACAGCATGTCGATCACCTGCTGCTCGCCGAACTGTGCGATGGCACGGGCGTAGGTCGCATCGCAGACGCTTTTGTTCTGCAGCGCCTCGGTCAGCATGTCGTACAGCGTCTCCTCGTCTGCACGCATGCCGGTCGGCCGGCGGCCTTCCGCGATCGCGTCCGCCACCGCCGGCGACAGCCCCGCCTTCATCGCATGCTGATAATGCGAATTCCATTCGTACTGCTGCGTCCAGTGACGCGCGGCCATGAGGGTTGCCATTTCGGCGAGACGGCGCTCCACCGGCGTGCGATACCGCAGGTACTCGCCGACTTTCTGTATCGCGCTCGCGAGATCCGGGCTGCGCAGCAGCGGTATGACCGGTCCGCGCAGCTCGCCGCGCGGACCGGCCGCGATCTCGGCGGCGACTTTGCTCTGGGCCTCCGTCATGTCCTCCCGCGCAATGCGCGGCAGGCGCTCGGGACGCTGGGCGGGATGATCGTTGCTGGCCATCACTCTTCTCTCTCCGGGGGAAAACGGTGCGCGACGACGAATGTCACGCGCTCAAGGTTTCTTCAGCTCGGGATCGGTCTGCAGCAGATAGTCGACGAACTGGTGTATATACGCGCTCGCCTCGTCGCTCAGGACGGTGAACTCGACGCCGGAGACGGGATGGCCGTCCTCCATGCGGGTCCGTATGACCCGGGCATAGATGTCGGTCGCTTCCGCGCCGATGAACGGCATGCCGATCGAGAGCTTGATCTCCGTGTGCGGCGAGTGCTCGCCCTCCAGCCGCAGCGCGGCGCCATGGTAGCTGATGTCCATCAGCATGCCGTCGCGCGCCTCCGACGTCACGACCTTGTCGCGGACGATGTGGTACGTGATCGGCAGCTTCGCCTTGACGCGCGGGCTGGAGCGCATATCGTGCCGACGCGCCTTGAGACCCAGCGCCGGCATTTCGAGCACTTCGTGTATCGTCACCGGCATGGTCTTGCCCTTGACGTACACGCTCACTGGTTCGGCGGTGATCAGCTCGTCCGCGCAGCGGGAATAGGTGTTGTCGCTGATCAGCACCTGGCCGCGCAGGCTCACCGCCTCGATCCGGGACGCGAGGTTCACGTCGTCTCCGATCACCGCATGCTCGGAATAAAGCTCCGAGCCGAGCTGTCCGGTCATGGCCCATCCGCTGCTGATGCCTATGCCCATGAAGAGCTGGGGGCCCGGCGGACGGCCGCTGCGATTGTTGAGCTCGTTGAGCGCAGCCTGCATCTGGAGCGCGCAAGCTACCGCGCGCTTCGCGTCGTCCGGGCGGGCTTCCGGCAGGCCGAACACGGCCATTACGGAATCACCCATGAATTTTTCGATGCGCCCGCCATGCCGCGCGACCACCTCGCTCATGCGCATCAGAAATTCGTTGAGCAGCTCGAGCACGACAGCCGCGGAATAACGCTCGGAAAAAGATGTGAAGCCGCGCAGGTCGGCGAGCAGCACCGTGACGTCTTTCGCCGTGAACGTCGCCGAGCCGCACTCCGCGGCACGCGGCACGCCGAGCGCTGCCGCGAGCTCGTGCCGGGCAGCGACGCTAAGCGGCGCCTTCGTTTCGCGCTCTATGATCTCCTGAACCGTGCGCAGCGTGCGGTTCGAGTCCGGATCTTGTGTCAGCTTAGTTCTCCAGCGTCGCTGCAGCGCAATGCCCACTGTGGGCGCGTGCCGCGCGAGGCGTCCTATTTTAGCCGCATCCCGGAATGCGGCTGCTCTTCGCCCTGAAAAACCCCTTCAGCGCTGCGTCGGGTCCGGCGCGCAACGCACGAGCTGCTTGCCGACGTTGCGGCTCGTGAGAAGCCGCAGGAATGCGTCGGGCATGGCTTCTACGCCCTCCGCGATATCGAACCTCGACTTGAGCGCGCCGCTCGCCACCCATGCAGCAAGACGGCGCCGGGCTTCTTCATACCGGTCTTGATAGTCGCTGACGAGGAAACCTTGCATAGTCGCACGAGCGATCAGCAGCTGGCGCACGAAACGCTGGCCAATGTCCGGCTTTCCGAACTGCCCGGCAAGGCTCACCGACCCGACGAGTGCTATGCGTGCCCGTGGCGCGAGGTTCTGGAGCACCGCGTCGTGTATGGGGCCTGCGGTGTTGTCGATGTACACATCCACGCCGCGTGGACACGCACGCGCGATCGCCGCCACGAGGTCGGTCTCGCCCCGGTACACCACCACGTCTTCGTAGCCGATTTCGCGGCACCAGGCCGCTTTTTCAGCCGAGCTCGTAACCCCGATCGGCCGGCAGCCGGCGAGCTTGGCAAGCTGTCCGGTGATCTGCCCGACGGACCCCGCAGCGGCCGAAACGACCACCGTGTCGCCGGGACGAGCACGCGCCGCTTCATACAGCGCGAAATACGAGGTCAGTCCGTTGAGCCCCAGCGCCTCCATCCAGTACGGCAGCGGAGCTAGCGTCGCATCCACGCGTCGCACGGCATTGGGCCGCAATACGGCATACTCCTGCCAGCCGAATCCGAAGTCGCTCACGACGAGATCGCCCGGCTTGTACTCCTTGCATGTCGTCGCGATCACCTCGCCTATTCCGCCGCCCAGCATGAGCTCGCCGGGCTTCACACCGGCGGCGTAGTTCTTCTGGGGACTCATACGTGCCCGCATGTAGGGCGCGACGTCGAGATAGATCGCGCGCACCAGCATTTGATTCGCGCCGGGCTCCGGGATCGGCGATTCGCCGAGCGTCCAGTCCTCCCGTGCCGGCAGGCCTTCGGGGTAGCGGGCAAGCCGCCACTGTCGATTCGTCCTCTTTGCGTCCGTCATCGCATCGCCTCCGTGCGGGAGGGTATCACTTTAATGCCCGCTCAAGCACACGTGATCACGCCTTAAGGAAATACGCGGCCGTGCTCGCCCCTCGAGAAGGCCCCTCCCGTTGACCACCGCAGCGGCGCTGGTTTAAGTTCTGTGTCCGGCTCGCAAAGCACGAGCAGTCGATACGAGGAGGAGGCATGTCGAAGGTTTTGAGCGCCGAGCGCGTCGCAAGCTACCGCGCCAACGGCTATCTCTATCCCCTGGACGCGCTCACGCCGGAAGAAGTGCGGCGCTATCGCGAGGCCCTTGCGAACACCGAGAATCGACTCGGCGGCTCGCTGATGGCGATAGACCGCAAGTATCGCGGCAACCTGCACTTCCTGTGCACATGGGTGGACGAGCTCGCCTGTCATCCGCGCATACTGGACGCAGTGGAAGATCTGCTCGGCCCGGACATCCTCCTCTACACCAGCCGGTTTTTCATCAAGGAGCCGCACAGCGCCGGAATCGCCGCGTGGCATCAGGACTCGACCTACTTCGGCCTGCGCCCCTTCGACCACGTCACTGCGTGGGTCGCATTGTCCAACGTCACGGCCGAAGCGGGCCCGGTGGAGTTCGCCGTCGGCAGCCATATCCGCGGCCAGCTCCAGCAGAAGGCGAACGTGGTGAAGAACAGCGTCAACACCGCGGGCCAGATGATCGTCGAATGGTTCGACAGATCGCACATCGATCGTGCGATACTGAAGCCGGGACAGTTCTCGCTGCATCACACCTGCGTCGTGCATCAGTCGGCGCCCAACCGCTCGGACGAGCGCCGCATCGGGCTTGCGCTGAGCTACATTCCGACGCGCACGCGTCACACGGGCAGCAAGCGCATGCCGGCGCGGCTCGTGCGCGGACAAGATGCGCATGGCCATTTCGACCTGCAGCCGCCGGCGCGGGTCGACTTCGGGCCAGAGGAAACGGCGCGCCACGACGCGACGTTCAAGAGCTACGTGGAGTCGTTCTACGAGCAGCTCGTGCTGGTCGAGAAAGAAATTCCGGAAGGCGCGGAAGCGCTGATGAACTGAAACTTATCCAGGGGAGCAACGACTATGCTGTGGGCAATTTCCTGTGTCGACAATCCGAACACTGCCGCGACACGCGAGCGCGTGCTGCAGCCGCACCGCGATTATCTGAAAAGCCAGAAAGGCATACTCGTGCTGGCAGGGGCAACGCAAAACGACGAAGGCACCGAAGCGATCGGCAGTCTGTTCGTCGTCAACGTCGCAAGTCGTGCGGAAGCGAAGAGATTTTCCGACGGCGATCCGTTCACCCAAAACGGCGTCTTCAAGTCGGTCACCATCACGCGCATGCGCAAAGGCCAGTGGAATCCCGAAGCTGCCGAAGGCGCGTAGGCCACGCCGGGGCGGCCGATGGCGGAGGGTCGGCAGGAAGCGGTCATTGCCGCCAATCCACCGCGCCGAAGCGGTCTAGCCCCAGCAGGGTGTAAAAGACTCCTATCGTGGCGCGCGTCTGCGTGCGATCACCGAGATCAGGATAAGTGGCATCGCGGCGCGACCACAGATATTTGACCGCGACGGCATGCTGCTTGTGGATGCGCCAGGTGAACGTCACGTCGGCGCGGGCGATGTTGTCATGCCCCCCGCGCGACCCGCCGGCCACATTGCTCACGAAATACTCCCGGGCCGTCACATCGAGGGCGGCGCGATCGGCCATGATGAGCCGCAATGCGATCAGCATCTGCGGCGTGATGCCGTAGCGGTAATCGTTTTCCCTCGCGCCCCGTAATGTCCCGACTGCCGCGTAGCCGGCGCCCGCCATGACGGAGCCCTGAAGCGCGATGGTGCGCGTGAGCCATGCCTGCCCGGTCGTGCCCAGCGAGAGCGCGGTACTCGACACGCGGAACACCTGGGGTGCGATGTAGTCATAGCTGCCGTACAGCCCCCACACGCCGCGATACCGCTCGCCTGCTTCGTAATCGGTGCCGAGCAGCAATCCGCGCGTCATGATGCTTTCAACGGCGTTCGCGCTGGATGCCGTGATTTGAAAACTGAAGTGGTCAAACGGACGCTCGTAGCGATAGCCCGGCTTGCCCGGCAGGCCGTAGTCCATCGAGAAATTTGCAATCGCTTCATTGCGCCGCAGACGCGTGGAAGCGCCGGGCGCGTTCTGCGTCGTGCCGCTGATACCGAGTTGCAGCGTGCTGTAGTACACGGGATCGCGGCTGTCGAACGCCGCAGCGAACCGCTTGCCGAACATCGCGCGATTGAAGCCGACGGGCGGCGAGATTGCGGCCGCTGCAAGTTCGCGCCATTCACGACTTAACCCGCCTCCGCTTTCCAGCACGAGATGCGCCATGCGAAACAGCGATTCGCCGAGAAACGTGCCGCCTATCCCGGTGGAAATCTGGTCATTCTTCGAAGGCAGCGTCGTCTCGCCCGCGATCTCCCACACCGCACTGCCTGCGAACGTGTAGCCCAACGCCTCCCAGTACGACAGGCCCGCCGAGCGCGCGAGCCCGTGATAAATCGAGCCCTGGTAAGGGTGACCGAATTGATTGATGGTGTACGGATCGTTGTCGGTAACCCACGGGCCCCGCAGATTACGCCGTATGCTCGATTCGCTCACCGCATAGTCGCTGCCGAACACCATGCGGTCGAAGCGGTTCAGCAGGAACTGGAAGCCGAGAATCTCGAGCGCCGGTATGGCGTAGCTTTTGCCCGCATCGCGCGAGAGCGAAAACTCGGTATCCGGCTGCCCGGCAAGCATGAGAGCGTCGCGAGACCCATCATCGCGCTCGCCGAAGTCCGGCAGCGATGCGTGCCCACGAGGCATGTGCAACCCGGCCGCAACGGCACACAGGTCCGTGCCGCCGGCCAGTGCGATACCGAGAAGCGCGGCGGCAAGTGGCGCCACGCGGCGCCCGGAATACGAATGAGGCATGGCGCAACGCAGCGGAGCAATGCGCATGCCGTGCGAAGCGCGGCACCGCCCTCGGTGTCTCGAGTTCGGTCTACTGGAAGAAGAAACCGCGGGCCGGCATCAGATGTCCGACGCCGAGATCCTGCAGGCGCGCTATGCCGAGCAATGCCATGTCGCGGTTGATTTCCTCACGCAGGAGCTTCACGGCGTGCGCAACGCCCGCCTCGCCTGCGACCGCCGCGGCATAGAGAAAAGGACGTCCCACGAAAACGAAGTGCGCGCCCAGCGCAAGCGCCTTCAGCACGTCCGTGCCGCGTCTTATGCCGCTGTCCATCATGACGGTCATATCGCCTGCTTCCGCAATGACGTCCGGAAGCACGCGCAGCGGCGCAGAGGCGTGGTCGAGCTGACGCCCGCCGTGATTCGATACGATGATGCCGTCCGCGCCGCTTTCACGCGCGATGCGGGCGTCATCCTTGTGCAGAATGCCCTTCACGACGAGCTTGCCGTTCCACAGCTTGCGCATGAGCTCGAGATGCTGCCACGACAGGTGATCCCGGAACTCGCGCTTGCGCTCGGCGGTGCGCGAGATGAGCGGCACGCGGGGCATCATGTTTTCGTAGTGCGGCATGCCGCCCGACATGAGAGTGCGAAGGAAGTTTCCCGTCAGCCAACGCGGACGCACGAGACCGTCCCATGCGAGCCGCAGCGTAGGCCGCAGCGGCGTGCTGTAGCCGTTGCGGACGTTGTTTTCGCGGTTCGCAAGCACCGGTACGTCGACCGTGAGAACCAGCGTCTCGTAGCCGGCGCGCGCGGCGCGGTCCACGAGCGTCTGGATCTGGCTCGTTTCCCCCGGCAGATACGCCTGGAACCACGCCGTGTCGCCTGCCTGCCTCACGTCTTCAAGCCGGGTCAGCGCCGCGCCGCTCAATATCATCGGAATGTTCGACTCCGCCGCGACGCGTGCGAGCACCGTGTCGCCGCGATAGCACGCGAGCGACGTCCCACCCATGGGCGCGATGCCGAACGGCGCGTCGTACGTGCGGCCGAACAGCGTGGTGGATTGGCTGCGCGCGGAGACATTCACGAGCACGCGCGGCACGAAGGCAAGCTCGTCGAACACGGCGCGGTTGCCCCGCAACGCGGCATTCGTCTCCGCGCCGCCCGAAGCGTAGCCGAATATGGGGCGTGGCAGAACCCGGCGCGCGGCCTCCTCGAAGTCTTCGAGCGACAGGATGCGGCGAAGGATACGCGGCGGCCGCGGCTTCGGCGGCATCGCAGTGACGCGCAGCTGGGGCATCGCTTCAGAGCGTGGTGACGGATCGCGCGTCCGCATCGTGGTCGACATGGCCGATATCGCAGCGATGATGTGGTGGATGGCAGTTTACTGTATCGCGCTTCCGCTTGCGTTACCATTGCGGGCTTCCAACTCGCTCAGGAGCGGCATTCATGGAGCGGCTGTACTTCGCGGCAGGCGCGTTGTCCGCGTTCATAGGCGTGGGCGCCGGCGCGTTCGGCGCCCACGCACTGAAGGCGCGCATCTCGCCCGATATGCTGGCGGTATTCGAGGTCGGGGTGCGCTATCAGATGTATCACGCATTGGCATTGCTTGCCTGCGCCTGGGCCGTCACGCGGTGGCCCGGTCACCTCGTTCCCGCGGCAGCGCTGCTGTTCATCGCCGGAACGCTGGTATTCTCCGGCAGCCTGTATCTTCTCGCCGTAACGGGCGTGCGTTGGCTGGGTGCGATCACGCCACTCGGCGGACTCGCGTTTCTCGCCGGCTGGCTGTGCCTCGCCGCGGCGGCGCTGAAGTCGTGAAACAGGCCGACGCCCCTGTCCCGTCATTGGGTAATCTGATACGAGGATTCATGAAGTGAAGCGTACCGACCTCGAGAAGCTCAAAGGTCTCAAAATCACCGGGAAAATGCATGAGGCGGTCCCGCCAGGCCGCTACGGAAAAGACGCAGCGGCAGGCATGGGACGGCGCGAGCGCCGCAAGCTGGATCAGGCGCGCGGCGTCGTCCCGTTCGCCGTCAAGATCGACGAAGCCATCGTGAAGCGCATCCGCGCCCGGGCGGCAGAGCGCGGGACGAGCGTCGATGCCCTAGTCGAAGAGCTGCTCCGCGGCAGTCTCGAGGAGTAACGTTGCGCCAAAGCCGGGATAGCGCTTTTCTTCCCCCTCCAGCGCGAACGCGGCGCGCGGCTTGCTCCGCACTCCCCGGATGAACTTGCACAAGAACGAGTCGCAGCCTGCCGGCCCCGCGTACCGCCATGTGACAGTAAGCCGGCGCGAATTTCTCAACCTGTTTCTCGCGGTGTTCGTGCCGATGTTCATGGCGGCAGTGGACCAGACGCTGCTCGCCACGGCAACGCCTGCGATCGCGGCCTCGCTCGGCGGTCTGCGCGACACCTCCTGGATAGCGGTCGCCTACCTGCTCGCGTCTGCCACGATAGTCCCGGTGTACGGCCGTCTCGGCGACGCGCATGGACGACGCACGCTCTTGTTCGTGGCCCTCGGCGTGTTCGCGATCGGATCGCTAGCCTGCGCCCTCGCACAATCGTTTCCGCAGCTGGTTGCCGCGCGCGTGCTTCAGGGCATAGGCGGCGGCGGACTCATGACGCTATCGCAGGCGATGATAGGCGAGCTGGTGCCGCCGCTCGAGCGCGTGCGTTTCCAGGGCTATTTCGCACTGGTGTTCACCAGCGCGAGCATAGGCGGCCCGGTCATCGGCGGCATCGTCGTCACGCATCTCGACTGGCGCTGGCTCTTCATCGCGAACTTGCCGCTGTGCGCATTCGCCGCATGGCGTCTTTGCTCGCTGCCGCGCGGCGAGCGGCACCCGCGTCCGGGCAAGGTGGACTTGCCGGGCCATGTGCTGTTCGCTGTCGGCGCGATCGCGGCGCTGTTTTGGCTTACGTCCGCAGGCCATCGCTTTCCATGGCTGTCCACGGTGAGCATTGCGGTAGCCGGCGCGGCGGTCGCCACGCTCGCTCTGCTGTTCTGGCACGAACGGCGGCATCCTTCCCCGTTTCTTCCCATGGATCTCCTGCGCGACATTGCGATAAGGCGGTCGGCGATGCTCGTCGTATCGTTCGCCGCATGCCTGTTCTCCATGGTGTTTTTTCTGCCGATCTACCTGCAGCTCGGACATCGCGTCAGCGCGCAGCTGTCGGGGTTGCTGCTTCTGCCGATGACCGCAGGACAGGTGACGGCCGCGATGATTTCCGCACGCATCATCCGCCGCACCGGCGAGCTGCACGCCATACCAGTCGTCGGCATGTCGGTATCGAGCGCAGCCCTGCTTCTGCTTGGCGTATTGCCACCCCACATGGCGCTCGTCATCGCGCTCGGTTTCGTCACCGGAGTGGGCTTCGGCACGGTCATGTCGGTGAATCAGGTGCTCGTTCAAACCGTTGCAGGACGGGCTCGCCTCGGCTCGGCAACCGCAATGATCTCGCTCGCCCGATCCACCGGCGCTGCGGCCGGCGCAGCGCTGTTCGGAGCGCTCGTCTTCGCCATGCTGGGTGACATGGATCGGCAGTCGCTACTTGCACATGCAAGCAGCCTCGAGACGGAGCGCATCACCAACGCTTTTCACCGCGGCTTCCTCTGCGCGTCGCTCATCGCCGCGCTCGCCGCTTACACCGCAAGCCGCATTCCGCGCATCAGTCTCAGCAAGGTGCGCACGGTGGAGAGTGCGGGATAAACCATCGTCATAATCGATGGTTTAGAGCGCGACCGAGCTGTATCTCGCGGTTTTCATCTATCCTTGGCGCGGCCACAAAAACATTCCGTACGGCGCCGCAGCGCGGCTTGTGCGCGGTCCGCGCGAGGAGTTTCCAATATGGTGTACGAACAGGATGGGCAGCGGTGGATTTTCTTTCACGACCTCTTCGGCCGCTGGCAATGGACGCACGTCGATGCGACAGGCGTCACGCTCGAACAGGCGAAGCACAGTTTCCGTACCTTCTGCATCTGTATGAGAGATGCGCGGACATTCGGATTCCGCATGCGGCGCGCACGATCGAGCCGTGCACCAGGCTTTTCGCCCGCAACACCGCGCTCATAACGCGCGCAGCGGTCGCGCGACGAAGCGCTACACCATCCCCATCCAGAACTGCGTCCTGCCATTGGTCGTCACGTCATGCTTGCGCATGTACGTGAGCGTGCCGTCGCTCCCGATGCGGAAAACGGTCAACGCGGCCGGCACATGCCGCACGGCATCGCCTTCCTTCACGTCCATCGGCATGATGCTCGCGGCGACCAGCATGCGCGCCTGCGGATCGATCGCGAAAGTACGCACGTGGAAAGATTGCGGATCGGCATGCTGTATCAGAGTCGGCTCGCCGGTGGCTCCATCGATCGCGTACACGGCGATGCTGTTCTCGCCGCCGGCGAATACCTGCTGACCTCGGTACTCTTTCGTCCAGTCCGCTCGATTCGCGACATAGACGTAACGGCCGTTAGGATGCACGTGCACCGTGCCGCCCAACTGACGCGGCCGGACGTTATCCGGCTCCGCGAGGCCCGTCTTGTGGAAAAGCGGCGCTTTGCCGAGCCGTCCGTCCTCGAGCGCGTACACCTCCAGCGCGTTCTGCCGCTCGAGCGACACGTACACCCATGGACGCTGAGGATGGAAGTCCAGATGGCGCGGCCCAAAGCCGTATCCGCCGTTCGGCGCGATCGATTCGATATTCCCCAGCACGCCGTCCTTGAAGCTCATCACTTTGAGGGCGCCCGGATCTTCCGGCTTGCCGCCCGCGGCGTCGTTGCCCCGGGTGACGAGAATGACGGTACGATTGCCCGGCGTCGCGAGTATCTGGTGAGGAAAGATACCAACGTCCAGATCCTTGGGCTGGGGCACCGGATCGCCTACCGTGTAATCGGCATTGACCCGATGAACCGTCACACCGGCCGGTTCGTTATAGGCTGAAAAAATGTAGCGCCCCGTCGCATCCAGGCTCACATGCAGCGGCCGCATGGGCAGCTCGCGCGGCTCCCCGTGCAGATGCAATCCGCCCGCTTCATCGACACGCAATGCGCTCACGTAATGCTTGATGCCGTCCCCCGTGCGACCGCGGTGGCCTGACACCACGTATACATGGCGGCGCGACGGATGCGGCCACAGGTATTGAACGGGCGCAGGCAACGTGACGCTGTCGCGTCGGCGCAGCTCGTAGCCCTCGAAATCGATGTCGTAATGCGTGAGCTCATCGCCCACTGCGCTGTACAGTGCGGTCATGGCTATTCCCCGAATCGTTGCGACGTCGCCAGTGTGATGCGACGGGCCCCGATTATGGGAGCGGAGCTCGAGGGGTGTCCAGCGTGCGGGAACGCGGCGCAGTTCGCGGGCCAGCGCCGCGTGACGAGCGGGTACTGCTTCAGGGGATCAGCGTATCGCCCTCGACGCGCGGGCGCCTCCACTTGCCACACCGCCCGGTGCGGCCATGGCGCCACTGGACATGCTGTCCGAGGAGCGAGGCGCGAATGCGGAATAGCCCGGAATGAAACCGGTGTTGCCCGTCACGTTGCCTGCCGTCGTACCGGGTGTGAGCTCGATCTGGGGCAATATGCGCGGGCGGCGGCTGGCGAAAATTCCGGGGGCGTAAGCGAACGGCATATAGCTCGCGCAATGGGGATCGAACGCATTGGCGCAGCCGTAGTCGGGATTCGCGCGCGCAACGGCGGCGAAATACTGCCGTGCAAGCCATTCTTCATGGATGTCGCGAGACCGCCGACCGGTTCTCAAGTCGTCGAGCGCCCGGGCGCGTTCCGCGTCCATGGCACGCGTGAGCTGAGGATCAGGCGTATAGACCGACACCCGGTTTTCGATCGTGCCGTGCTGCTTGACGGACGCGGCGGTGGGCGGCTGGTCGGAGTAGTTCGTCACTCCGCGCTGGTCGATCCACTTGTAGAGCTGCGTCGCGGCTGCCGGAACCGACAGGCACAGCATGCAGAGTGCTGCAGAAACAGGATAGAGCGTGCGTACAGGCATGGCGGGCACCTCCTCACGCTCATCGTTATCAAGCTGCGTGCCTGCATTGTTGCCGCCATCATAGGTGCCGCGTGTCGCAGCTGCGTAGCCCGCTCTATCCGCCGCTTTGGCATAATGGCTCATGTAATCCTTGAGCATCGCATGCGCCGGCCGCACGCGATCGCGGCCCGTAGACTGCATCATTTACTCATGTCATCCACCTTGATTGCCTGCTGGCTCGGCGCGGCCGCCGCGGCGCTCGCCATGCCGCCCGCATGTGCCTCCTCGACGCAGTCCTGGCCGAGCAAGCCTGTTCATATCGTCGTGCCGGCCCCGGCGGGAAGCTCGCTCGACGTCGTCGCGCGCGTGCTGTCCGAGAAGCTCTGGCCGATGTGGAACCGACCGGTCGTCGTCGAGAACAAGCCCGGCGCGGGCGGGCTCATCGGCGTCGACGCCGCGGCGAAGGCCCAGCCGGATGGGCATGTTCTGGCGCTGGGCTTCAACGGTCCGCTCGCGTTCGCCCCGTTTCTCTACTCGAAGATGCCGTATGACGTCGGGCGCGATCTTGCGCCTGTCATACTCGCGTCGAGCCAGCCCAACGTCCTGGCCGTGACGGCTACCCTGCCCCCCCGGTCCGTGGCATCGTTCATCGCGTGGGCGAGAGCGCAACCGCCGCGCACGCTGGGCTACGCGTCCATCGGCAGCGGCAGCTCTTCCCACCTCGCCATGGAGCTCTTCATCCGGCAGGCCGGCTTCGCGGCCGTGCACGTGCCCTATCAGGGGTCGCCTGCCGCCGCGCTGTCCGTCGCGCGCGGCGAAACGCAGCTGCTGTTCGCGGTCGCATCCGGAGTCATGCCTCAAGCTCAATCGGGCCAGATCCGGCTGCTTGCCGTGACGAGCGCCCAACGCTTCCAGGGATTGGAGCAGCTGCCGACGCTCGCGGAATCCGGATTCCCGGGGTTTGTCGCCGATGCGTGGAACGGCCTGGTGGCAGCGGCGGCCACGCCGGCCCCGGTCGTGGATCGCATCAATGCGGACGTGTTGCGCGTGCTTGCCTCCCGGGAGGTGCAGGGACGGCTACGCACCCTCGGCATGGCCGCCGGGGGCGGCACACCTGCGTCCTTCGGCACTTTGATCGAGAGCGAGAGAAAGCGCTGGGGCCCGGTAATCCGTCAGGCCGACATACGCCTAGAGTGACCAGGCGTCTCACGCAGTTGCGTGGCGGACGCGCAGCGCCTGGGTCCGCATACGATGGAGCACGAGGCTCAACACCACGCCGATGAGGCACAGCAGACTCACGCCGATGAAGCCCCATTTGAAGCTCCCCGCGTGGTCCTTCACCACGCCGAGCGCGTAGGCCGTCAGAAAACCGCCGATATTCGCGAACAGATTGGCGATGCCGGTCGTCATTCCCGTGGTCCGCTGTCCCAGGACTTCCATCGGAACGAGGAAGAGCGGACCGAAATAGAACTGCAGGAACACGGACATCAGCACGACGACAAGCAGCATCGCCGCGACGGAAGTCACCGTCACCAGCAGCGTGGCGCCGCAGGCGAGGATCGCGAGCGAAGCCCCGATGACGAGCGGCGGGTTTTTCAGCCGATCGGAGACGTACGCTCCGATCGCATTCGACGGCGCGATGAATGCCGCGCTCATCGCTGTGACGAAGCCCGCCTGCTGCAGCGAGAACCCGCGATCCACGACGAGCAGGCTCGGCAGCCATATATTCACCGCCGTGACGACGCTGAAGCGGATGAACTGGATCGCACTGCACACCCAAAGTATCTTGTGCTTGAAGAGACTGACGACCTCCGCCAGACCCGACTGCTTCACGGCGCCGCGGCGCGGCTTCTCCTTCGCAAAGTATCGGTAGATGAAAGCCGCCGCGACGCCGACCGCCGCGAGCAGCATGAACGTCAGGCGCCAGCCGAGCTCGTGCGCAAGCCAGGGACCGAAGAGAGACAGGACGACGGTCCCCCAGAATCCGCCGACCATGTACAAGCTCATCGCAGTCGCGCGACGCTTCGGCCTGAACCACGACACGAGCAGACTCATGCCCGGCGCGAAGAGCAACGCGCGAAAGGCACCCGCGAGCAGCTGATTCAGCACCGCAAGCCAGAGCGTATGGACGAGCCCGAGCGTGATGGAAAGCACCGACCAGCCGAGCAGCCCGATGAAGAAGAGCCGCTTGAGACCGAAGCGGTCGGATAGGTAGCCGGCAGGCACCTGACCGAACGCATAGCTCAACGTCGCGGCAGCGGACAACAGCCCGGCTTGCGAAAAAGTGATCTGCAGATCGTCGCGGATGAGCGGCAGGAACATCGGTATGCCGCTGAACGTCAGGCCGTGGACCAGCTGGCACAGGACCACCAGCGAGACCGTCATGGCGCCGTCGCGGCTGCGCTCACCGGCCGCCGTCGGCGAGGCGGATGGATTACTGCTCATCAGTGGGCGTTTTCGTCGTCATGAGGCCATCCGTGGATGAGGATGGTAGCTCAAGGCGCGACGCGACCGTTTGATCTTCGTCAGTAATTCAGTGAGGCGTGAGGAGTGAGGCGCGATGAACCGGTGTTATTGCCTTTGCTCTTGCTTTTGAGCTCCTCATCCCTACCCTTCACTCCTGACCGCGAAGGGTCAGTCCCATTCCGGCGCGCGCCCCTTGGGATTCGCGATGCGGCCGTCGGGACGCTTGAGCGCCGAGATGCGCTGCATTTCGTCGGACGTGAGGTCGAAGTCGAAGATGTTGAGGCTCTCCGCGATGTGCTGGGGGTTCGCCGAGCGCGGGATCGCAGCGATATTGCCCTGCTGCATAAGCCACCTCAGAGCGACCTGGGCGATAGTCCGTCCCCGCTTCGCGGCGATGTCGGCGAGCACGGCATCGTTGAACAGTCGCCCGCGTGCGAGCGGGCAATAGGCGGTGAACACCAGTCCCTTGCGGCGGCAATAGTCGAGCACCTTCGTCTGATCGAGGTACGGATGATATTCGGCCTGCAGCGTCGAAAGAGGCTCGGGGCACTTCGCGATCGCCTCCTCGAGCAGCGCGATGTTGAAGTTTGCGACGCCGATGTGCCGCGTCAAGCCTTGCCGCTTGGCCTTCGCGAGCGCTCCCATGGTCTCGGACAATGGCACTTTTTCGGGGCTGGGCCAGTGCACGTGCAGCATGTCGACGTAATCGACCTGCAGACGCTTCAAGCTTTCGTCCACCGAGCGCGCGAAGTCGTCCGCACGCAGGTACTCGTGCGATACCTTCGTCGTCAGAAAGATTTCCGAGCGCGGCACGCCGGAGAGCTTGATGCCCTTGCCAACGCCTTCTTCGCTGCCGTACTTCCACGCCGTGTCGATATGGCGGTAGCCGAGCTTGAGTGCCGTCGCCACGATTTCGGTGCAATCGCCGAGTTGCGACGTGCCGAAGCCGAGAGCAGGGATGTGCGCGCCTTCGCGCGACACGAGATTGGGTATGGCCGGTGTGTTCATGTGGTCCGTCCTGGAAGGCGTTATCTACTCCGGTGACTCGTTACGCGTTGCTGGTTACTACAGGCGCCAGCTCAAAATTCGAACGGCTCACGATTCGCTGACGAGCGATCGTTCACGGTCGATTCCAGCCCAGCCACTCGCATACGCCGCGGCCCATGATCCATTCCTTGTCCTCCGCGGTGAGCCATGGAATCTCCTCCGTGTACAGCGTGACGTGCTGGCGGTAAGTGATGGGCGTGCGCGTGATGTCGGTGCCCCAGAAAAGACGTTTGGGTCCGAACGCATCGTATGCCCGACGTATGTACTTGTGCAGCGACGGGTGCGGATACGGCTCATCGGAATAGCGCGGCATGCCGCTCGCCTTCGCCGCGACGTTCGGCCGCTTCGCGATGGCGAGCACCTTGTCGAACTGCTCGAACGCCGCAGGACCCGTCTTGTCCGCAGGCATGGAAAGATGATCCATCACGAGCTTGAGACCCGGGTGCCGCTCGGCCACGCGATCGATGAGATGCACCAGGGGATGGCGCACCAGCACATAGATAGGCACGCCGACAGCTTCCGCTTCGTCCCACACCCATTCCATGTGTCCCTCGGTGAGCAGCGGCATAAGGGTCGCGGTGTGAAAGGTAAACCGCAGGCCGAGCATTCCGGGCTGGTCGCGCCATGTCTTGAGACGCCCGCGCGATTTCGGGTCGGTCGGATCGATGCGGCCCATGACGGCGAAGCGATCGGGATGCGCAGCCGCCGCAGCAAGCCCGACATCGTTGCGATCGCCTTCCCACGACGGCGGCACGATGATCACCCGATCCACGCCCGCCTTGTCCATCTCGCGCAAGAGCTCGTCCTTGCCGAGCGGCTCGGCGCGATGCGGCTGATGGCGCTTAGGCCACGGCCGCTCCGGTGTGTCCGCTGCCCAGATGTGTACCTGACTGTCGACGACGAGCATTCCCCCTCCCTGATTCACTGCAATCGATTTCGAACGAAGCGCATCATAACAACTTTACCCTTGCCCAGGAGTCCGCATGGTGTGACGCATACCTCCTCGCCCGTTTGGCATAATGCGCGACTTCACGCAACCGGAACCACACATGGATGAAGCTGCCGCCCGCGAAGCGTTCGAAAACGCAATCGCAACCCAGAAACCCGAATTCGGCCAGTTCTTTCTCGCCCGCTTCTACGGCTGCGAGTTCGATTACACCGACGACGAGTGCAGGATCACGTTCGACATCAAGGATTTCATGCACAACCCGCGCGGCGGCCTGCACGGCGGCGTCATCGCGTTCGTCATGGACATCTCCATGGGACACCTGCTGCGCCATCGCAGCGGTCCCGGTGCGACGCTCGAGCTCAAAGTGCAATACCTCAAGGCGCCCAGCGCGGGCCGCATGACGTGCGTCGCCCGTTTCCTGCGCCACGGTCGTGGCGTATCGTTCCTGCGGTCGGAGATCACCGACGAAGACGGGGATCTCGTCGCGTTCGCCACATCGACCTGGAAGTCGCTGTCCGGGAAGAATCCGGCTGGCGCGACGTAGAGGGAGCGAGCGACGGAACCGCTGCGGCTGGTCTTCGACACGAACGTCTGGCTCGACTGGCTGGTGTTCGACGATCCGGGCGTCGCGCACCTGCGCGCGGCGGTGGCGCGCGGCAACGCCGAAGTCTGGATGGATGAAGCGTGCCTCGCTGAGCTTGCGCGCGTGCTGAGCTATCCGCTGCGCCGCACGGAGCTCGACGCCGAAGTCCAGGCTGCCCATATTCGGACCGCAACATCGGTCGCGCGTCTGCTGGACCGCGGGCAGGCGTCGTGCCCATCCGGGCCATTACCGCTGTGCCGCGATGCGGACGACCAGAAGTTCCTGGAACTCGCACGCGATTGCGTAGCACATGCGCTCCTCACCCGGGACATGGCGCTGCTCGAGCTCGCGCGCAGCAGGCAGCGCCCCGTGCCGTTCCGCATACTGCGCCCCGCGGACCTCGCTTTCTGACCAAGGTTTTCAGCCGGCCACGCTTCTTGCTACGCTGGCCCGATATGCCAGCCTTCTTCGTTCCGCTCTTTACCGCGCTCCTCGCCTCGTCGGCGCATGCGGACGAAGCGACCATATCCGAAACGCGCGCAGTCCCGACCGGGCAAAGCGACGCAGCGACGCAACGCCTCGCGCTCCATCTCTATGTCTTTCGCGGCTCACGGTGGGAAACCGATACGGTTGCTGCCATCGTGCCTGCGGCCGGTGCCGTGCTCGCCCAATGCGGCATAGGCATCGAGCGGGCGCAGCTTCACATCGTCGACGCGCCGGCGCACTTCCGTTCGTACTCGACCCCGGTTTCCCGCCAATTGATGCGCGCAATGGCGGTGACGAAGCCCGCCGTGTTCTTCGTCGACGAAACACTGAACCGCCCGGCTTACGATGCCGAAGCGATCGGCCTGGCGAACTCGCGCACCCGCCCCGAGCTCGCGCACACTATCTGGGTGGCGTACGGAACGCGCGATCTGCCGGTAGCGCTCGCCCACGAGCTCGTGCATATCCTGTCGAACAGCGGCGCGCACAGCGACGAGCCGGGGAATCTCATGCGCGAAGAAACATCGTGGCAGAACACGAAGCTCGCTCCAGACCAATGCGAGCAGGCACGCGAGCGCGGCAACGCGCAGGGCCTGCTGACATCGCGGCGACGGCAGTGATCATCATGACAGCGCCCATACCGAGTTTCGCGGTGTACGAGACGCAGGCCATGCTGGGTGCGCTGGACGAGCATGGCGCCGTTTTTGTCCCGGGCGTCATCGATGCCGCCTTGTGTGTGCGCGCGCGCGCCGCCATCGACGCTCTGCAGCCGATGCATTGGGACGAGGCGCACAGCGATCCGCGCGGTCTCGGCGGCGGCCATCATCTCGACCGCTATCTGTGCGTATTCAATCGCGATCCGTACTGGCTGCAGTTCCTCGACCTGCCCGGCATCATCGACCTCGCCGAAGCGGCCCTAGAGGCGAATTGCCATGTCATCGGACAAACGGCGTGGCGCAGCCATCCCGGTTTTCACGGCGAGGCGATGCATGCCGATTATCTGCCGATGACCTGGAAGGAAGACG
>JBLNBW010000114.1:0-3092 GCA_050260255.1 Rhodospirillaceae bacterium | reverse complement strand
GCCCGCCCGCATTGAGGTGCGGATCGTCGAAGAGATCGCCCGGCCGGTTGAGCGGCCCGAAGGGAATTTCGAGCTCGTCCAGCTTCGCCGAGATTTCGTCCAGCGTGTGGCGCGCAACGATCTCCTCGACGATAGGCGCCAGGCGCTCGCGCGCCATCGCGCGCTGCTCGTTGGTCTTGAGCGTCGGATCGGACAGCAACTCTTCTTTGCCGAAGCCCTGGCAGAACCGCCGCCAGTGGTTGTCGCTCGTGATCGCGACGAACACCTGCTTCTCGTCTGCGGTCCGAAACGCCTCGTAGATCGCCCAGGAGCTGCTTTTCTCCGGCATGGGCGGCGGGTGCTTGCCCATCACCGTGTGGCTGCCCATGTGCTGCGCGACGAGAAACGCCGTCGCTTCGAAAAGGCCGCTTTTGATGAGCTGCCCGCGCCCGGTCTCCTTGCGCTCCAGGAGCGCCGTCAGGATGCCGACGAGACCGAACATGCCGCCCATGATGTCGACCACGGACGAGCCCGCGCGCAACGGCCGGCCGCGCGGCCCCGTCATGTAGGCGAGCCCGCCCATGTATTGCACCACCTCGTCGAGCGCCGGACGCTTTTCGTACGGGCCGGCGAGAAATCCCTTCAATGCGCAGTAGATGAGGCGCGGATTGATTTTCGCGAGCGCTTCGTAGCCGAGGCCCAGTCTCTCCATCGCGCCGAACGCGAAGTTCTCGACCAGCACGTCGGCGCTCTCGACGAGCTTGTGCAGCACCGCGATGCCTTCCTCGCTCTTGAGATCGATCGCGATGCTGCGCTTGTTGCGGTTGAACACCGGGAAGAAGCCGGAGCCGAAGCCGACGTTGCGCCGCGTGCGCTCGCCTTCGATGGGTTCCACCTTCACGACATCGGCGCCGAGATCGGCGAGCACCATGGTGCACGACGGCCCCATGACGGTATGGCACATCTCGAGAACGCGGTAGCCGCGCAGTGGAAGGTCGGACGCTTCTTGATCTTGCGATGCAGTCATGGCAGCGTATGTTCGGGTGAGACGGTCGTTGATGAAATGAGTGCGGATTGCGGCTTCGCGGCCGCATCCGCGACGAGCTCGGCGATATCGAGCACGCGCAGCCGCGACGACGCCCCGATTCCCGTAATGCCATCCTCCAGCATGCCGATGCAGAAGGAGCACGAAGCCGCTACGACTTCCGCCCCGGTGTCGAGCGCTTCCCGCGCCCGCGCCTGATTGATGCGCGTCCCGCGGTCTTCCTTCATGAAGGCATGGCCTCCGCCGGCGCCGCAGCAGAACGACTGGCGCCCGTGCCGCGGCATTTCGACGATGGGAATGGCCGAAATCGAGCTCACCGCCTTGCGCGGCGCATCGAAGACGCCGTTATAGCGTCCGAGGTAACACGGGTCGTGGTACGTGATTTTCACCGCCTCGAGCTCGGATTTTGCCTTGCTCGGCAAACGTCGCGACGCGATCAGCTCCGCAATGAGCTCGCTATGGTGCACCACTTCGTACTCACCGCCGAGCTGCGGAAACTCGTTCCGGATCGCGTTGAAGCAATGCGCGCAGGCCGTCACTACTTTGCGCACGCCGTACGCGTTGAACCTTTCCACCGTTTTCGCTGCGAGCTCGCGCGCGAGATATTCGTTGCCCATGCGGCGCGCGGCATCGCCGTTGCAGCTTTCTTCCTTGCCGAGGATCGCGAACGAGATTCCCGCCGATTGCAGTATCCGCGCAAGCGCCACGGTGATCTTCTGATTGCGGCCGACGAACGAGCCCACGCAGCCGACGAAGAACAGATATTCCACCGTCTCGCCCGCCGCCTTGACTTCCGCCATTTCGCGTACCGGCGACTCGAGCTTGCGCGTCCAGGCCGCGCGGTCCTTGGGCACGCCCTGATATGGATTGCCGAGCCGCTCCAGGCTCGCGAAAGTCGTTGCGAGCTCGCGCGGGAAGCTGTTGCGCTCCATCACCAGGTGACGGCGCATTTCGACGATCATGGGTGCGGGCTCGATGTGCACCGGACATTCCTCCATGCACGCCCCGCACGTCGTGCAATCCCAGATCTCCTCTTCGGACACCACGCCGCCGATCAGCTCGCGGTCGGGTCCTTTGCCCCAGCGGTAACGTCCCGTGTTCGCATCCGCGCCGAGCACGCCCGAGAACACGCCGCCGCGATCCGCCTGAAAGCCCGCGAGCTCGAGCACGAGATCACGCGGCCGCAATGTCTTCCCGGTCGAGAACGTCGGACAATATTCCAGACACCGTCCGCAGTGCAGACAGGCATCGAGCGATAGAAGCTGCGGCCAGGTGAAATCCTCCAGCTTGCCTGCACCGAAGGTCTCGGCAGTGTCCATGTCGCGAATCGGCGGCAGCTCGCCGCGCGGTTGCAGGCGGCGAAAGAAGACGTTCGCCATCGCCGTGACCGGATGCATCATCTTGCTGCCCGCGACATAGGCGAAGAACACGAAGGCTGTCGCGAAATGCGTGAGCCAGCCGATGCGGTGCAGCGCGCGTAGCGTATCGACGCCGTAACCGGCCAGCCCGAGAGCAAGCGGATAGGACACGAACGACCACTGCGCCCAGGGGTCGGCGTTTGCGGCAAGACGCAATGCCTGCTGCGCATAACCTTGCACAGCGAGCACGAGGAGCGCCATCAGAATGACGATATCGTCGCGGCTCGTCTCCAGCGTTTTCGGCTTCAGCACGAGCCGCCGGTACAGCGCCATCGTCACACCGGCAATGAGCAGCAGGCCGCAGACGTTCATCGTGAGCTTGAATGCGAGATAGAACGCGCCTTGCAGGAAGCTCGTCTGGAAGAAGGCTTGTGCGACGTCGGCTTCGACCATCACGATGAGCGTGCCGATCAGCAGCCCGACGAAGCCGGTGAAAAGACACGCATGCATGATGCCGCCGTACAGGTTGCGCCTGCGGACGATGCGTCCGTGCAGAATAGATGCACGAAGCAGATACCCCAGCCTGTCGGCGATACGGTCAACGCGATTCTCTACCCTGCCCGCGCGCCAGCGCCGGATGCGGCGCGCGAGGCCATATGCGAGCACGGCAGCCGGCAGCGCCATGCCGAGATACATCAGTATCACTGCAC
>JBLNBW010000113.1:0-17315 GCA_050260255.1 Rhodospirillaceae bacterium | reverse complement strand
CGAACTTGGGGCTGGTGTCCGCGCTGGCCTCGTTATTGTTCTTCGGCGGGTGGCTGGCGCCCTCCCCCGAGTCCTGGGGCGTGCTGGGCGCGCCGCGCATCGGCTGGATGCTCGCCAAGATGGTCTTCGTGGTCACGCTGTTCCTGTGGTTCCGGACCACGTTTCCCCGTTATCGCTATGACCAGATCATGCGTCTGGGCTGGAAAGTGTTCATTCCCGTCACGCTCGTATGGATCGTGGTGCTCGGCATCTGGATGCAGACGCCGCTGTGGGTCTGGTCGAGGGTCGCTGCATGATAGAGAACATCCGTCATTTCTTCCGCACCTTCCTGCTCTTCGAGCTGGTGAAGGGCATGATGCTCACGGGGCGGCACCTGTTCCAGCGCAAGATCACGGTCCAGTTTCCCGAGGAGAAGACGCCGCTTTCTCCGCGTTTCCGCGGACTGCACGCGCTGCGGCGCTATCCCAACGGCGAAGAGCGCTGCATCGCGTGCAAGCTGTGCGAGGCGGTATGTCCCGCGCTTGCGATCACCATCGAGTCCGAGCAGCGCGACGACGGCACGCGCCGCACCACGCGCTACGACATCGATCTCACGAAATGCATCTTCTGCGGCTTCTGTGAAGAATCGTGCCCGGTGGATTCGATCGTGGAAACCAACATACTCGAGTACCACGGCGAGCGGCGCGGAGACCTCATCTACACCAAGCCGATGCTGCTCGCGATCGGCGATGCTTACGAAGAACAGATAGCGAAAGACCGGGCCGCGGATGCGCCGTATCGTTGATAACAACAAACGCCTGAAGGCGTGCCGGGGCGGGGAAGCATCTTCCGGCATGTCGCGGAGCCGTCAACCATGAGCTTTCAGAGTTTCACGTTCTATTTCTTCTCCGCGATCCTCGTGTTTGCGGCCTTGCGGGTCATAACCGCGCGCAACCCCGTCCACGCAGCCCTGTTTCTCGTGCTGTCGTTCTTCACGTCGGCCGGAATCTGGATACAGCTGCAGGCGGAGTTCCTCGGCATCGCGCTGGTGCTGGTTTACGTCGGCGCCGTCATGGTGCTGTTCCTCTTCGTCGTGATGATGCTCGACATCAATCTCGCACGGCTCCGTGAAGGATTCTGGAACTACCTGCCCGTCGGCGCTCTGGTGGCGATACTGCTGATCGCGGAAATGACGATCGTCATCATCGGCGGCGGCTATTTCAGCGCAGCCGCCGCACCTGCGCCGCCCCCGCTGCCGCCCGGCTACAGCAACACGAAGGAGCTTGGCCGGCTGCTGTACACCGAGTACGTCTACCCGTTCGAGATCGCGGCCGTCGTCCTGCTCGTCGCGATCGTGGCCGCCATTGCGCTGACGCTGCGCCATCGGAAGCAGACACGCTATATCGATCCTGCCAAGCAGATCAGCGTGCGCCGCAAGGATCGCGTCCGCATCGTTTCAGTACCGGTGGAAAAGCGGGATTGAGCGGCATGCGGGAAAAAACCATGAAGGCCGCGGGAAGCAAAAGGGGAATTGATTGATCACTCTGACGCACTATCTCGTGCTCGGCGCGATCCTGTTCGCGACCAGCGTCATCGGCATATTCCTGAACAGGAAAAACATCATCATTCTGCTGATGGCCATTGAGCTGATGCTGCTTGCCGTCAACATGAATTTCGTCGCCTTTTCGCATTATCTGGACGACGCGGCCGGGCAGATCTTCGTCTTCTTCATCCTGACGGTGGCGGCCGCCGAATCCGCGATCGGTCTCGCGATACTCGTCGTGCTCTTCCGCAACCTCTCCACGATACACGTCGAAGATCTCGACCAGCTCAAGGGATAGCAGCGCAATGACCTCCATGCAGAAGCTCTACCTCGTCATTCCGCTGGCGCCGCTCGCAGGCGCGTTGATCGCGGGGCTGTTCGGGTGGGCGATAGGCCGCCGCGCGTCGCATTGGGTCACGATCCTCGGCATGATCCTGTGCACCGCGTGCTCAGTCCTGGTGTTCCAGGACGTGCTTGCCGGCAATACCTACAACGGCCCCGTTTACACCTGGCTTATCTCGGGCGACACCCGATTCGAAGTCGGCTTCCTCATCGATCGCCTGTCGGCCACCATGATGGTCGTCGTCTCGTTCGTGTCGTTGATGGTGCACATCTACACCATCGGCTACATGGCCGACGATCCGGGCTACCAGCGGTTCTTCAGCTACATCTCGCTCTTCACCTTCTCGATGCTGATGCTGGTGATGAGCAACAATTTCATGCAGCTCTTTTTCGGCTGGGAAGCGGTGGGGCTGGTGTCCTACCTGCTGATCGGCTTCTGGTATACGCGTCCGACGGCGATCTACGCGAACTTGAAAGCGTTCCTGGTGAACCGCGTGGGCGATTTCGGCTTCCTGCTCGGCATCGCGCTCGTTCTGATGTACTTCGGCACGCTGGACTACGCGACGGTGTTCCAGGGTGCGCCGACGCTGGCTGCCAACACGGTCGAGATCTTCCCCGGCCACGCATGGTCGCTGATGACCGTGATCTGCATCCTGCTGTTCATCGGCGCGATGGGCAAGTCCGCACAGTTTCCGTTGCACGTGTGGCTGCCCGACTCGATGGAAGGCCCGACGCCGATTTCCGCGCTGATCCATGCCGCCACCATGGTGACGGCCGGCATCTTCATGGTGGCGCGCATGTCGCCGCTGTTCGAGCTGTCGGAAACGGCACTGTCGTTCGTGCTGGTCATCGGCGGCATCACCGCGCTCTTCATGGGCCTGGTGGCAATCGTCCAGAACGACATCAAGCGCGTGGTGGCTTACTCGACGCTGTCCCAGCTCGGGTACATGACCGTCGCTCTCGGCGCGTCGGCTTACGCGGCGGGCATTTTTCATCTCGCCACGCACGCGTTCTTCAAGGCCGTCCTGTTCCTCGGCGCGGGCTCGGTAATCATCGCCATGCACCACGAGCAGGATATGCGGCGCATGGGCGGTCTGCGCAAGTACATGCCGATCACCTACCTCACGGTGCTCATCGGCTCCTTCGCGAATGCCGGCTTCCCGGGCTTCTCCGGCTTTTTCTCGAAGGACGCCATCATCGAGGCAGTGCAGCTCTCGCATACGCCGGGAGCGGCGTTCGCATACTTCTGCGTGCTTGCGTCGGTGTTCGTAACCGGGCTTTATTCGTTCCGTCTGGTGTTCATGACCTTCCACGGTGCGGAGCGCTTCGGCCACGCAGGCGAGCATGGCGGCAAGCACGTCGAGCACGGGCACGGCGAGCACGGAGAGGGCGTGACCCCGACAGCCGCCGCGCATTCGCATCATGACGAGCACGCACATGGCGGCACGCCGCAGGAGTCGCCTGCGGTCGTCACGCTGCCGTTGATCCTGCTCGCCATTCCGTCCATCTGCGCGGGCTGGCTGATCGGCACGGTCCTGTACGGCGGCTTTTTCGACGGCGCGATCTTCGTGGCGCCCCAGCACAACGTGCTGGAAGAGATGGCGCACGAGTTCCATGGCGTGCTGGCGATGATGACGCACGCCTTCTCCACCGCACCCGCGTGGCTCGCGATCGCCGGCATATTGACCGCGACGGTGCTCTATCTGCTCAAGCCCGAATGGCCGGCTCGCATCAAGAGCACGTTCAGCGCGGTGTACACCGTCCTCGACCGCAAGTACTGGTTCGACGAGCTGTATTCGTGGCTGTTTGCGGGCGGCGCGCGCGCGCTCGGCACCGGCCTTTGGCGCGGCGGGGACGTTGCCGTCATCGACGGCGTGCTGGTGAACGGCTCGGCGCGCGCGGTAGGCTGGTCGGCCCGGCTGCTGCGGCGCATACAGTCCGGCATGCTGTCGCACTATGCCTTCGCCATGATCGTCGGCATTCTCGTGCTGCTCACCATGATATTCCTCGTCTGACCGTAAAGAACAAGAAGAGCCACACATGCTGCAAGACATGCCCTTACTGACTCTCGCGATCTGGGTGCCGATCGTATCGGGCCTGCTGGTGCTCGCCACGGGCTCCGATCGCCATGCGCCGGTCGCACGCATCCTTGCGCTCGTCGGCTCCATCCTCGGCTTCGTCGTCACGCTGCCGCTCTACACGGGCTTCGACGCGACGGCCCACGGCTTTCAGTTCACGGAGTTGAAGCCCTGGATCGAGACGTTCAACGTCAACTATCATCTCGGCATAGACGGCATTTCGCTGCTCCTCATCCTGCTCAACAGCTTTACGACCGTCCTCGTCGTGATCGCGGGCTGGGAAGTCATACGCGAGCGGGTCGCCCAGTACATGGCTGCGTTCCTGCTGCTGTCGGGTGCGATGAACGGCGTGTTCGCCGCGCTCGATGCGATGCTCTTCTACGTGTTCTTCGAGGCGACTCTCATCCCGATGTTCATCATCATCGGCGTGTGGGGCGGACCGAACCGGGTCTATGCCGCGGTCAAGTTCTTCCTCTACACGCTGATGGGCTCGCTGCTCACGCTGGTTGCGCTGATCTACCTCTACAACGTCTCGGGCGGCAGTTTCGCCCTTGCCGATTTTTACCGCTTGCCGCTCTCGCTTACGGCGCAAATCTTCATCTTCATCGCTTTCTTCCTGGCTTTCGCAGTGAAAGTGCCGATGTGGCCGGTGCATACCTGGCTGCCGGACGCGCACGTCGAAGCGCCGACCGGCGGCTCGGTCGTCCTGGCGGCGATCATGCTGAAGCTGGGCGGCTACGGCTTTATCCGTCTGTCGCTTCCCATCGCGCCGGACGCGAGCCAGTATCTGGCAGGCTTCGTGATCGCGCTGTCGCTGATCGCAGTCGTGTACATCGGCCTCGTCGCGCTGGTGCAGTCGGACATGAAGAAGCTGATCGCCTATTCGTCGATCGCGCACATGGGCTTCGTCACTCTCGGCATGTTCATCTTCAACGCGCAGGGCCTCGAAGGCGCCGTGATCCAAATGGTCTCGCACGGTTTCGTCTCGGGCGCGCTGTTCCTGTGCGTCGGCGTGCTGTACGACCGGCTCCATTCTCGGCAGATCGCCGACTACGGCGGCGTGGTGAATCGCATGCCGGTTTTCGCCGCGCTGTTCATGCTGTTTGCCATGGCGAACGCCGGCCTTCCGGGCACGAGCGGCTTCGTCGGCGAGTTCATCGTCATCATGGGCTCGATGAAAGTGAGCTTCTGGTACGCATTCGCGGCGGGCTGGACGCTGATCTTCGGCGCTGCGTACACGCTGTGGATGTACAAGCGCGTGATTTTCGGCGACGTCGCGAACGCGCACGTCGCCGAGCTCAAGGACATCAACCTGCGCGAGTTCCTCGTTCTCGGCCTGCTTGCCGTGGCGGTGCTCGCCATGGGCCTCTATCCGAATCCGTTTGCCGAGGTGCTTCATGTGCCGGTGAACGACATCCTGTCGCACGTCATGCAGGGCAAGATCCCGGCGGCACAATAAGGTCATAACGATGCAGTACATACTTCCCCTCTGGCCCGCGTATCCCGAGCTTTTCCTGCTCCTGATGGCATGCGTGATCCTCGTTGCCGATCTGTTCGTGAGCGACGAGAACCGCATCGTGACCTACGGGCTCACGCAGGCGACGCTGATCGGCTGTGCGATCCTCACCTATCTCACGGCGACCGGGGAGCCGGTGTACACCTTCAGCGGCATGTTCGTCGACGATCTCATGTCCGACGTGCTGAAGCTCATGACCTATCTCGGCACGATAGTCGTGCTGGTGTATTCGCGCAGCTACCTCGCGACCCGAGACCTGTTCCGCGGTGAGTTCTTCGTGCTGGTGCTGTTCGCGATCCTCGGCATGCTGATCATGATTTCCGCGAACCACATGCTCACGCTGTATCTGGGGCTCGAGCTGATGTCGCTTTCCCTCTACGCGAGCGTGGCGCTGCGCCGTGATTCCTCGGTGGCGACAGAGGCGGCAATGAAGTACTTCGTGCTCGGCGCGCTGTCCTCGGGCATGCTGCTGTACGGCATGTCGATGGTTTACGGTGCGACCGGGACGCTGGAAATCACCCGGGTCGCCGAAACGATAGCCGAAGGCGCGGCCACCGACTTTGTGCTCATCTTCGGTCTTGTCTTCGTCGTCGCCGGCATAGGCTTCAAGCTGGGCGCCGTGCCGTTCCACATGTGGATACCCGACGTCTACCACGGTGCTCCGACTCCGGTGACGCTTATCGTGAGCTCGGCGCCGAAGTTCGCGGCCTTCGCGTTCATCATGCGCCTTCTCGCCCAGGCGCTGGGTGCGGAGCAGCTCATCGCGGAGTGGCAGCAAATGCTCGTCGTGATGGCCGTACTGTCGCTGGTGATTGGCAACATCACCGCCATCGCACAGAGCAATCTGAAACGCATGCTCGCGTATTCGACCATCTCGCACATGGGCTTCGTGCTGCTGGGCGTGCTGGCGGGCGACATCGTCGGCTACAGCGCCGGCATGTTCTATGTCGTCGTCTACGTACTGATGAACATCGGCACCTTCGGCATGATTCTCCTGCTGTCGCGCGCCGGCTTCGAGGCGGAGAACATCGACGACTTCAAGGGGCTCAATCAGCGCAGCCCGTGGTACGCGTTCATGATGCTGCTGCTCATGTTTTCGATGACCGGGATACCGCCGACGGTGGGCTTCTACGCCAAGGTGGCGGTGCTCCAGGCGGTGCTGGATGCGGGCTATCTGTGGCTTGCCGTGCTCGCCGTGGTCATGTCGCTCGTCGGCGCGTTTTACTATCTACGCCTCGTGAAGGTGATGTATTTCGATCCGCCGGTCGACAGCGCTCCGCTCACTGCGCGGGAAGACGCCCGCGTACTGATGAGCGTGAACGGCCTTGCCATGCTGGCGCTCGGCATCCTGCCGCAGCCGCTCATGGCCCTGTGCCTGTACTCCATACGCGCGTCCCTGCAGTAGTCCGCGCGACGCTGGTCCGTTTCGGATAGGGCCCTCGCGCGGGAACTCCCCTTGCTTGCGCCGGAAAGATTTCCGAAAGGACGGGCATGAGCGACAAGCCGGAAGATTTCACCGAAACCTGTATCCGCTCCCAAGTCGTTTACGAAGGCGCGCTGCTCCACGTGCTGTCGGACGAGGTGCGCTTGCCCAACGGGCAGCGCGCGCGCCGTGAGTACATCCGCCACCCGGGCGCGTGCGCGATCGTCGCCATGGTCGACCGCGAGACGCTGCTGCTCGAGCGCCAGTTCCGGTATCCGCTGCGCCGGCATTTCATCGAGCTGCCGGCAGGGAAGATCGATCCGGGAGAAGACCCGCTCGCCACCGCTAGGCGCGAATTGCGGGAAGAGTGCGGCTATACCGCATCGAACTGGCGGCACATTGCCACGCTGCATCCGTGCATAGGGTATGCGGACGAGCGGATCGAGCTCTATCTTGCCACGGGGCTTCAGCGCGTCCAGGCCACGCTCGACGACGGCGAGTTTCTCGAGGTCCTCGAAGTAAAGATCGCCGATGCACTGCAGTGGATACGAGAGGGGCGGATCACCGAGCCCAAGGCGATCACCGGCCTGCTGTGGGCCGAGAAGCTCATGAAAGGGGAGTGGGAGTAGCGGGCGGGCGTCAGCCGGACATGCTGCGCGTGCCCCGCGGCAGCATGTCGCCGATCGTCTGGGCAAGCGGAACCGGCCTCTTGAAGAGATAACCCTGGCCGAACTGCGCGCCCATTTCCAGCAGCATCTTCAGCACTTCCGGCGTCTCCACCCACTCGGCGATCACCTGCTTTTTGAGCTCGCGCGCGACATCGTTGAGGGCGCGTACGAAGATGCGGCATCCCTCGTCGTGCGCCAGGTCGCGGATGAAGCTGCCGTCTATTTTCAGGTAATCGACGTCGAAGCGCTTCAGATAGTAGAAGGAGCTGAAGCCCGCGCCGAAATCGTCGAGCGCAAAGCGGCATCCCATGTCCTTGAGCCGACGTATGAACGTCAGCGTGACATCGATCTCCGACATGGCTGCCGTCTCGGTGATCTCGAACACGAGCTGGCCATGGTCGACGTTGCTGCCGCGCAGCATATCGACGAAGCGTTGTATCCACTGCGCATCCGAAATGGAGTTGCGCGAGAGATTCACGAAGTAGCGCAGCTTCTTGCCGTGCAGCTGGTTTTCCTCCATGAATTGCAGCAGCTTCTGCACGACCCGCATGTCAATTTCCTGGATCATCCCGAAGGACTCCGCGAATTCGACGAAATTCGACGGCAGCACGTGCTTGCCGTCCTCATCGCGTATGCGCACCAGGACTTCGTGGCTCACCGGCTTCAAATCCTTCAGCCGCACTACCGGCTGCGCGAACAGCACGAGGCGATCCTCGTCGAGGGCGTCGCGCAGCTTCTTCGCCCAGTGCACGCGCTTGTGGGTGCTGCGCAAATTGTCTGATTCCTGGTCGAAGAGCATGTAGCGGTTCCGCCCCAGGTCCTTCGCCTGGTACATCGCGATGTCCACATTCGAAAGAAGGGAAGGCAGATCGTTGCCGTGGAAGGGATACAGCGCAATGCCGATCGACACGCTGATGTTGGACACGAGCCGGTGCTCGTTCACGCGGAAGCGATAGCGGCGCACAGCATCGAGCGCGCTCTCCGCGATTTCCGCGGCTTCCTTGCGAAGCGCGTTGGGCAGATGGAGCGCGAATTCGTCGCCGCCGAGCCGGTAGAGCTCGCCCTTCATCGCGCGCGCCACGTCGCGCAGCACGCTGCCGACGCCGATGATGAGCTGATCGCCGGTGCGATGGCCGAAATTGTCGTTCACGTACTTGAAATGGTCGATGTCGACGAAGAGGACCGCTCCGACGCCGTTGGCGTGCATGGCGTCCTCGATGCGGCGTTGCAGGCTGTGGCGATTGGGCAGCTCCGTCAGCGAATCGTGCAGCGCGAGATGCTCGATGCGCGCGGTAGCGAGGTGCTGATCGGTGATGTCGCGCGCAGTGCCCCGGATCCCGAGCGCTTCGCCGTTGTCGTCGTGCGCCATGCGCGCATTGATGCCTATCCAGCGGTCCTTGCCATCGGCCGTCACGACGTGCGTGATGTAGTTTCGCACCTCGCCATGCTTGCGCAGCGCGGCGAGAAAGCGGCGGTTCGAGATGTGCGAGCCGTCCCCCTCGAAATTGAAGAAGCAGCGTCCGAGCAGATCCTTGGGCGGCAGGCCGAAGATCTCATGCGCGGCGTTGTTGAGGTACGTGAAGCGGCCTTCGGCATCGGTGACCCAGATGAGATCGTGGGACGTCTCGACGAGATCGCGATAGCGGTGCTCGCTTTCCAGCAGCAGCTGGATGATGCGGCGCTTCTCGGCCAGCGAGCGCTTCACCGTAGCGAGCTCCTGACTCGTCCGGTCGTTCGCGCCGCTCGCGCCGGAATTCGCCAGCCGGTCGATGAGCTCCTTGGAGTAGCGGCGGTGTCCGCCCGCCGTTCGCACGGCGACCAGCACGCCTTGCTCGTCCCAGCGGCGCAGTTTCGGAATGGGTATCCCCAGGATTTCCGATGCTTCCTGGATGCTGTATTCGTTTGCCGACGTAGACACGTCCAATCTCCGGTTTGCCGCGAGCGTGCCCAGCCCGTATACGGGCCGTTCGCTGCGATTTTATGTCGGTATGCCGCCGCGAACCGTTCAGTGCACCTGCTGCGGCTCGTTGAGGCCGTTTTGCCGCGACACGAGGCGCTGCATCAGCTTCAAATCCCGCGGGTTGAGCCGCAGCGCTGCATCCACCCAAATCTGTACGACGTCGAGCAATTCGGCGAAGTCGAGGCGGTGCACGCGGCGGCGTGTCGCTGCGAGGGCCGCCAGGCCGTTGCGGCTGCGCTGGCGGCGCTTGATCATCGCGGCTATTGCCGCTTCACCTTCGCCGTTAGGGGCGATTTCGTCGATGACGCCGGCGGCGAGCATCTCCTCCGCGCTGTAAATGCGGCCGCTCGTCAGCAGCTGCTCGGCCGCACGCTGACCGACGCGGCGCTCCAGGAACGAATAGGCGCCCATACCGGGGAACAAGTTGAAGAGGATCTCCGGGAAGCCGAACCGGGCGCTTTTCTCAGCGACGATGACGTCACTCGAGAGCGCGGCCTCGAATCCGCCGCCCAGGCACTCTCCCTGTACCAGCGAAATGGTGGTCACCGGCAAATCGTGTCCTACGTAGTTCCGATACAGCACGTCGATGCATGCGCGTCCGTAACGCAGAAGGCCTTGCCGGTCCTGGCTGTCGATGAGCTGCTTGAAGAGATCGAGGTCGCCACCGAGATTGAACACGCCCGGTATGCCGGACGCGAGGATCACGTACTCGATAGGCCGCGTGTCGCCATGACAGTCGATCTGGCCCGTCCCGTTGCTGAGAAAATCGTAATAAGTACGGATATCGGCAAGCAGCGCGGGGTTAAAGCACGGGCGCGGCTCCGGCGTCCAGCGTGACCACATGGCGCGCGCCTCTTTGTCGAAGCGCGCAACGAGCTGGCTGGAAAATTCGAATTCGACACCCAGCGGGACAGGACGGGTGGCGGGTTGATGCCGAACTTCGAGCACTGCGGCTGGGACGTGCATTTCCATGAGAAGGGCTCCCGATCAGGTTGATGGTGGCTATGACAATGTGTTGTAGTTCACGAACGATTAGAACGGACGCCCAATGAAAAGGCAAATCTCACAATTTGTTAGATTTTTGTATTAGTATTTAAAAACATATTCTTATAGTCCTCATTTAAAGCGGTGCGGAGGAAAATTCTCACGTCGATCCCACTGCAGCGCTTCGCGGTGGACAGGGCAGGGAAGGGTGGTTTGACGCATGATCGACTACCCGTTAAAAGACACGCCGGGGTGCGGGAGATGACAAATTTGAACAAGGCCGTCCGACCAACGTGATTCGACAGTTACTGCGCGGCGTACTGCGCGCGCTTTTTCGCGTGACGGTGCGCGGCGAGGGATCGGCCTTGTCACGCGCCGGCGTGCTCGCCGTCGCCAATAACGATTCGCTGCTCGATGCAGTATTGCTGGGCTTGTTTCTTCCCGGCGACCCGCTCGTTGTGACGCCGCGCGAGGCGCTCGGCCGTTCGCTCACACGATGGCTGCTGCGGGGAGTGCCGCACGTTGCGCTGGATCCCAACCATCCGCTCGGCGTGAAGCGCCTCATTCAGCAGGTGCGGTCGGGACGCACCGTCGTGCTGTTTCCGCAGGGACGTGCGACGACTACCGGCTCGCTCATGAAGGTTTACGATGCTGCCGGCCTCATCGCCTCGCGGTCCGATACCGACATCGTTCCGGTTCGGATAGAAGGCGCGCTGTATTCGCGGTTCTCGCTCGTCACCGCGGCGCATCGCCGGCGCTGGTTTCCCCGCATCACCATACACATCCATGCTCCATGCAAGCTGGACGCGCTGCCGCCGATGCCGGCCCGGGAGCGTCGGCGACGGCTCGCCGACGGTGTGCTGCAGATCATGCAGACGATGCTCACCGTGCCGACTGCGAACGTCACGCTTTTCGGTGCGCTGCTCGACGCCATGGACGTTCACGGACGCAGCACGCGCATCGTGGAAGACGTACGCGGGCAGCCGGAATCGTATGGCGTGCTGGTGAAAGGCGCTCTTGCGCTGGGGCGCATCACCTCGCGGATTACGGAGCCCGGGGAAATCGTCGGGGTGATGATGCCCAACGTGACCGCATCGCTTGCATTGGTGTTCGGTCTTTCAGCGATGCGTCGCATCCCGGGCATGCTCAATTACACCGCGGGTCCGGAGTCGCTCAATATCGCATGCACGGCGGCCGGGATACGCACGATCATCACCTCCCGGCGCTTCGTCGAGCTGGCGCGCATAGAGCGAAGCATCGAGGCGCTGCAGAACTGCCGGGTGTATTACGTCGAGGACATGCGCTCGCGTCTCACGCTACGCGACAAGCTGTGGCTGGTGCTGCGAGCGCTCCCGCGTCCTCGCTCGGTGATTCCTGCAGCCGATCCGGGCGACACGGCGGTCGTTCTCTTCACGTCCGGCTCGGAATCCAGGCCGAAGGGTGTCGCGCTGTCGCATCGGGGGATACTTGCGAACGTGCACCAGATGCGTGCCGTCATCGATTTCGGCCCCGGCGACAAGTATCTCAACGCGCTGCCGCTGTACCACGTTTTCGGCCTGGTCGCGTGCTCGCTGCTGCCGCTGTACAGCGGAACGCGGCTCCTGCTGTACACGAATCCGCTGCACTATCGCGTGATTCCCGAGCTCGTGTACACGCGCGACTGCACGTACCTTTTCGGGACGAGCACTTTCCTGGGACATTACGGGCGCCACGCGCATCCATACGATTTCTATCGGGTGCGCGTCGTAGTGTGCGGCGGCGAAAAGTTGAACGAGGCGGTCGCCGAGCTGTGGCTGCGTAAATTCGGGCTGCGCATCATGGAAGGATATGGCGCTACGGAGTGCGGTCCGGCAATGGCGCTCAACACGCCGCTCTGCTATCGCCGTGGAACGGTCGGGCGCTTCATGCCGGGCCTCGAGCATCGGCTCGTACCCGTATCCGGCATAGATCGCGGCGGAGCGCTGCATGTGCGCAGTCCCAATCTCATGACAGGCTATTACTTCGTCGAGCAACCGGGCCGTCTCCAGCCGCCGCGCTCGGAGGTGGGCGCCGGCTGGTACAACACGGGTGACGTCGTGGAGCTGGACGACGAAGGTTACGTGCGCATATTGGGACGGGTGAAGCGGTTCGCGAAAATTGCAGGCGAAATGGTCTCGCTCGAGCTCGTGGAGCGTATCGCGTACGAGGCCTCGCCCGGATGCAAGCACGCCGCAACAGTCGAGGAGCTTCCGGGCACCGGGGAGAGCACGGTTCTGTTCACGACGGACCCGCTGCTCGATCGCATGCGGCTGCATCAGGCCGCACGCCGCCTCGGCGCGCGGGATCTCGCGGTTGCCCGCCGCATCATCAAGGTGCCGGCACTTCCCTTGCTCGGGAGTGGGAAAACGGACTACGTCACGCTGAAGGAGCACGTCATACGCTCGGCGTGACACGCACCCGGATCACTCTATGTGGTTCGCGCAAATTTCCGATCTGCACATCACCCGCGAGGGCGGCACCACCCACTATAGCGGCGACACGGCGCCGTCGCTGGCCCGCTGCATAGACGATATCCTGCGGGTCTATCCGCGTCCGGCAGCCGTCGTCGCATCGGGCGATCTGGTGAACGAAGGATCGGCTGCCGAGTACGTGCGTCTCATATCGCTGCTCGGGCGCCTCGACGTGCCGGTGTACGTCATTCCCGGCAATCACGACCGACGGGAAGCTTTGCGCATCGCGTTTGCCGACCGGGGCTATCTTCCGTTATCGGGTCCGCTGCATTACGTAGTGAAATGCGGGGATGTGCTGATCGTTGCGCTCGATACGCTCGTGGAAGGCGAGGAGGGCGGACGGCTGGACGATGCGCAACTCGCATGGCTCGCCGCCACGCTGGCGGCGTCAGACCCTGCGCCGGCGGTCATCGTGATGCACCACCCGCCGATGCCTACCGGAATTCCGTCCATGGACGAGATCGCGCTCGATACGCGCAGTGCGGAAAAGCTGGGCTGCATCGTGGAGCGTAACGCAAACGTCAAGCGCATCGTATGTGGTCACGTGCATCGCGATCTGCATGCGGACTGGCGCGGCAAGACCGTATCGGTGTGTCCAAGCACGGCGTTTCAGACATCGCTGCGGTTCGTCGCTGCGTCGTTCATTGGGGATTTCTCGCAGCCCGCAGCGTACTTCGCTCACCATTGGGACGGGCAAAACCTCGCGACACACACCGTCAACGTGCCGGGTGGGGTAATACGCTGAACTAGCGCGGCTCGTCGGGTAAAGGCGGCAGTGAACGCAGGTACGCGATCATCGCATCGCGATCTGCCGGCGTGAGCTGGCTGGTGGTGTTGCGTATCACCTCCGCCATCGTCTTGTTGGCGGAATCGCCGTCCGGCATCGCGCCCGTCACGAAGAACTCTCGCAACTCGTCGTCCGTCCAGCTCTTCAGCCGGGTCGGCGTGATATTGGGAACGCGCTTGCCATCCGCGCCCTTGCCCCCGGCAAGCACACGGCCAAGGACCGGACCGCCCACGATATTGCGCGGCGTGTGGCATTCACCGCAGTGCGACAGCGCCTGTACGAGGTAAGCGCCGCGGCTCACCTTTTCGGAGGAACCGCCTGCGGCCACGAAAGGGCCGGGCGTGAAATAAAGTCGCTTCCAGAGACCGACGGCGAAACGCCAGCCGAATGGAAAACGAAGATCATGCGGCTGGCTCACCCGTTTCACAGGCGCGACACTGCGCAAGTAGGCCCACAGGTCCCGCAAATCGTCATCCGTCATGCGCGTAAACGACGTGTACGGAAAGGCGGGAAAGTAATGGGCGCCGTCGGGGCGCATGCCGTATCGCATCGCGTTTACGAAGTCGGCCTCGGTCCATCGGCCGATGCCCGTCTCGGGATCGGGCGTGATGTTCGGCCCGTAGAACACGCCGAACGATGTCTGCAGCGCTCGCCCACCCGCGTAGAGCGCCGCGCCCTCACGGTCTTCGGTATGGCAGGCGACGCATCCACCCGCCTTCGCGAGATACGCGCCACGTTTTGCATTGAGCTGTTGGGACTCGGTGGCCGCCATCGGCGCTGAAGTGGCTAGCGACAGCAGACCCACGACAGCGGCAGAAATCTTCAGCACAAACAAAAAGCCCCGCAGCAGCGGGGCGTGTGTCCGATTGGGATTACTGCCGTTCACGGAAATCTTCGTGGCACGACGCGCAAGTCTTGTCGACAGCGAGGATCTGCGCCTTGATCGCCGATTCGTCGCCGCTCTTCACGAGGCTGGCAAGCTTCGCGATCTCGTTCTGCGAGCGTTCCTGCGCCTCCTTGAACTTCGCCGGCTCGGAAAAGACGGCGGCCGTGGCCGCGCTTTTCACGCCTTTCGTGCTCGCCGCAAAGCCGTCCCATGGCATCTTGTTGAGCGTCTCGAGAAACGCGACGTCGCGTGCGACGCGGGCGGCATCATAAGGCATCTTGCCCTGCGCCATCGGGCGCAGCTCGCCGTAGAAATACTTTCCTTGCAGCGTCATTGCCGCCTGGCGTTGCTTCACGAGCGTTTCCGGCTTGACCTGCGACGCGGCGGGCAATGAATACATGGCGCCCGTAGCGAGAACGACGAGACCCCAAAACGTCTTGCTTTGCATACACGCTCCTCTTGAGTATCAGCCTGCACCAACCGCGGCTGTGCAAGATGCTACAACAGTCCGGCACTCCGATCTATTCCAATGTCACGCGCGAGGCGCGTCGTATTATGGTTCGTTATGTCGCGGTTTGACGCGCGAGCGCTTGATATCGCTGCGCTGTTTCTTGGCGTGCAGGCGGCGTTCGCGCTCCGCACGGGACGGCTGCGTCGGCCGGCGCTTTTTCACCGGCTGCGAAGCGCTGCGCAACAGATCGATGAGGCGCGACAGCGCTTCGGCGCGATTCCGGCCTTGCGCGCGAAACTCCTGTGCGGTGATCGTCAGGACGCCGTCTTCGCTCATGCGGCGGCCGGCGAGCTGCACAAGGCGCGGACGTATCGCTTCGGGTACCGAGTGCGAGCGGGCGACGTCGAGCCGCAGCCTTACGGCGGTAGCGACCTTGTTGACGTTCTGTCCCCCGGGTCCCGACGCGCGGACGAATTGTTCTTCGATTTCGCTCTCGTCTAGCGCCCAGTCGCGGGTGATACGTATCATGATGGAAGTTCCCCGGCAGGTCCTATGGCGCTCCTCGCATGTGGAGAGGGTCGCGGTAGAATACGCCCTTCGCGCGAGTAGGCGCGGCACGGCGACATCTCATGACCATCATCGATATTCGCAGCTTCGCTTTCGCTTTGCATCGGCGGAGCTCCCGTGGCGAGCGGCGGGTGAGCCAATGAACACGCGTCGCGCGTACCTCCTTGGCGTGCTCGTGTGCCTGGGCCTCGTCGGCGCGGGTCTCTATCTCCAGTATGTCGAGCATCAGGAACCATGCCCGATGTGCATCATGCAGCGCATCGCTTACCTCGTGCTCGTGGTGCTGTTCCTCGCCGCGGCGCTGCATAAGCCCGCGCGCAAGGGCGCGGCGGTGTACGGCACGGTGATGGCGGTCGTTGCCGCGACGGGAGCGGGTATCGCGGCGCGGCAGGTATGGCTGCAGCATCTGCCCAGCGAGATGGTGCCGGCATGCGGTCCGGGGCTCGAGTATCTCATGCGCAAGCTTCCGCTCTACGAGGCGCTGCAGAAAGTGCTGGCAGGGTCGGGCGAATGCGCCGAAGTGGGCTGGCGGTTCCTGGGCTTGAGCATCGCAGAATGGTCGCTGGTGTGGTTCGTCGCACTCGCGATATACGTCATTTACGTGGCGTTGCGCGCCCCGCGGACTGCGTGACAGGGAAATGGGTGCGCGACAGGACGCGCTGTGATGCTCGCGCGTCCTACTCGTATACCGGCCTCGCGGCCAGTCGTCTTGTTATGCCGGAATGTCGGGCGTGAGTTGCCGCTCGAGTAATGCTATCTGATCTTTGAGATAGAGCTTGCGTTTCTTGAGGCGTTGAAGCTGGAGCTGATCCTGAACTGCACTTTGCGCTAAGCGGGAAATGACATCGTCTAGATCTCGGTGCTCAAGATGCAGCTGATCGATGCGTTGCTTGAGCACGTCGACTTCGGCGGTATGTATCATGGGCAATCCTCCATACCAAAGGCACTACGCCGATTCAGTATAGACTGATTGTCACCAAAAAACGAGGCGGTCCACGGTGCTTTTTTTCATCCTGCATCGTTCGAGAGCGAAGGCGTGTTTCTGCAAATTTTGAACCACCAGGGAACCGGCCGTGCCGGCACTCCCGCCGGAGGAAGGTAGCCATGGCCATAGAGATCCACGTGAACGGGCGTCCGCGCAGCGTCGAAGCCGAGCCCGAAACCCCGCTGCTCTACGTGCTGCGCAACGAACTCAAGCTCAAGGGAACGCGCTTCGGCTGCGGTCTGGGGCAGTGCGGCGCCTGCACCGTCATCGTAGACGGCAAAGCGGTGCAGTCGTGTGATGTCCCGCTGTCCGCCGTTGCGGGCAAGCGGGTGACCACCATAGAGGCGCTTTCCGAAAACGGTCGTCTGCATCCGCTGCAGCAGGCGTTCATCGACGAGCAGGCGGCCCAGTGCGGTTACTGCGCGAGCGGCATCATCATGAGCGCGAAAGCCCTGCTCGATGCCCACCCCCGCCCGACAGAGCAGCAGGTGAGGGAAGCGCTCTCCGGCAACCTGTGCCGTTGCGGCACGCATACCCGGATACTGCGCGCGATAAATCGCGTCGCCCAAGGGGAGGTGCAGCAATGAGCGCGCGCAAGCTCCCGGGGAGCCTGGACGGCAACCGGATGCTCCAGCAGTGGCTTTCCATCAATGCCGA
>JBLNBW010000112.1:0-13877 GCA_050260255.1 Rhodospirillaceae bacterium | reverse complement strand
CGGGTGGATGGCCGTGCGCGCAGCCGCTGCAGCACGGCGTCACCGCGAGGAGAGCGACGTGCCGCCAGCGGATGCGAAGCTCGCATCCGCGCAGTACTACGCGACCCACGTGCTCGCGAAGACGGGTGGTCTTGCGAATATCGTGCAGACGGGTGCCCCTTCGGTGCTCGATTACCGCGAGACGTGGTTCTAAGCCATTCCTGTTGCTCGATGCCGTGTGTGCGAAGGTTGCGTTGCCGCTCCCCATGTGCGCGTGTATTCTCGCGGACATCCGTACAGCGCTGCCGTCCGGTTGAGCAGTAAAGGAAATCCGGTATCGGCCCCGGCAGGCGACCCATGCTCACACTGACGTTCTTCGCCGCCGGCCTGGTTATCTGCGCCGCGCTCGCGTATCACCGCTGCGCCGCGAAGGCGTGGATAGCCGCGCTGGCCACGCTTCTCGCGCTCGCGACGTGGGTTTGCGGTGTCTCGGTCGGTACGGGACTCATGTGGGGCATTCTCGCTCTCGCCGCTTTTCTTTTTCATCCCGGACCCGTGCGTCGTGCGGTGATCAGTGCGCCGCTATTGAAACAGTTTCGGCGCGCGCTGCCGCAGCTCTCGGCGAGCGAACGGGACGCGCTCGAAGCCGGAACGGTATGGTGGGACGGCGAGATACTCGGCGGCCATCCGGACTGGCGCCGCATGCGCGAGTTGCCTGCCACGCGTCTTACCCCGGAAGAGCAGGCGTTTCTCGATGGGCCGGTCGAGGAGCTGTGCGAAATGCTCGACGAGTGGCGCATCAGCCGCGAGCTGCACGACCTCCCACCCGAAGCGTGGGCGCACATCAAACGTACCGGATTGCTCGGCATGATCATTCCTAAGGCATACGGTGGCCTTGGCTTCTCCGCGATCGCGCACTCCGAAGTGATCATGAAGCTCACGACGCGTAGTTCGACTGCTGCGGTGTCGGTGATGGTGCCGAACTCGCTGGGCCCTGCGGAACTCCTGCTCAATTACGGCACGCAGTCGCAGAAGGACTACTACCTTCCCCGTCTCGCGCGCGGTGTGGAAATCCCGTGTTTCGCCCTCACCAGTCCGCACGCGGGGTCCGATGCAGGCGCCATTCCGGATTTCGGTGTGGTATGCCGCGGCGAGTGGCAGGGCGAGCGCGGCGTGCTCGGCATCCGGTTGACCTGGGAGAAGCGCTACATCACGCTGGGTCCGATAGCGACCCTGCTCGGCCTTGCATTCCAGCTCTACGATCCCGACCGTCTCATCGGCCCGCGTTACGACGTAGGCATCACGCTCGCATTGATACCTGCTGCGACGCCCGGCGTGCACATCGGACGTCGTCACCTTGCGATGGATGGGGCGTTCATGACCGGACCGAACTGGGGCAAGGATGTATTCGTACCTATGTCCTTCGTCATCGGTGGCGTCGACCGCGTGGGGCAGGGTTGGGCCATGCTCATGAACTGCCTTGCCGCAGGGCGATCGATCTCGCTGCCGGCAAACAGCTGCGGCGTGGCGAAGCTCTGCGCCCTCACGGCCGGTGCGTATAGTCGGGTACGCCGCCAGTTCGGTGTGCCGATCGGCCGGTTCGAAGGCATACAGGCCGTGCTGGCGCGCATCGCCGGCAATACGTATATCGTAGATGCTGCGCGGCGGGTGACGGCCGCTGCTGTCGATGCCGGCGAGAGACCATCGGTGATTTCCGCAGTGGCGAAGTGCCATCTGACCGAGCGCGTGCGCACGATCGTGAACGACGCGATGGACATCCACGGCGGCAAGGCGATTTGCATAGGCCCGAGCAACTATCTCGCGCAGGCGTACCAGCAGGTGCCGATCGCCATTACGGTCGAAGGGGCGAACATTCTGATGCGCTCCATGATCATCTTCGGACAGGGCGTGGTCCGGGGACACCCGTATCTCTTGCGTGAGATGGCCGCAGGATCGGAGGAGGACGAAGCCCGCGCACGGCGTGATTTCGACGGCGCGCTGTTCGGCCATCTCAGGTTCTTCGTCTCGAATGCGGTTCGCACGTGGTGGTTGGGCCTGACCGATGCACGGTGGCTTGCCGTGCCGGGCGATCCCATGACGAGGCGGTACTATGCGCGATACACGCGCTTTTCCAGCGCGCTGGCATTCGTATCCGATGTCGTGCTCGCGACGTCAGGTCGCGAGTTGAAGCGCCGCGAGCGCATATCGGCGCGACTGGGCGATGTGCTGAGCCTTGTTTATCTCGGCGCCTGCGTGCTGAAGCGTTATGAGGACGACGGCAGCCCGGCCGGCGATCTCCCGCTGCTGCAGTGGTCCTTGGCCGATACCTCGTGCAGAATCGAGGCGGCTTTCATCGCGCTCTTCGATAATCTGCAGCCCGCATGGCTGGGACGCTTGTTGAATGCGATCGTTTTTCCGCGCAGTTCGCGCGAGTTTCGTGACGCCTCCGACCGGCTGGACGCGGAGGTGGCCCGTTCCGTGCTGGAGCCGGGCCCGGTGCGCGAGCGGCTGACGCATGGCGTGTTCGTGTCGCGCAACCCCGAGGACTCAGTACGCACGCTCGAGGCCGCGCTGCGAGCCGTGATTGCCGCCGAACCGATAGAAATGCGCATGCGTGCATCATCGCCGTCTTCGTCGGTGCCGTTCGCAGACGAGGAGCGACGCGTGCAGGAGGCGATGGCAGCGGGTGCAATCTCGAAGGACGAGGCCGATACATTGAGGCGAGCATCACAGTTTCGACGCGAGGTCATCATGGTGGACGATTTTCCGCGCGACCTCGGGCCTACCGAGGTTTATCGGACGACGCAACCGGTAACGTTCGAGTCCCTTGAAATGAAAGACAGCGCAATACGATGAAGATGGGCGAAATGCCGCGGAAGGCAGCGGTGACCGGGTCGGGCGCTTCGCATATCGTAAGCGTCGGCGATGCAGTCACGCTCGATGGTCTGTTCCGTGAACGCGTGCGGCGCACGCCGGACCTCCTTGCATACAAGCACTACGATGATCCGCATGAGAACTGGCGCGACTATACCTGGACGCACATGGAACGCTTGGTCGCGCGGTTTCAGGCCGCTTTGCGCACCGAGGGCTTGCAGCCGGGCGATCGCGTCGCCGTCATGCTGCGGAACTGTCCCGAGTGGGTGGCGTACGACATTGCCGCGCTGGGCCTGGGGCTCATCGTGGTGCCGGTGTACACGCAGGATCGCGCGGAGAACATCGCCTATATCCTGAGCCACGCCGAATGCCGTGTGTTGCTCTTCGAGACCGAGATGCAGTGGCAGGCGTTGCGCGCGGTGCGCGGTGAGCTTTCGTCTCTCCAACGAATCGTAGCGTTGCGCTCGTTCTCCGCCCCCGAAGAGCCGCGGCTCGTTGCGCTCGCCGACTGGCTGCCCGACGAAGCGCCCGTGCCGCCCACGTATGGCGTTTCCCAGGGCGACGAGCTCGCCACCATCGTCTACACGTCGGGCACGACGGGAAGGCCGAAAGGCGTGATGCTGTCTCATCGCAACATCCTGACCAACGCACGGGCGTGCCTTGACGGCGTACTGCAAGCGGACCATACGTACACCTTCATGTCCTTCCTGCCGCTCTCTCACACCTTCGAGCGCACCTGCGGTTACTATCTGCCCATGATGTGCGGCGCGCCGGTCGCGTACGCGCGCTCCGTGCAGCAACTGGGCGATGACCTGCGGACGCTCAAGCCGAGCGTGCTGGTCTCGGTTCCACGCATCTACGAGCGTATCTGGTCGACCGTACGCGACAAGCTGCAGGATGGGCCGCTGATCAGGCGCAAGCTGTTCTACCTCGCCGTCGAGGTCGGTTATGCGCGCTTCGAGCATGCGCAGGGGCGCGCGCCCTGGCGCATCAAGCTCACGCTCTGGCCGTTGCTTGAGCGCCTCGTGAGCGCAAAAGTGCTCGAGCGGCTGGGCGGCGAGTTGCGTGTGGCCTTGTCGGGAGGCGCCGCCCTTTCGCCCGAGGTATCGCGTATCTTCATAGGGCTCGGGCTAAACCTCATTCAAGGCTACGGCCTCACCGAATCGAGCCCGGTCGTCTGCGCCAATCGGCTCGAGGACAACGTGCCGGCGAGCGTAGGCCGGCCTATCCCCGGCGTCGACATAAGAACCGCTGACGATGGTGCGCTGCAGGTGCGGGGGTCCAACGTGATGTTGGGCTACTGGAAGAACGCCGAGGCCACGCGCACCGTAATGAGCGTGGACGGGTGGCTGAATACCGGCGATCTCGTGCGCATAGACGAACGCGGCCGCGTTTACATCACGGGCCGGCTGAAGGACATACTGGTGCTGTCCAACGGCGAAAAGATTTCCCCGACCGACGTCGAGGCCGCGGTGCTTGCCGATCCGGTGTTCGAGCAGGTGATGCTCGTCGGCGAAGGGCGGCCGTATCTCACGCGGGTGGCGGTGCTGAACCGCGAACGCTGGGAAGCGGTGCGATCCGAGGCCGGACTCGAGCGCGCCGATCTGCACTCGCGCGACGTGGAGCGGCTTGCTCTGAAGCGCATCGCGACTCAGCTGAAGAGCTTTCCCGGGTATCTTCAGGTGCGGCGCGTGGTGTTTGCGAACGAGCCGTGGACGGTGGAGAACGGCTTGCTGACCCCGACGCTGAAGCTGCGGCGCGACAGCGTTCTTAGGCGTTTCGATACGGAGATAGACCGGCTCTATGCCGGCTTGTGAGCTTATGACGACTTTGCCTGCGAAAGAGCCGACGCTGCGCGTCATTCCGATGCCGGCGGATGCGAATCACACCGGCGACATATTCGGCGGATGGATCATGGCGCAGGTCGATCTCGCCGGCAGCGTGCCTGCGGCGCGGCTTGCTCAGGGTCGTGTGGCGACGGTCGCAGTGAACAGCTTCGTCTTCAAGCAGCCGGTTCTGGTGGGCGACGTGGTGAGCTTCTACGCCGAGGTCGTGCGCGTCGGCCGCACATCGATCACCGTCGATGTCGAGGTTTATGCGCAGCGGCGTCCCGAGCGTGTGACATGCGTCAAGGTCACCGAAGCAGTACTCACCTACGTAGCCGTCGACGACGAGCGTCGGCCGCGTCCAGTACCCAAATAAGTCGCTTCGAGCGTCGCCGTTCGCTTATATAATCGCGGCACTAGCGATCGACCGTAAAAAAAGAGGAATGGTATGGAGTGGGGGAAGATAGGTCTGGCATGCCTTGCGGCCGGCCTGACTCAAGGCGCGGCAGCGTCCGGTTTTCAGCTCATGGAGCAGAACGCAAGCGGGCTCGGCAATGCTTACGCTGGCGCCGCGGCGGTCGCCGAAGATGCAAGCACGGTGTACTTCAATCCCGCGGGCATGAGCCGGCTTGGCGGCCGCCAAGTTGTCGTGGTGGGCCACGTGATCAAGCCTTCGGCGCGCTTCAACAACACCGGATCCACGGCGGCTGTGGGTGGGTTTACGACGGGACCGAACGGCGGCGATGCCGGCGACTACACTTTCGTTCCGAACGCGTATCTCACCTGGCAGGTCGATCCGAAATGGACGGCCGGCGTAGGGATCAATGTGCCCTTCGGTTTGACGACGGATTACGACACGAACTGGGTGGGCCGGTTTCACGCGCTGCGTTCGGATCTCGTGACGATCAACGTGAATCCCAGCCTCGCCTACAAAGTGAACGACCGTTTTTCGGTGGGCTTCGGCGTGAATTGGCAGCGTGCCGAGGCCGAGCTCACCAAGGCGGTCAACTACAGCTTCGTTGCTGCCGCGGCCCGGGTGCCGGGTGTGCCGGCGGGCACGGAAGGCACGAACCGTATCTCCGGCAACGACACCGCATGGGGATACAACTTCGGCGCGCTGTTCGACTTGACGTCGCAGACGCGCGTCGGCCTCACCTATCGATCGGCGATCGGTTTCAAGTTGGGCGGCACGGTGACGTATGCCGGTCGGCCGGCGGCCTTGCAGGCCGCGCTTGGTGTGCCTGCGTTGGCCGCGCAAATCGGCGACGGGCCCGTAACGGCGGACCTGAAGCTCCCGGCGACGGCATCGGCTGCGATCAAGCACACCCTCAATGCACGCTGGGACGTGCTGGCCGATGTCACGTGGACCCAGTGGAGCTCGTTCCAGTCACTCGTGGTCGTTCGCACCGGCGGGCCCGTGCTCGAGAACACGCCCGAAAACTGGCGCGACACCTGGCGGGCGGGAGTCGGCGTCAATTATCACGCCGATCAGCAGTGGACTTACCGTGCCGGCATCGCATACGACCAGTCGCCGGTGCCCGAGGTGTACCGCACACCCCGCATACCGGATCAGGATCGGCTGTGGTTTGCGCTGGGTGCGCAGTACAAGATCTCCCGGGCGGGCGCGCTGGACTTCGGGTATGCGCACATCGTCGTCCGGGACCCGGCGCTCAACGCGACCGGGGCGCCGGCGCTCTCGGCGGCTCATGTGCTGGGCCGCGGCGCGCTGGTCGGCAATTACGATAGCAAGATCGACATCGTGAGCGTACAGTACCGGCACAGCTTCTGACCGGGGTGCCGGCACGCGCGTCGGCACATTTGTCTCTACCGCGTAGCCATGTCCTATCGACTGTTGCCAGTGCGCCGTGCGGCGGTGCTGGGCGCTGGGGTGATGGGCGCCCAGATCGCCGCGCACCTCGTCAATGCCGGAATACCGGCAATCTTGTTCGAGCTGCCGGCCACCGAAGGCGATCGCAGCGCGAATGCCGTGCGCGCGATCGAAGGCTTGCACAAGCTGGAGCCCACTCCGCTCGCGACGGCGGAAGTCGCGAACTATATCAGGCCGGCGAACTACGACGAGCATCTTTCCGAGCTTGCCGATTGCGATCTCGTGATCGAGGCGATTTCCGAGCGCCTCGATTTGAAGCTCGAGCTCTATGCGCGCGTCTCGCCGCACTTGAGCCCCACGGCTGCATTCGTCACGAACACGTCCGGCCTTCCTATCGATCGCCTCGCGCAGGGGCTGCCCGATGCGCTGCGTTCGCGATTCTGCGGTGTGCATTTCTTCAATCCGCCGCGCTACATGCATCTGGTCGAGCTCATACCGGGTGCGGCGACCGATCCGGAACTGCTCGATGCGCTGGAAACGCTGCTCGTCACGGCGTTGGGCAAGGGCGTGGTGCGCGCGAAAGACACGCCGAACTTCATCGGCAACCGCGTGGGTCTCTTTTCGTTGCTCACCGTCATGCATCATGCGGCGCGCTTTGGGCTCGGCTTCGATACGGTCGATGCACTGACCGGCCCGTTGATAGGCCGGCCGCGCAGCGCGACCTTCCGGACGGCAGACGTCGTCGGCCTCGATACGTTCGCCCATGTGGTGAAGACGATGCGGGATGGACTTCCCGGCGATCCGTGGCATGCGTACTACGCCGTTCCCCCGTGGATGCAGCGCCTCATCGACGCCGGAGCGCTCGGGCAGAAGACGCGGCGCGGCATCTATCAGAAGATCGGCAAGGACATTCACGTGCTCGATCTCGAGACCGGCGAGTACCGTCCCGCCCAGGGCGTGGTCGACGCGGGTGTGGCCGCGCTATTGAAGGAATCGGACGTCGAGACCCGCTTTGCACAGTTGCGCAGGAGCGAGCACGTTCAGGCGCGGTTCCTGTGGTCCGTCTATCGCGACATGTTTCACTACTGCGCGTGCCATCTCGCCGAGATTGCGGACACGGCGCGCGACGTCGATTTCGTGTTGCGTTGGGGATTTGCCTGGGAGCGAGGACCGTTCGAAACATGGCAGGCGGCCGGGTGGCAGCCCACTGTCCGTGCCATGCAGGAAGAGCTCGCTGCCGGGAAAGGTATGACCGACGCACCGTTGCCATCGTGGGCTACCGATCCGCAGCGCAGCGCAGTGCATACGGCGCAAGGCTCCTACTCGCCGCAGAGCGGCCGATACAAGCCGCGGTCGTCGCTCCCCGTGTATCGACGCCAGCCGTTTCCCGAGACTTTGCTGGGGGTGCCGCGGCAATTCGGCGAAACGATCTTTGAAACCCCTTCGGTGCGCTGCTGGCACACCGGCGACGATGTCGCGATCGTCTCGTTCAAGACGCGCATGCACACCATAGACGACGGGGTGCTGGACGGCGTGTTGCAGGCGATCGATGTCGCCGAGCAGCGTTACGCGGGGCTGGTGATCTGGCAGACGGAGCCGCCGTTTTCCGCGGGCGCGAATCTGAAACGCCGCAGCGGCGAAGGGTCGGCGAGCAAGCCATCCGCGGGTGCGGCATTACTGAAGCGTCTGCGCCGGACGGCTGCACCGCTCGTCCTCAAGGCCGCGCATCGGCTCGGTGTCGCGGATCAGCTGATGGCCGGTAAGCTGCAGGACATCGAAGACCTGGTCGCACGCTTCCAGGAAACCACCCAGGCGTTGCGCTATTCCATGATACCGGTGGTGGCTGCGGTGGACGGACTGGCGATCGGCGGGGGCTGCGAATTCGTCATGCATGCGGATCGCACCGTGGCATCGCTGGAGAGCTATATTGGCCTCGTAGAGGTCGGGCTTGGGCTCGTGCCTGCGGGCGGAGGCTGCAAAGAATTCGCACTGCGCGCAGCGCGGGAAGCGCACGGCGGGGACCTCATGCCGGCTCTGCAACGGAGCTTCCGGACCGTCGCTAACGGCGAGCCCTCGCGCAGCGCGCAGCATGCGAGAGCGCTGGGCTATCTCACACCAGCCGACCGCATCGTCATGAACCGCCACGAGGTACTGCACGTCGCTCGGAGCGAAGCGCGTGCCTTGGCGGAGGCTGGATATCGGCCCCCGCTGCCGCCGGATCGCATTCCGGTTGCTGGCCGCACCGCGATCGCTACGTTCAAGGCCTACATCGTCAACCTGTTCGAAGGTGGGCGAATTTCCGAGCACGACATGCTCGTGGGCGAGAAACTTGCGATTGCGATGTGCGGCGGCGACGTCGATGCGGGCAGTCTCGTGGACGAGCAATGGCTGCTAGACCTCGAGCGCGTGCAGTTCATGGAACTCATCGCCACCGAGAAGACCCAGGCGCGTATCGAACACATGCTGAAGACCGGCAAGCCGCTTAGGAACTAGGGAAGGGTGACACGTTACGCGTTGCTGGTGCTATGCGAACGAGTGACCCAGTAACCAGTAACGAGTAACGAGTAACCAACGTGCGCCAGGACGCTTACATCGTTTCCGCGACCCGTATCGCCGTCGGCAAAGCGCCTCGCGGCATGTACCGGAACACGCGTCCGGACGACATGCTCGCGCATGTCCTGAAACAGGCGGTGCAGCGGTGCAATGGCCTGGATGCCGCGGACGTCGAAGACGTCATCGTAGGCTGCGCAATGCCGGAAGCGGAGCAGGGCCTCAACGTAGCGCGCATAGCCGCGCTGCTCGCCGGTTTCCCGGACCGCGTGCCGGGGATGACGATCAATCGCTTCTGTGCGTCGAGTCTCGAAGCGATCGCCGTCGCGGCGGATCGGATCGGCGCGGGCGACGCGGATGTGATCGTTGCAGCTGGCACGGAGAGCATGAGCCTCGTGCCGATGGGCGGCAACAAGCCGAGATTCAATCCCGTCGTATTCGCGAAGGACGAGAACGTCGCCATCGCGTACGGCATGGGGATTACCGCCGAGAAAGTCGCCGAGCGTTACAAAATTGCTCGCGCCGAACAGGATGCCTACGCGGTGGACAGCCACCGGCGCGCGATGGCGGCCGTTGCCGCGGGCGAGTTCGATGCCGAGATTGCGCCGTTCACGATACTCGAGCGCACGCCGGATCTCGATGCGCGAGTCATCCGCATTGCTTCACGGGAAGCCGCGCGGGACGAAGGACCACGGCCCGACACGACCGTCGAGACGCTGGCGAAACTCAAGCCGGCTTTTTCCGAGCGCGGTTCGGTGACCGCGGGCAACAGCTCGCAGATGTCCGACGGCGCCGGTGCGGTGATCGTGATGAGCGAGGCGGCGATAAACCGCTATGGGGTCTCACCGCTCGCGCGCTTCTGCTCCTATGCGGTGGCCGGCGTGCCACCCGAGATCATGGGCATAGGTCCTGTCGCCGCAGCGCCGCGCGCCCTGCAACGCGCAGGGATCGCACACCACCAGCTGGACTGGATAGAGCTCAACGAAGCGTTCGCTGCGCAGACCTTGGCGGTCGTGCGCGAGCTTCAGTTCGATCCTGCGAAAGTAAACCCGGTCGGGGGCGCGATTGCGTTAGGCCATCCGCTCGGCGCAACGGGCGCGATACGCACCGCGACGCTCGTTCACGGCTTGCGTCGGCGGAAACTCAGATACGGGATGGTAACGATGTGCGTCGGCACCGGCATGGGAGCCGCGGCCGTCTTCGAGGCGGTGTGAGGGGCGGCCGAACACGATTGCCGCCCGCGAATCTGACCTCTTACGCCTCAGTCCTGATGCCTCGTTACATGTTCGGGTAATTCGGCCCGCCGCCGCCCTCCGGGGCGACCCACACGATGTTCTGCGTCGGATCCTTGATGTCGCAGGTCTTGCAGTGCACGCAGTTCTGAGCGTTGATCTGCAGCCTCGGATTGGCTCCGTCGGCGTCGCGCACGATCTCGTACACGCCGGCCGGACAGTAGCGCTGCTCGGGCGCGTCGTAGTCCGCGAGATTGATGCGCACCGGGACGGTCGGGTCCTTGAGCGTGAGGTGAATCGGCTGGTCTTCGTTGTGGTTGGTGTTCGAGATGAATACCGAAGACAGTCGGTCGAAGCTGATGACGCCGTCGGGCTTCGGGTACTCGATGGGGCGCACTTCGCTCTTCTTCTTCAGCGTCTCGTGGTCTGCGTGCTTGTGGTGCAGCGTCCAAGGCGCCTTGCCGCGGAACACCATCTGATCGATGCCGAACATGAGCGAGCCGACGTAGAGACCTTTTGCCATCCATGGCTTGAAGTTGCGCGCGCGGTACAGCTCGTCGTAGAGCCAGCTGTTACGGAATGCTTGCGGGTAAGCGATCAGTTCGTCTGCGGACCGGCCGCCGGTGATCGCGGTGTACGCCGCTTCCGCAGCGAGCGCCCCTGACTTGATGGCGGCGTGGCTGCCCTTGATCCGCGATGCGTTGAGGAAGCCCGCGTCGTCGCCGATCAGGCAGCCGCCGGGGAACACGAGCTTGGGCAAGGACTGCAGTCCGCCTGCGCTGATCGCGCGCGCGCCGTAGGCGATGCGCTTGCCGCCTTCGAGGAAGGGCTTGATCGCGGGGTGATGCTTGTAGCGCTGGAACTCCTCGTACGGGCTCAGGTAGGGATTGGTGTACGCCAGACCGACGACGAAGCCGATGGCGACCTGGTTGTCTTCCATGTGATACAGAAAGGAGCCGCCGTAGGTGTCGTTGTCCAGCGGCCAGCCTGCCGTGTGGATGACGAGACCCTTCTTGTGCATCTCCGGTCGGATTTCCCACAGCTCCTTGATGCCGATGCCGTACACCTGTGGATCGACGCCTGAACGCAGCTCGTAATGCTCCTGGAGCTCGCGTCCGAGATGGCCGCGGCAGCCCTCTGCAAAGAACGTGTACTTGGCGTGCAGCTCCATGCCCGGCTGGTAGGCGTCCGTCTTCTCGCCCTGGCGGTTGATTCCAAGATCGCCCGTGGCAACGCCGCGCACCGCGCCGTTTTCGTCGTACAGCACTTCAGCGGCAGCAAAGCCCGGAAATATCTCCACCCCCAACGCCTCGGCCTGCTGACCCAGCCAGCGACACACGTTGCCCAGGCTGATGACGTACATCCCTTCGTTGTGAAGGCATGCGGGAAGAACCGCGTTCGGCACCTGGCGCGCACCGGTGTCGGACAGCATCAGGAAGCGATCTTCGACGACCGGCGCGTTGAGCGGCGCGTTCAGCTCTTTCCAGTTCGGGATGAGCTCGCTCAGCGCGCGCGGATCCATGACGGCACCCGACAGGATGTGCGCACCGACTTCCGAGCCTTTCTCTAATATACACACGGAGACATCCGTGCCCTTCTCCTGCGCAAGCTGCTTCAATCGTATGCCCGCCGCGAGCCCGGCCGGTCCGGCGCCGACGATTACAACGTCATACTCCATTGCTTCGCGTTCAGCCACGATGCGCTCCTTTGAAATTTCGGCGTGATTATACGCCGCTCGTCACAGCGGCGGCCGCTCGGTCGTCCATCATGCGAGCACGGCGCGCGCGCATGCGAGGCCACTGCGAACCGCGGACTCGAGCGTGCCCGGATACTCGCCCGCCGTGTAGTCGCCTGCGAGCAAAAGTCCCGGCAAGGGCGCGCGCTGTGCGGGACGCTCGAGGTTCACCGTGCACGCGAACGTCGCGCGTTTCTCGGCTATCACGCGCCACCAGGTGGGCGCCGGCACGTCGCCCGCGACGCGCGTCACATCGTCGTGCACGCGCTGCGCGAGCGCTTCGTGTGCGACACCAGCGTATGCAGCACCCGCGCTGATTATTCCCGCGATAAGGCCGTGCTGGCCGCCGATCGCGCCCCGGTCGAAAAGCCAATGCGACGTCCGGTCGGCAAGCCCGATCATCGCTTTCGGCAGCCGCACGCTCGCATCGTACTGGAGGTAGACCGTGTAGATCGGTTCGTAGCGCAGCGCTTCAATCGTCGCGGTGAGGCTTGCAATACCGGGCAGGCGGCCGATGACGTGAGACACATGGTGTGGCGACGTCGCGCATATCACGTGGGTGTATTCGGCGCTGCCGTCGCGCGTCGCGACACGGAAGCGCCCGCGCACGTGCTGCACTTCGCGCACCGGCGAGCGCAGGCGCACGTCGCCGCCGCGTTCGCGTATGTATCGCGCCGCGGGATCGGGCAGCAAGGCGCTCAGGTCCCGGCGCGCGAGCAGAAGGTCGCTTGCCTCGCGTCGAGCATCCAGGCCATCGCGCAGCACGTTGAGGAACACCCGCGCGGACGCCTCGCGCATGGGCGTGTTGAGCGCCGCGAGACACAGCGGCTCCCACAGATGGCGGACCAGCGTCTCGCCCTGCGCATGCTCCTTGAGCAGTGTCGCAACGGAAATATCGCGCGCGATGGTGAAATGCGTGCGCCGCAGCGACATCAGGAAACGCGCGGCGGACCAGCGCTCGCGCAGCGACGCGCCGTGCGCGCGTAGCAGCCCGACCGCGAGATGCAGCGGCGCGGGGAGCGGCGCGGCGCGCAGGCGAAAGCACTCGTGCATATCCCAGTCGAGCGGCAGGCGCAGCAACGCCTCTTCCGGCGCAACGCCCACCTTGCGCATCAGCGCGAGCGTTTCCCGGTAGGCGCCCAGGAGTATGTGCATGCCGTTGTCGAGCGGCGTGCCCTCGATCTCCACGCGGCGCGCGCGACCGCCCACTGTGCTGGCGGCTTCGTAAATCGTGACGGGAACATTCGCGTCGGCAAGCGCTGCACCGGCCGCCACGCCAGCGTAGCCTGCGCCCACGATCGCCACGTTCATGGCGCGGGAACGTCCGTCAGAACGCAAAACGCCTCAAGCCGCCGTCGACGGGTAACACCGCGCCAGTGATATAGCACGCAAGGGGCGAGGCGAGGAACACCGCCAGCGCTGCCAGCTCTTCGGGCTCGCCGTAGCGGCCGACCGGTATTTCTTTTGCCGATTGCTGTGCGCGAAACTCGGCAGGATATTTCCGCCGTATCTGCTCGCTCATGATGCGGCCGGGCGGTATGCAGTTCACGGTGATGCCGTGCTTGCCGACTTCGCGCGATAGTCCTTTGGACCAGCCGTGGACCGCCGCCTTTGCGGGTGTTGCGGCGATCAAGCGCTCCGGCTCGGACTTGCCGGTAATGTTGATGATGCGCCCCCACTGGCGCTCGATCATCCCGGGCAGCACTTCGTGCGTCAGCTGACGCACCCGCACGAAGTTGATCGTCATCGCTTCCTCCCACGCGGATTCGGGCGCATAGATATCGAGCGCCGGCTGGCTGCCTCCCGCGCAGTTCACCAGGATATCGATATGGCCGAGCTTGCCGATTGCCGCC
>JBLNBW010000111.1:0-31367 GCA_050260255.1 Rhodospirillaceae bacterium | reverse complement strand
CTGTATCGTCAGCGTTTCGCGCACCGTGAAAAATGGATCGAACACGAGCTCCTGCGGGACGACGCCGAGCGCGCGGCGCGCGAGCCGATAGTCGGCTACGACGTCGTGCCCCATCACCCGCGCGACGCCGCTGGTGGCGAGCGTCACGCCGGCGAGAATGCTGATGAGTGTGGTCTTGCCGGCGCCGTTGGGCCCCAGCAGGCCGAAGAACTCGCCCTGCTCGATTTCGAGCGAGACGCCGCCGAGCGCCTGCAGCGCACCGTAACGCTTGTAGACCTGCTCGATCTGTATGGCGAGTGTCATGAATGGCGGCTCGGCGCAGGATGCCGCGCAGCGTGCAAGGCCGGATGGCCCGGTGTCAGGCCGCGCCGGGTATCAGTTCAGCCACGCCGTAGAGCACGGCGAGGCTCTTCAAGTTCGGCGGCAAATTGACGTAGCTGATCGCGCGGCCATCGCCGCGCGCGGCGCGCTGCCATTGCAGCAGCAGGCTCACCGCCGACGAATCGACATCGGTCACCGACGCGAGATCGACAGTGATCTCGCGCGCCGTGAACAGCCGCTTGCTCTCTTCCAGCACCGCGGTAATGTTGTCGATCGTGAGCGGCCCTTCGATGCGGCACCGCCCGTCCGCACAGACCATCATTTCGCGCTCGCTCTCGCCTGTGTAAAGCTCTTGTTCTTGTCTGCCAGCGCCTTGATGAGACCGTCCACGCCGTTCTTCTGCACTTCGGTATTGAACGTGCTGCGATAGTTGTCCACCAGGCTGATGCCTTCGATCTTCACGTCGTAGACCTTCCAGCCTTGACCGGTCTTCTCCATGCTGTAGTCGACCGCGATCGGCTGCGCGCCGGGCTGGTTGATGACCGATTTCACCGTCGCATCGGTGTCGGTCGGCGCCAACTTGAGCGGACGGTAATCGATCGTCTGATTCTTGTAGCCGCTGAACGCAGCGGTGTACGTGCGCACGAGCAGCGTGCGGAACTCGTTCACCAGCGCTTTCTGCTGCTCGGGCTGGGCCTGACGCCAGTTCTTCCCCATCGCGAGCTGGGTCATGCGCGTAAAGTTGAAATGCGGCAGCACCTTCGCCTCGACGAGCTGCAGCACTTTCTGCGAATTGCCGCTTTGCAGATCCTTGTCGGCGCGCACGGCTTCGAGCACTTCATCGGTCACGCTTTTCGCCAGCGCATCGGGCGCCATATCGGCAGCGATCGACGGCTGAGCCGCCCAGCAGGCGCAAGCAAGCAACACAGCTACGAGTCGGTTCTTCATTTTGTTTCCCTGTTATGAATTATTTCTTCGCGTCGGCGCCTTCGGCCGCCTTGCTGTACAGAAACTGGCTGATCAGCTTTTCCAGCACCACTGCCGATTGCGTGAGCTTGATCGTATCGCCCTCGGCGAGATTCGCGGTATCGCCGCCCGCATCGAGCCCGATGTACTGCTCGCCCAGCAGGCCAGAAGTCAATATCGATGCAGTGGTGTCCTTGGGAAATTTGTAATCCTGGTCGATGCTCAGCACGACGCGGGCGACGAAGCGCTCTGTGTCGAACGAAATCGAAGATACCCGACCGACCACTACGCCGGCGCTTTTCACCGGCGCGCGAGGCTTCAACCCCCCGATATTGTCGAATTGCGCCGTCACGTGGTACGCGGGGCCGCTAATGGTGCTGCTGGCATTGCCCACTTTCAGCGCGAGTATCAGCAAGGCGCCTATGCCGGCGCATACAAAGAGCCCTACCCACAGGTCGAGCGTCGAGCGTTCCATTACACCCCCCGAAACATGAATGAGGTCAGCAAGAAATCGAGACCCAGGATCGTGAGCGACGACGTGACGACCGTGCGCGTCGTGGCGCCCGATACGCCTTCGGCGGTCGGCGGCGCGTCGTAGCCCTCGAACAGTGCGATGCTCGTCACGGCCACCCCGAACACGAAGCTCTTGATGACGCCGTTCACGATGTCTTCGCGGAAATCGACGGCGCTTTGCATCTGCGACCAGAACGACCCTTCGTCCACGCCGATCACGACCACGCCGATCAGGTAGCCGCCGAAGATGCCCATTGCACTGAACATTGCGGCGAGCAGCGGCATCGAAATGACGCCGGCCCAGAAGCGCGGCGCCACTACCCGCGAGATCGGATCGACCGCCATGAGCTCCATTGCGGCAAGCTGCTCGGTCGCCTTCATCAGACCGATCTCTGCCGTCATCGCCGAACCGGCCCGGCTCGCAAAGAGCAGCGCCGCCACCACCGGGCCCAGCTCGCGAACGAGCGACAGCGCGACCAGCACGCCGAGTGCGGACTCGGACCCGTACGTCTGCAGAGTCTGATAGCCCTGGAAGCCGAGCACCATCCCGACGAACAGGCCCGAGACGATAATGATGATGAGCGACAGTACGCCGGTGTAATAGAGCTCGCGGATCACCAACCGGAAGCGGCGCAGGCTCTGGCCGGAGTGGGCGAGCGTGAGCGCGAAGAAACGGCTCCAGTATCCCAGGCGGTACAGGATCTCGACCGTATGATGGCCGATGGTGCGGACGTTGAGGTGAGCCAGGCGATCAAACATATTAAGGTGTGAGTCTCAAGTCCTCGGCATAGCGTCTGCTCGGATACTGGAACGGCACCGGGCCGTCCGGTTCTCCGTACACGAACTGCCTGACGAGCGGTTCGGTTGACGCGCGCATGTCGTCCGGCGTGCCGTGCGCTACGATCTTGCCGTTCGACAGATAATAAACGTAGTCCACCAACTCAAGGGCTTCCTGCACGTCGTGCGTCACCACGATGGAAGTCGCCCCAAGCGCATCATTGAGCCGGCGTATCAGGTTGCTGATGACGCCGAGCGAAATCGGATCGAGTCCGGTGAACGGCTCGTCGTACATCATCAACATCGGATCGAGCGCGATCGCGCGTGCGAGCGCCACCCGTCGCGCCATCCCGCCCGAGAGCTCCGATGGCATGAGTCGATGCGCGCCGCGCAAGCCGACCGCATTGAGCTTCATCAGGACGAGATCGCGGACGATCCGCTCCGGCAATTGGGTGTGCTCGCGCATCTGGAACGCGACGTTGTCGTACACCGACATGTCCGTAAACAGTGCGCCGAACTGGAAGAGCATGCCCATGCGCCGGCGCAAACGGTACAGCTCATCGCGGTCGAGGTCCGGCACGGACGTTCCCGCAACGCGCACTTCTCCCTTGCTCGGCTTCACCGTGCCGCTGATGAGCCTGAGCAGCGTCGTCTTCCCCGAGCCGCTGATGCCCATGATGGCGACGACTTTTCCGCGAGGAATCACCATATTGATGCCCTCGAGGATAGGACGGCTTGCGTAAGCAAAACTCACGTCCTTGATTTCGATAAGGTTGTCGTCGGCCACCGATTACCGGGGTTTGAAAAAAGGAGCGATTCTAAACGGTTACAACCACTTGGGCCAGTTTAGCGCTCGCACCGGCGGTCGGGCCGACGGCCGGCGAACCAGGGACGATGCAAGTGCGGTATTTGTCCTGTGTCGCCTTGTGTTCGAACCGTATGCTGATCCGATCATGACATCTGCGCACCGAAAACAGGGCGTGGCGAGCGTCCACCATGAGTGAACACGCCGCCATACGATGCGTCGGACTGGGCAAGAGGTACGGTACCGTCGTCGCATTGGCCGAGGTGGATCTCCGCGTCCGCTGCGGCGAGATTTTCGGCATCGTCGGCGAGAACGGCGCCGGCAAAACGACGCTCATCAAGTGCCTGCTGGATTTCTGCGAGATCGACCGGGGCACCGTGGACATCCTCGGCGTGTCCAACGCCATGGTGCATTCACGCGCCGTGCTCGCGTATCTGCCCGAGCGTTTCAATCCTCCGTACTATCTCACCGGAACGGATTTCCTGCGGTACATGGCCAACCTCCATGGCCATCGCTACGATCCGACGGCCGCCGTGGCGACCATCAAGCGACTGGACCTGCCGACGGATGCCCTGGAACGGCCCGCGCGCACCTATTCGAAAGGTATGGCGCAGAAACTGGCGCTTGCCGCCTGCCTGCTGTCGGGCAAAGACCTCTACATCCTCGATGAGCCGGCAACCGGCCTCGACCCTCGAGCCCGCGCCCTTCTGAAAGGCGAACTGCGGTCCCTGCGCGAGGCTGGCAAGACGGTATTTCTCGCCTCGCATGCGCTCGCGGATGTGGACGCGCTATGTGACCGTATCGGCGTCATGCATCGCGGAACGTTGCGCTTCATCGGAAGTCCTGCGGAATTCAAACGGCATTACGACTCCTCCGATATCGAAACGGCCTTCCTCGCCTGCACTTCCGACACGGCGATGTGCTGAGCGCGACCATATGACGGCGATGCACGACGTGCTGGTGGTGGACGACGACACGCTGATCCGCGACACGCTCGAATTCGCTTTGCGCCGGGATTTCAATGTCATTGCGGCCGGATCTCGTGCTGAAGCGCAGGATCTCCTTCGCGATCGCGATCGGCCGCCCGAGCTCGCACTCGTAGATCTCGGCCTGCCGCCTGCGCCGGACTCGCCGGACGAAGGCTTTCAGCTCATCCGCGATCTCGTCGCCACAGCGCCGGACATGAGAATCGTCGTCTTGTCCGGGCAAACCGACGAGGCCCACGCGCGCCACGCACGCACTCTCGGTGCGATCGAGTTCGTCGCGAAACCTTGCGAGCCTCAGCGGCTTCGTGCGTTGCTGCACGACTCCCTGCGTCTCAACGCACCGGACAGGAGCCTCGCGCGTGGTGGCGAACTCATCGGCGACAGCGCACCACTGCAGAAAATCCGTCAGCAGATCGAGCTCTACGCCAAGGCGCCATTCCCGGTGCTGATCCAGGGCGAATCCGGCAGCGGCAAAGAACGGGTCGCCCAAGCGCTGCACGCAAGGAGCGCGCGCTCTGCGCGGCCGCTGTTCGCCCTCAACTGCGCTGCGCTGTCGCCGACCCTGGTGGAAGCGACGCTCTTCGGTTACGCAAAGGGCGCGTTCACCGGCGCAGTCAGTTCACGCGCCGGATATTTCGAGGATGCGGACGATTCGACGTTGTTGCTCGACGAGATCGGGGAACTGCCGCTGGAGCTGCAAGCGAAGCTGCTGCGCGTGCTGGAGAACGGGCAATTCCAACGCGTCGGCGAAACAGCCACCCGCACGTCGGGTGCCCGCATCATCGCGGCCACCAACCGCGACCTGCGACGCGAAGCGCGTGACGGCCGCTTTCGGGCGGATCTCTATCACCGCCTCTCCGTATTCACCATTGATGTTCCGCCGTTGCGCGACCTGGCGGCCGACAAGCTCACGCTGCTCGAGCATTTTCGAGCGCATTACACCGCGCAGGCGGGGGGCGAGCCGTTCGCGCTAGCCGACGATGCGCAGGCACTTTGGCTCGATTATGCGTTTCCGGGGAATGTGCGCGAGCTGCGCAACATCGTCATCCGCTTGGTGACCAAACATGCCGGCCGCCGTGTGACTGCCGCAATGCTGCGCGACGAGCTCGATGCCGACCATGACGCCGAGCCGATGGCAATCCCCGGGGTATCGAGCGAGCGGGATCTTGTCGCGCTGGCTCGTCGTCATCTCGAGGCATCCAGCGCTTTCGTGCTCGACGACATGCTGCAGCAATGGGAACGCAGCTACGTCGAGGCGGCGCTCGCCGCCACCGGCGGAAACCTCACCCGCGCTGCCCGCTTGCTCGGCATTCAGCGCACGACGCTTTACAGCCGCATGCAGGCGCATGGAGCGGCCGCTACCCGACGCGCGAGACGCGACGCTTGATCTGATGACACGAGACACCGTGGCCGAAATCTCACAAATGGAGAGATTTTCGGATACGGTCGCCGCAGCATATCTGAGACCGTGACGTATTACATATTCCGGGCCGCCCGATGGTGTTAGTTATTTCACACCAAGTCGCCGCCGGAACGCGCGAAGCACCTGCCGATCAGAAGCAACAAACGCGCGGCGACACATGCCGATTCGAAGAACGCCGCGCCGTCACGTCCGAAACGTGACGCGCTCACCAGGGGGGCGACATATGGATCCGCACATCGGCGGCGCGCGCGCCGCGGGATTCGCATCCGCCACGACGGCAATGCACTGCGCTGTGCTCGTGGCGGTTACGTACTTGAGCGGCTGCGCGCAGATACGGCCTTACGTACCGCCCTCTTCCGGACACATCACGGCGCCCTCGACACCCGCACCGGATGGGGCGATTCCGCCGGTTGCCCGTATCACGCCCTACGTTCCGCCACTGCGTGTTCGGCCCAAGCTTCCGCTGTACACCGTCGTAGTAAACGAAGTGCCGGTGAAGGAATTGCTTCAGGCGCTTGCCCGCGACACCCGGCAGAACATCGACATCCACCCCTCGCTGCAGGGCACCGTCAGCATCAACGCAATCGACGAGACGCTGCCGGCCATTCTGGAGCGGATGGCGAAGCAGGTGAACATGCGCTACCAGCAGCAGGGGAACACGATACTGGTCACACCGGACACGCCGTACATGAAGACGTATCGCATAGGTTACGTCAACATGACCCGCGATACCGTGTCGTCCATTGGCGTGACGGGCGAAATATCCTCGTCGACTTCCGGCGCCGGCGGGGCATCGTCGTCCGCGGCCGCCATGCCGTCGACCGGCACGCCGGCCTCCAGCACCAGCGGGTCCAACACTATCGTTCGTACCGTGTCGCGCAACGACTTCTGGGAGCAGCTGCGCGACAACATACGATCCATCCTGAGTTCAACACGCAACCAGATGCTGAGTGCGGAAGACAAGGCAGCGCGCTTGGAAGCCGTGAAGACCGCGAGAGAGGAGCGCCTGCTGCAAGCCGAGGCGGTCGCGCGAGCCGGTCAGGCGGCGACCGCATTGTTCACCACGGCTTTCGGAACACCGCAGCCACCTCTACTCGGAGATGCCAAAGACGACGTCGTGATCAATCCAGCGAGCGGCACCGTTAGCGTGCTGGGCACCGAGCGTCAGCATGAGCTCATACGCCAACACATCGAAAGCATCTCGCAATCGGTGCAACGGCAGGTGCTCATCGAAGCAACGATCGTCGAAGTCGCGCTGTCCGATGCCTATCAAGCCGGCATCGACTGGAGCCGACTCGCCGTAAGCGGCGGTATCACGTTCAATCAGCGGCTGCTCGGCGGTTTCGACGCTGCCTCCCAGCTTGCCGGCGCATCCGCCGGTAACTCGTTCACTGTCGGTTATCAGAACCCGCGCTCCGACGTGGGCAATATCAGCGCGACGGTAAAGTTGCTCCAGGAGTTTGGCAACACGCGCGTCCTGTCGAGTCCGAAGCTCATGGCGCTGAACAACCAGACCGCGCTGCTCAAAGTGGTCGACAACGTCGTCTATTTCGAAATACGCGCGCAGACGAATACGACACAGGGCGTGGCGACGACCACGTTCAACAGCACGCCGAAGATCGTCGCTGTGGGCGTCGTTATGGGCGTAACGCCTCAGGTCGCGGACGACAAGCGCGTATCGCTCACCGTAAGGCCCACGATCTCGCGCGTGCTGCGGTTCAAGGACGATCCGAATCCAAGCCTCGCGGTCAACGGCCAGCGCATTCCGAATCCCGTGCCTGAAATTCAGGTTCGCGAAATGGAGTCCGTGCTCCAAGTCGCGAGCGGGCAGACGGTCATACTCGGCGGGCTCATGCAGGACGACATGCGGTTCATCCGCGAGCAGGTGCCGGTGCTCGGCGACGCTAGAGACGTAGGCGAGCTTTTCCGTTTCCGCAATGAACGTGTCGCGAAAACCGAGCTCGTGATTTTCCTCAAGCCTACTGTCATCACGAATCCCACACTGGAAAGCGACGAGCTCAAGTTTTTCCAACACTTCCTGCCGGATACGGTCGGCCAGACCACGACGACAAGCGCAGGGCAATGAGGCCATGATCATGCTGAACGTGCTCCTCACGAGGTCCGCTCCCGCTGCCTTCTTGATCGCCCTCGGCACGGCGCACGCGGTCGCTGCAGAAACGCCCGAAACGCCTCCGCGTAAGGAGATGCCGCGCGTGCTCGGTCCGGCACCGGCACCCAAGGTACACGTACGCCGGGCTACGCCGGACACCGGCCCCAGCGCAGCCCTGCAATCTGCATACGCCGCCCTCCAAGCAGGAGACTACGAGGCGGCAAATCGGCTGTACAGCCAAGTCGCCCAGAATGACCCGCATAACATCGACGTGCTGCTGGGCCAGGCCGCGATCGCAATCCATCGCGATGATCTCGACACCGCACGCAATGCTTATCTGGGCGTCCTGCGTCTCGAGCCGACCAACGCTGTCGCGCAGGGTGCGCTGCTCGCTCTTTTTGGCCGCGCCGACTATGCGACAGCAGAACTCAGACTGAAGGAGCTCGTAGCGCGCGAGCCGATTCCCTTCCTCTATCAGTCACTCGGCACCTTGTACGCCGAGCAGAAACTGTGGCCGCAAGCGCAAAACGCCTATTTCCAGGCGCAACGCATGGACCCCCGCAACCCGGACCACGCGTACAACCTCGCCGTCAGTCTCGAGCACCTCGGACAACGGGCGCTCGCCGCCACGTATTATCGGCGCGCCGTAGAGCTTGCGCGAACGCGCGCGACAGCAGCCTTCGACGTTACGCAGGCCGAGCGGCGCGCCGCGATGATCGCGGCCGCCAGCACCGAGTAAGAACGCATCGTGTCCCACCGTCGTCTGTGAACGGCCCTCATGTCACCCGAACACCGGAAGAAAATTCGGCTGGGCGAGCTCTTGGTACAGCAAGGGTTGATCACCCCTGATCAGCTGGCGATCGCGCTCGCCGAACAACGCCACACCGACGCGTCCATGGCTCGCGTCCTCGTGCGGCTCGGCTTTCTCACCGAGCATGCGATACGCGATATCACCGCGCGGACCATAGGCCAGGAGTCCATCGATCTTGCCCAGGTCGTCGCCGATCCGGAAGCGTTGCGCCTCATACCGCAGGAATTCGCGCGCCGCCACCGCGTGCTTCCGATCGCCTACGACGCCGCCCACAACGTGCTCACCATTGCAACGACGGAAGTCTTCAACGTGGTGGTGATGGATCAGCTCCGGGCGATGCTCGGGCCGCACGTCGACATCAAGACCCAGCTCGCGGCCGAAGCGCAGCTCGAAGATCATATCGACCAGTTCTATGGTTACGACCTGTCGGTCGACGGCATCCTGCGCGAGATCGAAACGGGAGAGATCGACTACGACAGCCTCCAGGCGGGGGGCGACGAATACACCCACCCGATGGTGCGACTGGTGAACGCGCTGCTGGTCGATGCAGTGAAACGCGGCGCATCCGACATCCATTTCGAGCCGGAATACGGCTTCGTGCGCGTTCGCTACCGGATAGACGGCGTATTGGAGACCGTGCGCAGCCTGCACAAGAACTACCTGCCCGGCATCACCGTGCGCGTAAAAGTGGTCAGCGAAATGAACATCGCGGAAACGCGCGCGCCGCAAGACGGGCGGCTCACGTTGACGTTAAACGGAAGACCGGTCGATTTCCGCGTATCAACCCAGCCCACGATTTACGGCGAGAACATCGTGCTGCGCGTCCTCGATCGCGAGAAGTCGATCATCAGCCTCGAGCGCATGCAGCTCCCGGCGGGCGTTTTGAGCAAGTTATCGGTCATGCTCGCACGGCCCGAAGGAATCTTGATCGTGACCGGACCCACGGGCAGCGGGAAAACGACGACGCTATATTCGCTGCTAGCACGCGTGAACGACGAGACGGTCAACATCATGACGCTCGAGGATCCCGTCGAGTACCCGCTCACGCTGCTCAGGCAGACTTCGGTGAACGAAGTCGCCCGCATGAACTTCGCGGACGGAATACGCTCGATCATGCGTCAGGACCCCGACATCATCCTCGTGGGCGAAGTACGAGATCGCGAAACGGCTGAAATGGCGTTCCGAGCCGCGATGACCGGCCATCAGGTATTCACCACGCTTCACACGAATTCGGCGCTCGGCGCATTCCCGCGTTTGCTGGACATCGGCATACAGCCCGACATCATGGCCGGCAACATCATCGGCGTCATCGCACAACGCCTCGTCCGTGTCCTGTGCCCGGCGTGCCGTGCCGCGTCCGCGCCGACCGACGAGGAGCGCGCTGTGCTGGGTGCCCATGCGCCGGGCCTCGAACGAATCTATCGACCGGTCGGCTGCCCAGCGTGCGATCACAAAGGATACAAGGGACGAGCGCCCATCATGGAGCTGCTCGTGATGGATGCAGACATGGACGAGCTGGTTGCGCGGCGTGCGACGCTGAAGGAGCTGCGTGCATGCGCCGTGCAGAAAGGCTACCGATCGCTGGCCGAAGAAGGCTTGCAGCGTGTCGCTGAAGGGTTGACGAGCTTGCAAGAACTCGGACGTACGGTCGATTTGACGGGGCGTTACCGATGACCTCGAGCGGACTGCATGCTGGCGGCCATGGCAACGTTTAATTACAAGGCCGTCGATACGTCGGGCCGCCCCGCCCGCGGCGGGCTCGAAGCGACCAACGAAGTCGACCTCGAGCTTCGCCTCAAGCGCATCGGACTCGATCTCATCACCTGCCGTGAAGCGCCGGTGCGCAAACAGCGCCTCCTCGGACGTGGCCGTATCACGCGCGCGGACCTCATCACGTTCTGCTTCGATATGGAGCAGATGTGCCGTTGTGGTATTCCGCTGCTCGATGGTTTGAAGGACATGCGCGATCATCAGGCGAACGCGCGGCTGCGCGAAATCATCACAGTGGTCGCGGAAGACTTGGAGGCGGGACGGCTGCTGTCGCAGTGTCTGGCAGCGCATCCGGAAGTATTCCGCCCAGTGTTCGTGAATCTCGTCCGTGCCGGCGAGCAGACCGGGCGGCTGACGGATGTGTTCCAAAGCCTCGCGGCATCGTTGAAGTGGCAGGACGAGCTTGCCTCGCAGACGCAGCGCCTACTCATCTACCCGGCGATGGTGGTGGCCGTGCTCGGCGCCGTGGTCTTGTTTCTGCTGCTCTACCTTGTGCCGCAAGTCGCTACGCTGCTCAAGACGATGTCCATTCCGCTGCCGCTCCAGACGCGAATGCTGATCGGCGTATCCGATGCCATGCGGGCGTACTGGCCCATCGTGATTGGCGTGCCGACAAGCATGGTGGTCGGCCTGGCATACGCCGTGCGGCGAAATCCAAAAGCTGCGTATACATGGGACTATCTCAAGCTGCGGATTCCGCTCACCGGGCCGATACTCAAGAAAATCATCCTTGCGCGCTTCGCCAGCTTCTTTGCGCTCATGTACGAGTCGGGGATCACCGTGCTCGACGCGCTGAAAACCAGCGAAGGCATCGCAAGCAATCGCTGCATAGCCTCGAGCCTCGCACGTGCCGGCCAGCAAGTATCGTCCGGAGAGACGCTCACCGAATCGTTCCGAAACCTCGGCATTTTTCCGCCGCTCGTCATCCGCATGCTGCGGGTCGGGGAAAACACCGGTGCGCTCGACCTCGCGCTTCGCAATGTCAATTATTTTTACGAACGGGACGTCCGCGAATCGGTGGACAAGGCACTGAAGCTGCTGGAGCCCGCCATGACAGTCGCGCTAGGGGCGGTGCTCGCCTGCATCATGTGGTCGGTGCTTTCGCCCGTATACGATATCCTCGGAAAGCTGAAACTGTGATCGCGCGACACAAGCTACTCATTGCGATCTCCGCAGACCGGGTGACGTTCGGTCATTGGAACGGCCAGGCGATCACGAGCCATCTCACGGTGCCGAACAGCGACGACGGGCTCGCCGCGTGCCGTGCTTCGCTCTCGACGTATCGCGACATTCCCGTATACATCGCCGTCGACGCGGTGGAAGAAGATTATCGGACCGACGTATTGCCCCATGCACGCGGCGATGACCGGCGTGACCTTGTCGCGCGCAAGCTGCGCCAGCACTACAGGAACACACCATTCTGTGCAGCGGAGTGGCAAGGCCGCGAACCGGGCGGGCGGCGGGACGACCGCTATCAGTTTGCTGCGCTGACCAACCCGGACCTCGTCACCCCTTGGACGGCGCTGCTGGAAGATCTGCCCCTTCCGCTCGCCGCCGTGCATCTGCTGCCCATGGCCGGCGCTGCGCTCATCCGCAAGCTGCGCCTGTCGGCGCCACATATCATGTTGCTGGCGTGCACCAGTGGCGGGCTGCGGCTCAGCTACTTCCGCGGCGGACAATTTCGTTTGAGCCGCCTCACGCGCTTCGACGGCGCGGCCGACACCCGCGCACAGTTATACGCCGATGAAATCGCCAACACGCGGCTCTACCTCCACGCGTTGCAGGCCGCGCCACTCGATGATCCGCTCGCGATCGTCCTGCTCGATCCCTGTGACGCGGATCTCGACGCGCATGCGGCCATCGCGGCTGAGACGCCTTCGCTGGAATGCGTGCGCATCGGAAGCGCCGAGCTTGCCCGGTTGATGAGAATGCGAGTCGAGCCTGTGCCGGAGGCAATCGATATCGTCTTTTTGCACCTACTCGCCCTGCAGTCGCCGGGATACAACCTCGCCCCGCCCTCCGCGCTTCTCGCACATCGCGGCCTCAAGCGGCGCGCCGCGGTGTATCGGGCGTGCGCTGCTACCGCTGCAGCAGGCATCATCGCATCCAGCTACGCCGGATGGCAGCTCGCTCAAACGGAATCGGCAATCGTACGCGCCATTCAAGACCGAGGCCGTTACGAAGAGCAATATCAATCGGTTACACGCTCGTTTCCATCTGCACCGGCACCGGCCGCTGCCCTGCAGCAGGCGGTAATCGCGGCACAGCGCCTCAAGGCAGAAGCGCGCACGCCCCAGTTCGCCATGCACCTCGTGTCCCGCGCGCTCGCCTCGTCCCCCGATATTGTTGTCAACGAAATCACCTGGAGAGACGGCCGTCATCAGGGAAGCAGCAGTGCGCCGCCTTCCGGCGTGCAGGACGAGAGCGCAGTAGTGGCCGGAGAGGTGCGCCCCTTCGCCGGGGACTATCGCGCCGCGGTCAACGCCATCCGCGCCTTTGCCGATGAGCTGTCTCGCGATCCGGCAGTGCGCGACGTGCGCCTCACGCGCCTGCCGTTGAATGTCGATCCTTCAGTGGCGCTGGCGGGCAACACACGCGACAGCAGTGAGCCGGCCGGCGCAGCCGAATTCACGGTGCATATCACGTTGAAGGCGCGCACATGACTCGCGACGAACTACGTGCGCTTCGCCGGCCGCTCTCTCTCCTCGCCGTTATCGCGATCGCAGCCGTCGGTGGGGCGCAGGTCCTATGGCATCACGTGGATGCTGCCGAGCAGCGGCTGCGCCAAGAGAGCAGGCGCGCCCAGGAAGCCCTGATGCGGCTGCAATCTTCCGGCCGCGAGCGAGAGATCATCGTTCAAAATTTAGGCGCATACCGCAGCCTGGAGCGCGCGGGATTCGTTGCGCCAGAGCAGCGCCTCAACTGGGTGACCGGCCTGCGCAATGCGAATCAGGCCGCCGGCTTGTTCGGCATCGAATACCACATCGGCGCACAACGGAATTATCGAGGCGCACAGCACCTCAACGTGCCCCAACTGGAAGTGCTCGAGTCGCCAATGCGCCTGAAGGTCGGCTTGCTGCACGAAGAAGATCTCATGCGGCTCTTCGGAGCGCTCGAAGATCAGCATCTGGGTCTTTACCTTTTGGAGGAGTGCACGGTAAAGCGGGCGCCTGCTGCGCGCGCTCTCCGATACCAGCCCCAGCTGGAGGCCGAATGCCAGATGACATGGCTCACGGCAAACGCCCGCACCGCCGGAGCGCGTCCATGAAGCGCTTCGTCGCGATAGTGCTCCTCGGCCAATTATGTACCCCGGCGTCGGCGTCGGAATCGCTGGGGCGACTTTTCTTTACGCCGGACCAGCGCTCACAGCTGGACGCGCTGCGCAAGCAGCGGGCGCATCGACCGGCCATCGAAACGGCCGTCGAAGCGGCTCCTCCGCCGCCGGAGGTTGTCAGGTATTCCGGTCTCGTGCGGCGAAGCGATGGTCGCACGACGGTGTGGATCAACGATCGCCCGGTACACGAGCGCACGAAAGATCCCGGCGCACCAACCGCGCGCGTCGACGACGACGGCGCGGCCCGCATTGCGATAACGCGACAGCGCGACGGCATACGTTTGAAAGTCGGGCAAAGTGCCGATCTCACCACCGGCGAGATCAGCGAGAGCTATGCGCGGCGCCCGCCATTGCCCGTCGCCGAAGCGCCTAGTTCGCCGCATCCGGGAGAGCCCGGATTTCGCTTGCGGCGTAAGTATGACAACGAGCGCGGCGTGCTCGCGCCTGACAGCATGCCATGATGTCCCGTACGATATGCATCACGCGCGCGCAGCAGGGTTATACGCTCCTGCCGCTTCTCGCATTTGTCGGCATAGCAGCCGCGAGCGCTGTGTACCTGTGGGGCGCATCGCGCGAACACACGGCATCGCGCGAAGAGCGAACTTCCGCCGCTCTGGCGGTTGCGCGCGATACGCTTATAGGGCGCGCGGCGGCCGACGACACGCGACCCGGCAGCCTTCCATGCCCTGACGTCGACAACGATGGCACCGCTGATGGTGCATTTGGCAATTGCACGAGCTACCTCGGGCGATTGCCGTGGCGCACCCTGGGGCTGCCCGACGTGCGTGACGGCTGGGGCGAGCGATTGTGGTACGCGCTGAGCCCGGGATATCGGGACAATCCGGGCGCAGGTCCCCTCAACAGCGACACGCCGGGCATCTACCGCATAACCGATGCATCGGGAGCGATTCGCACTGACGATGCACCGGCAGTCGTGCTTGCGCCCGGACCGACGCTTGGATCCCAGTCGCGCGGAGCGGGCAATCAGTCGCTGGTCGCGATGTATCTCGATGGAGAAAACGCGAACGGTGACGCAAGTTACGTCGTGGCGTCAACGACGAGTTCATTCAACGACAAGCTGATCGTGATCACGCGCGAAGACCTGTTTCGGCCGATCGTGGCACGGGTGGCGAAGAAAGCGCAGGTCGCGCTCGAGCGTTATCGGTCGGCGAACCAGTATTATCCAAGCGCCAACCCGTACACCGCTGGCGCACCGTTCTATTATTGCGATCCGACCGCGTTGCGCGGCCGCATACCCCTCACTATCCGCGGTGTGTCGTCGCTCACGGGATGCGCGTCACATGCCGCCTGGAACGGCGAGTTCCCCGATTGGTTCTTCGACAACAACTGGCATCTCGTGACCCATTACGCCGTGTCGAGCGCCTGCGCGGACACGAGTGCGACGGCACAGAGTTCGTGTACGGCGAACGGAGGAACCGATCCGCTCGCCGTTGCAGGTGTGAGCGACGCGGTGCGCGTAGTAGTCGTCGTCTCCGGCCCGCCACGCGGCGCTCAGGTGCGGCCATGCCCGTCCGCGGCACAGTGCCTGGAGGATGCCGCGAACGGTGATGGCGATACGCGCTACGTTAAGCCAGCCGCCTGGCCGGACACCAACGATCGCATGGCAGTAACGTGCTCCACGGCCGGTCCATGTGCGGTGATGCCATGAGCGGTCGTCCGCGCCAGCGTGGCTTCACCCTCATTGAGCTCGCCATCTCGCTGTTCATCGTCGCCCTGGTCCTCAGCAGTCTGCTGGTGCCGCTCGGCACACAGGTGGAGCAGCGGCAGATGTTCGAAGCGGAAAAAGCGATAGATCAGCTCAAAGACGCGCTGCTTGGTTATGCTCTTGCGAACGGCCATCTGCCTTGTCCCGACGCGATGAGCGGTGCTGCCGCGAACGACGGACTGGAAGACGTGCAGGCAGACGGAAGCTGCAGTACGGACGATGGCAATCTGCCGTGGGTCACGCTCGGCACCGGCACGGCAGATCCCTGGAACAACCGCTATCGCTATCACGTGGACGATGCCTATGCCTCTCGCTCACCGTCCGCAACTTTTACGCTGTCTTCAGGAGCAAGCCTGCGTGTATGGACGACTGCGGCGCGTACGACCGCGCTGACGTCGAGTGATCCCAACGGTGCAGTAGCGGTGATACTGTCGCACGGCAAGAACGGCAAAGGCGCGGTAAGCGCGCTCACCAACACGCCCAATGCAGCCGCAGCAAGCGCGGACGAGCGGGAGAACACCGACGGCACAGTGAACTTCGTGAGCCGTCCGCCGAGCGCCTCGGACAGCGCGGCGGGCGAATTCGACGATATCGTGTCGTGGATGTCGCGATTCACGCTCTACAACCGCATGGTGGGAGCGGGCCGCCTGCCATGATTCACGCTCGCGACAGCGCGAAACGCACATTGCCGGGCTGGTTCGAGACGAGCGCGAGCCGATATCCGAGCCGCGCGGCGTACGACGCGCAATGATAAAGCCCGACGCCGAGACCGCTGGCGGACTCTACCCGCCGCTGGAAGAGATCGTTTGCGACAGCAGCCGGCACCGGCGCGCCATCGTCCCAGACCGCCAGCGTCGCGCCATCGAACTCGACATGGATGCGGCTGGCGTCGTGCTTGCGCAAGGCATTCGCCACGAGGTTCTCCGCGACGCTATCGAAGAGCTCCCCAGGCACCGTCGCGCCTGCAGCGACAGCGCGCTCGGAAAATCGAACGGCATTCGCCGCGTAACGCCGCTGCAAGCCATTCCACCAATCCGTCGCGGACGTGTTCGACACAACGCTGCCCGGTGTCCGCAACTTGTCCAGTGTCGCGGTCACTCGCGCGGCCACGGCGGGCAACTGACGCTTGAACATCAGCACCAGCTCAGCTTCATCGCCGGGTCGGGCTTCCTCCGCCGCCGCGCACAAGGCCCGGAGGGCCTGCAGAAGGTTTTTCACGTCGTGCGTCAGCCGCGCGCCGGTTTCGTGTATCGCGCGCTGATAGGCGTCTTCGCGTTCGCGCGCCTCGCGCATCTTCGCTTCGTAGAAGTACGCCAGCACTTCAGCGAGAAGCTTCACGTGCAGCGCTACACCAGGCGTCGCCGGGGAGCGCAAGTAGAAGGTGTACGCTTGCCCGCGCACGTCGTAAGCAAGAGCGTGCTCGCTCGGGGCGCCGCGCGTTTGGTGAGTGCCTCGGTGCTGCCATTCGATGCCATCGGCGCGAGCCGCATGAACCATCGCATCCAGCCCCTGCTCCATGAAGTCCCGGGGCTCCGCTGCGGTTTCCGCCAAGCGGGCGAGGCATGCGACCCAACGCTCGAATGGCAATCCTATGCCCGCGATGTAGCGGGACAGCAGTTGCTGCAGTCCGCCGTAGCCCGCGTGCGGATTCCAGAGGAACGACAACGCGCCGAGGAGGACGGCAAGCCCCAAGAGCATCTGCACGAGCGCATAGGCGTACCGGCCCTGCGCCACATCGCGGAGCACGAAGCTGCCCAGCACCAGCACGATGACGGCCAGGAAAAGCAAGGCTGCGTAGAACAAATCGATAGCAACGCTGGTTCGCGGTGCGCCTCCACCGACGCGGACGCATAAGATCGCGACGGGCGCCAAGAGAAGGCCATAGCGAATGAACGGGACGAGCGCGTCTTCCGGCTGCCACACACTGAAAAGATGCGGCACCGCCCATGCGAGCAGCAGCGTCAGGACATACGCCGCAGCGAAAAGCAGCACCATGCGCACCGAGCGGTCGGCAGTGCCGATCGCACGGCCACCGAGCAAACCGAACATCAATGCGAGCCAGAGCACGATGATCCACCAGCCGGCCGTCGCGGCGAGCCCTACGCCTGTGACGATCACGAGGGCGGCATGCGTGCCCCCGATGTCCCGCTCTCCGCGCCACAGCGGCTGCCACAACAGGAAGAGGCCAAAATGTGCGAGCAGAAAACCGCGCGCCCACGCATGTTCTATTCCCCAGGCGGTACCTGCGTGAAGTGCAAGCAGCATGGCGGCAAGCCACCAGTGCGGCCGGCCGTACAGCGCCGGGGCATGCGAAGAATAGGAGACGTCTGGCACTGAGCTCATGAGAAGCTCTGGTTATACTGTGCGTTCATGACTACACGAGTCCTGCCTATCGCGCGTTTTACCGTCCTGGAAGCGGTACGCACGCGTCTGCCCCTCGCCATCGGCATGGCTATGCTCGCGCTGGTGGGAATGAGCCTCTTCGTCCGTGAGCTGGCGTTGATCCAGGACGCACGCATACAGACCATCGCTTATGCTGCAGTCGCCCGCGTCTCGGCTTTGTTCATCGTCGCGCTTCATGTCGGCGGAACGTTGTCCCGTGAATTCCAAGACAAGGGCCTGGATGCAATCCTCGCACTCGACATACCCCGCTGGCAGTACATCGCGGGAAAGTATGCCGGCTACGCTGCACTTGGCATCGGAATCGCCGCCGTGACGGCCCTGCCAGCCTTCTTTCTCTCCGACGTCGGTGCAGCGCTCGCATGGCTGCTCTCGCTTGCGCTGGAAAGCTGCATCATCGCGGCTATTGCGATGTTTTGCGTCGTTACTTTTTCACACCTGCCCTCGGCAATGGCGTTCGTTGCGGGTTTCTACGTGCTGTGCAGGTCCGTCGCCGGGCTTCGCATGCTCGCCGAACATCCGATGGCCGGCGCAGACACGCTTGCGCACCAGGTGATGGGCGGCGTGCTGACGGTCGTCTCCGCGCTCGTGCCTGCGCTCGATGCGTGGACCCGTACCAGGTGGCTGGTCGATGCGCCACCGTCGTGGGCTGAATTGTCCTACATCGTGGGGGAAACCAGCGTCTATGTCGTGCTGCTCGTTACTGCCACCTTGATCGACTTTCACCGCAAGAGTCTGTGAATGCGCGCGGATGTCGCGTCCACGTGCGCCCGTACGCCTCGATGGCTGTTGGCCCTATTCGGTTGCGCCCTGGCGGCGCAATTGCTGACTGGTACGTGGCGTCCTGCGCAACGCCACACGGCGGAACAATTGCCAGCGGCGCCGCCGGTACACGTACTGGCCGCACTCTCCCTCGGCGAAACACAGCTGCTTTCTGCAGCTCTCATGCTGCAACTGCAATCCTTCGACGACCAGCCCGGTGTCCGTATCGGCTTTAGAGATCTCGATTACGCGCGCCTCGCATCGTGGCTCGATCGTGCGCTTTCACTCGATCCTCGCAGCGATTATCCGCTGTTGCTTGCCGCTCAGGTGTACTCGCAGGTTCCCGATCCGGCCCGGCAGCGCATCATGCTGGATTTCGTACATCGCGCATTCGCGGAGAAGCCGAACGCGCGTTGGCGCTGGCTTGCGCACGCTGCGATCGTCGCACGCCACCGCTTGCACGATGACGGGCTTGCGCTGCGATATGCTCGCGACATCGCGCTCCACGCCCAGGCCGCTCCCGGCTGGGCGAAGCAGATGCATATTTTCCTGCTGGAAGACCTCGGCGAGGGCGAGCAGGCCAAAGTCCTGCTCGGGGGTCTCTTGGCGAGTGGCGCTGTCACGGATCCAGCCGAAATTCGCTTCCTGACGGGCCGGCTGGAGCGACTGCGCGGCCGGAAGACGCTCGCGAGCCCCTCCGCGCAATAAGCCGCATGACGCGTGAGCGCCGGCAAGGCGCCCGGCGTGACAAAGTTGGCAGTCCTCGCGCGGCAACTCTGGCAGAGTGGGCGGGCTAGGGCCACAGGGGGGATACTAAGATGAAACGCCACGCGCAGGGCTTCACGCTGATCGAAATCGCAATCGTGCTGGTGATTATCGGCTTGCTGCTGGGCGGAGTGTTGAAAGGCCAGGAGCTCATCACCGGAGCACGGGTTCGTAACCTGATCTCGCAACAAGACGGCATCAAGGCGGCGTACTTCGGCTTTCTCGACCGCTACCGCGCGCTCCCGGGGGATTACCCCCAGGCGACCCAGAACATCACCGGCGCCACCATGTTCGGCAACGGCAACGGGCAGATCGAAGCGTCGGCCACCCCAGCCGGCGGCAGCACCGCGCAGGAAGATATTGCCGTGTGGGAGCATCTGTCGCGCGCAGGCTTCATCAATGGCGCATATACGGCTGGCTCCAGTTACAGCACGAGCAGCGCGCCGTCGAATCCCTACAGCATGTTTCTAGTGATGCGCTACGACAACGCGTATGCGGATGCGGGCACGGCGACGGTGCGGCATAACCTGAAAACGGGCAATCAGATACCGGCCGACATACTGGCTGAAGTGGACCGCAAGATCGATGACGGCAATGCGCGCCTCGGCACATTCCGCTTCAGCGCATTCTCTGCTTCCGGCGTGGCGCCCACCGAATCGAACTGCCACGACGCCGGCGCCTGGAAAGTTACGGGCACGATAGAACCAAACTGCGGAGGCGCAAGCCTCTTCTGATTTTTTGTGGGCGCGCGGTAACGCGCGCCCGTTGACCTCAACCCTGCATCAGCTTCATCTCGGCGGCGGTCACCGCCTCTTCCGTTCCGAGCACGACGACGACATCGCCCTCCTCCAGTACGGTATCGGGCGCAGGCGTCATGGTTCGCACGTTACGCCGCCGCACGGCGGTCACCTCGACCTCGAAAGCGGCGAGATTCAGGCGATCGAGCCGCTTTCCAACCGCGCCGCTGCCCGGCGCGAGCGTCACCGAGTGCAATCTCCGCTGCAATGCTTCCTCGTTGTTCTCGCTTTCATCGGTCACACCGCGGAAGAAGCCGCGGAACAGCTGATACCGCTGCTCGCGTGTCTCGCGTATACGCCGCAGCACGCGCGTAAGCGGCACACCGAGGAGCATCAACGCACTGGAGGCGAGCATGAGGCTGCCTTCCATGACTTCGGCGACGACCTCGGCGGCACCCGCGGTCTTCAGGCGATCGATGTCCGTATCGTCCAACGTGCGTACGACGACCGGCAGCCCGGGACGCAACTGCTGCACGTGCGCGAGTATGGCCAGCGCAGAGGGGGTGCTCGAGTACGTCACGGCGAGTGCACGAGCCCGCATGAGACCTGCCGCGATCAACACTTCGCGGCGACCCGCATCCCCAAACACGACACTTTCGCCGGCTGATACCGCTTCGCGTATGCGCTGCGGATCGATATCCAGCGCAATGAAAGGCACGTGCTCTTGCTCCAGAAACCGCGCGAGGTTCTGTCCGCTGCGGCCGTAGCCGCAAATGATCACGTGCTGGTTCGCCGCCATCGAGCGCACCGCGATATCGTGAATCTGACGCGCGCGATTCATCCACTCGCCACCGCTCCATCGCCGGGCAATGAAGTCGCTACGTTCGACGATGAACGGAGCGATGAGCATCGATAACACCATCGCGGCAAGCACGGGCTGCAGCACCTGTGGCTCGAGGAGACCGACGTAGTTGGCGTGCGCCAGGATCACGAAACCGAACTCGCCGCATGCGCTCAGCGCAAGTCCCGTGCGTATCGCCACGCCGGTCTCCGCCCGAAACAACCGCGAGAGGAGAAAAATCAGCAAGGCTTTGAGAACCACCAGCGCGACGAGCAGGACGCTCACCCAGGCATTCGCCGCGACCACGCGCAAGTCGAGCAGCATGCCTATCGTCACGAAAAAGAGGCCGAGCAGCACGTCGCGAAAGGGCTTAATGTCGTCCTCGACCTGATAGCGGTACTCGGTCTCCGAAATGAGTGCCCCCGCGATGAAGGCGCCGAGCGCGAGCGAAAGCCCTGCGAGCTCGGTAAGGAACGCGATGCCCAGCGTGACAAGCAGCACGTTCAGGACGAAAAGCTCGGAGGACTTCTGCCTCGCTACGACGTTAAACCACGCCCGCATGATGCGTTGACCGGCGAAGAGCAACACACTCAGCACGACGGCCGCCTTGCCGAGCGCAATGCCCAAATCAATGGCGATGCGCTCCGGCTGCGCAGTGAGCGCAGGCACGAGGATCAGCAATGGCACGACCGCCAGATCCTGGAACAGCAATATCCCCATGATCTGGCGCCCATGAGTGGAATTGAGCTCCAATCGTTCGGCGAGCAGCTTGGCGAGGATCGCTGTCGATGACATCGCGAGCGCGCCGCCGAGCACGATGGCGGTACGCCATGGTAGTCCGAGCACGAGCGATGCGCCGACGACGACCGCCATCGTCACGACGACTTGCGCGGCGCCCAATCCGAACACGATGCGCCGCATGGTCACGAGCTTGGGCAAGCTGAACTCGAGCCCTATGCTGAACATGAGAAATACGACGCCGATCTCGCCCAGCGTGCGCACTTCCTCGCTGCTCTGTATCCAGCCCATCGCGTGCGGACCGATGCCGACGCCTACGATCAGATAGCCGAGCAGCGGCGGCAGCTTGAGGATGCGAAACAGCACCACGACCAGAACGGCCACGGAGAGCAGGATCAGGGCAGGTTGCAGGGCGTTCATTCGTTTTATGCGAGAGCGGCGGGGCTCGTCGAATGATGCCTAATTGACGATGAATTGCAAGCGCGCAGACCCCGGGGAACGCGGGGGCGTCTGCTATACTGCGTGGCTCATGGAACCAGCTCTGCGTGTACCCGTGACTGAAGACGCTATCGCGATGGCGCGCGAAGTCCTCGAGATCGAGGCGAAAGCGATCAATGACCTCATCGTGCGGCTCGACGATCGCTTCGCTCACGCAGTGCGGCTCATACTGGCCTGCCGCGGCCGCGTGGTGGTGAGCGGCATAGGCAAGTCAGGCCATATCGCCCGCAAGATCGCTTCGACACTGGCGAGCACCGGCACGCCGGCGTTCTTCGTTCATCCGGCGGAAGCAAGCCACGGCGACCTCGGCATGGTGACGAGGGACGATGCATTCATCGCACTGTCGAACTCGGGAGAAAGCGGTGAACTGCTCGCGATCGTTCCGGTGCTGAAGCGCCAAGGTGCGAAGCTCATCGCGCTCACCGGAAACGAGCAATCGGCGCTCGCCCGCGAGGCCGACGTTCATCTCTACGCCGGCGCAGCGAAAGAAGCCTGCCCGCTGAATCTCGCGCCCACGGCGAGCACGACCGCGGCACTGGCCCTCGGCGATGCGCTCGCCGTTGCACTGATGCAAGCCCGCGGCTTCACGCGCGACGAGTTCGCGCGTTCGCACCCTGGGGGTGCGCTGGGAAGAAAGCTCCTGACGCACGTGCGCGACGTCATGCGGACGGGCGAGCACGCGGCCCGCATCAACGCCGATGCCACGGCCATGCAGGCCGTCGTCGAAATGTCGCGAGGCCGCATGGGCATGACCGCCGTGCTCGATCACGATGGGCGTGTCACCGGCATCTTCACCGACGGCGACCTGCGGCGCGCGCTGGAAAAGGGCATCGACCTCAATCACGCGCCCGTTGCTACGGTGATGACGAAAAATCCCCGCACCATAGGACCGGACAAGCTCGCCGCCGAAGCGGTCGAGATCATGGAGCGCAACAAGGTCAATCAGCTCCTAGTCGTCGACGCCGACCGCCAGCTGCTGGGCGCGCTCAACATGCACGATCTCTTCCGCGCGAAGGTGATCTGAGGCGCACTGTCATGCACGACGTTTACGAACTGATACGGGCCGTACGCCTCGCCGTTTTCGATGTGGACGGCATCATGACCGACGGCCGGCTGTACTACTCGGAGCGCGGAGAAGAGCTGAAGGTATTCGACGTGCGAGACGGGCACGGGCTCAAGATGCTGCAGGAGTCGGGCGTGCAGCTGGCTCTGATTACGAGCCGTTCGTCGCGTGCGGTGGCGCTCCGCGCGGAGAATCTCGGGATACGGCACGTGTACCAGGGTGTGGGGAGCAAGCTCTCGACGCTGAGGACGCTGCTCGCGGAGCTGAACCTGCAGCCGGCTGCCGTGTCTTTCATGGGAGACGACTTCGTCGATCTACCGGTGATGCGCAGCTGCGGCTTCGCATGCACGGTGCCCGAAGCGCCCCAGGAAGTGCGCGACGTAGCCCATTACGTGACGCGTGCGAGTGGAGGGCGCGGTGCGGTGCGCGAGACGTGCGAGCTGATTCTGCGCGCACAGGGAAATTTCGATACGCGGCTCGGCGTTCACGCCGAATGACCGCACAACATCCGGGGATACGACGTGGTGGGTGATCGCGTCGGCACGTTGTTTCCGTTTCTCCTGCTTGCGTCGCTCGCGGGCCTCACGTTCTGGCTCGATCAGGCGGTGCAGCTGCCGACCGCCACGAACGGTCTTGCGAAGCGCCACGACCCCGATTACTTCGTCGATGGCTTGTCGGCCCTGAAAATGGATCCGCACGGCAGGGTCGCATACACGCTCGCCGCCGACAAAATGGTCCACTATCCCGACGACGACACGACGCGTCTCACCAACCCGCGTTGGGTGAGCCTGGGCGGCGGAAAGGCGCCCGTGACCATCACCGCGCAGCAGGCTCTCGTATCGAGCAACGGCGAGAACGTGTATTTCGAGGACAACGTGCGCGTCGTGCGCGACCCCAGCGGCAACCAGAGCCGCCTTGTGCTGGAGACGACCTTCCTGCACGTCATACCGGACCAGGACATCGCCAGAACCGACCGGCCCGTCAAGATTACCGACGCGAATACCGTGGTCAACGCGGTTGGCTTAGAATTGAACAGTGAGACCCGCGTTCTCAAGCTGCTGTCGAATGTCAAAGGCGTTTACTATGAATCGGGCGTTCCCGCCGACACACCAGCCGCTCGCTAGCCGAACGGGCGCCTGTTTTCGCCTGCGCGCCGGCGTGGCCGCGGCATGGTGCGCGTGGACCCTTGCCGCCGCGCCGGCGTTGGCAGAAAAGGCCGACCGCGAGAAGCCGATCAACCTCGAAGCCGATCGCGTCACCGTCGACGACGCCAAGCAGGTGGCGAATTTCGAGGGTAATGTGGTCCTCACCCAGGGCACGCTCACGATACGCGGCAACCGCATGGAAGTGCGCCAGGATCCGGATGGCTTCCGGCAGGGTACTACATGGGGCAATCTCGCGTACTTCCGGCAGAAGCGTGACGGATACGACGAGTACATCGAAGGCTGGGCCGAGCGGATCGAATACGACAGCAAAGCCGACAAGGTCCAGCTCTTCACCCGCGCCATGCTGAAGCGCGGCGCCGACGAAGTGCGGGGAAACTACATCTCGTACGACGCGACGACCGAATTCTTTCAGGTGATCGGCGGCGGCACGAAGGCCGCAAGCGCAGGCAATCCGCAAGGCCGCGTCCGCGCCGTAATGCAGCCGAAACCCAAAGCGGCGCCGCCGCAACCGCCGGTGCGTCTCCAGCCCTCCGACAGCCTGGCCGCACCGCGCGAGGAGCCCGTTGCCCCCGCTCGATAACAGCCTGGAGCGGCACGTGGAGCAGCCTGCGGAGCCGATCACGAGCGCGCCGCGCGCAAATCCGCACGCCGTCGACCTGCGTGCCGAACGGCTGCAGAAGCGCTACCGGGCGCGTCAGGTCGTGAAGGACGTGTCGCTCGAAGTGCGCAGCGGCGAAGTGATAGGACTGCTTGGGCCCAATGGCGCCGGCAAGACGACCTGCTTCTACATGATGGTGGGCCTCGTGCCGATGGACGGCGGCGAGCTCTACCTGGACGGCGAGCGCATCACGCACATGCCGATCCACCGCCGCGCCCAGCTCGGTCTCAGCTATCTCCCCCAGGAAGCGTCGATCTTCCGCCGGCTGTCGGTGGCGAACAACATTCGCGCCGTGCTCGAGCTGCACAACGAGGAAGAGACGGACATCGAAAACAAGCTCGATGACCTGCTGCGCGACCTGCACATCGCCCATCTGCGGGATAACCCAGCCGTCAGCCTGTCGGGCGGGGAGCGGCGCCGTGTCGAAATTGCACGGGCGCTCGCGAGCGAGCCGCGCTTCATCCTCCTCGATGAGCCCTTCGCCGGGGTGGACCCTATCGCCGTGCTCGACATACAGAAAATCATCGGATTTCTCAAGGAACGGGGCATCGGGGTGCTCATAACGGACCATAATGTCCGGGAGACCCTCGGCATTTGCGACCGGGCCTACATCATCAACGACGGGACCGTCCTCGCCTACGGCAAGCCGCAGGAAATCGTTTATAATGAAAGCGTGCGACGGGTCTATCTGGGAGAGCATTTCAGGCTCTAACGCTGCACAGCGCCCGGGGCCTCAAGATCAACGGGCACGGCCCGCCCGGTATCCAGCTTCCCGAACGGACCAGATTTCGAACGCTCCCTGCCGCTCATCCGATTGCGCGCCTCGCGCCGTAAGATACGGCTTTGCGCGGCATGCGCGGCAGCCCGGGCCAGCTCATTAACTGCATGAAGCATTCTCTCCAACTCCGGTTATCGCAACATCTCACGCTGACGCCGCAGCTCCAGCAATCCATACGGCTGCTGCAGTTGTCGACGCTGGAGCTGAACCAGGAGCTCGAGCGCTTCCTGCAGGAAAATCCCATGCTGGAGCGCGACGACGGAAGCATCGACGATGCACCGCCGCCCACGCTGCTTGGGACCACGAGCACGAGCAGCACATCCGAATCGAGCGCCGCTGACAAAGACGCCCAGGAAGAGCAGCCGCTCGGCAGCGGTGAATCAAGCGAGTTCGGCAGTCTCGAGGAAGGCGCTTACGGCGCCGGCCGCGAGGACGGCGACGATTCCGACTATCCGCAGATGGCAGCCGTGGCGCCTACATTGCGCGACCACCTCATTTCGCAGCTTTCGCTCACCAAGCTCTCCGACCGCGACCGGCGCCTGGTCACGCTGATCATCGAATCGCTCGACGACGACGGCTACCTGCCGCAGAGCCTGGAGGAGCTGCTCGCGCTGCTGCCGCCCGAGCTCGAAGTCGAGCTCGACGAGCTGCAAATCGCGCTGAAGCACGTGCAGAATTTCGAGCCGGTCGGCGTGGGTGCTCGCAACTTGAGCGAATGTCTCGCCCTGCAGCTCACCGCCCTGCCACAGAACACGCCGCATCGGGCTGATGCGCTCGACATCGTGCGCAACCACCTCGAAATACTGGCCGGCCGCGACTTCGCGAAGCTGCGGAAGATCCTGAAGTGCGATGACGACGCGCTGCGCGGCGTGCAGAAACTCATCATCAGCCTCAATCCCCGCCCCGGACGCGAGTACTCCTCGGGTGAAGCACGTTACATCATTCCCGACGTGGCGGTGAAAAAGGTCAAAGGCCAATGGGTGGCGGCGCTCAACCCGGATGCAATGCCAAAGCTGCGCATCAACCGTCTCTATGCCGACATCCTGAGCCGCAACCGCAATGCGGGATCCCAGCAGCTGGCGAGCCAATTGCAGGAAGCCAAGTGGCTCATCAAGAACGTGCAACAGCGGTTCGAAACCATTTTGCGTGTCGCTCAGGCTATCGTGGACCGGCAGAAGCATTTCTTCGACCATGGGGAAGTGGCAATGCGCCCGCTGGTGCTGCGGGAGATTGCGGAGGCGCTGGATTTGCATGAGTCCACGATTTCCCGCGTGACGACCCAGAAGTTCATGCACACGCCGCGGGGCATATTCGAGCTCAAATATTTTTTCGGCAGCCACGTCACCACCGAAACGGGTGGCTCGGCATCGAGCACCGCCATCCGCGCACTCATCAAGCAGCTCGTGAGCGCGGAAAACTCGCGCAAGCCGCTCTCCGACAGTCAGATCTCCGAGATCCTGGCGCAGCAAGGCATCGTAGTCGCACGCCGCACCGTAGCCAAATATCGGGAATCTCTACAGATTCTGCCGGTCAATCTCAGAAAGACGCTTTAATTTAAGGAGTCGCAGCATGAACCTGCACCTTACCGGTCACCACCTGCAGATCACCCCGGCGATCCGGGACTACGTCTCGGCCAAATTGGAGCGGATCACCCATCATTTCGATCATGTGATCGATGTAAATGTCATACTGTCCGTGGAAAAACTGCAGCACAAGGTGGAAGCGACGGTGCACGTGCGGGGCAAGGACATCTTCTGCGAAAGCATCGCTTCGGACATGTACGCTGCAATCGATCAGCTCGCCGATAAGCTCGACCGGACGATCATCAAGCACAAAGAGAAAAACCTCGCGCAGCGGCACGACACGCTGAAGTCGCAGGCCGCGGAGTGAACGGCGCGAGCCGCGCGCCGCTGGAATCATCATGAACCAGATAGCCAAACTGCTCCCGCTCGCGAACGTCGTGCTCGACCTCGACGTATCCAGCAAGAAGCGCGTATTCGAACAGGTGGGACTGCTGTTCGAAAACAACGAGCACGTCGCCCGCAGCCAGGTGTTCGACAGCCTGTTCGCGCGCGAGAAGCTCGGCTCCACAGGGCTGGGTCAAGGCGTGGCGATACCCCACGGCCGCATCAAAGGGTTGAAGGATGCGGTAGGCGCGGTCGTGCGCACGCGCCAGCCGATACCTTTCGACGCGCCTGACGGGCAGAACGTGCAGCTCATCTTCGTGCTGCTCGTTCCCGAGCGCGCCACCGATCTGCATCTTCAGATACTTTCCGAGCTCGCGCAGATGTTCAGCGATCCGGGTTTCCGCGCACAGCTTCTTGCAGCGCAGACCGCCGAACAGCTGCATACGCTGATCACGCAGTGGCAACCCCATGCCTCGAGTCAGCATAGCCCGGCTGTTTGACGACAATCGGGAAAAGCTGAAGCTCAGCTGGGTCGCCGGGACAGGCGGCGGCTCGCGTGAGCTCAACAGCGAATACACGAAGGACTCATCCAAGGGCCTCATCGGGCACCTGAACTTCATCCACCCGAACCTCATACAGGTACTCGGCGGCTCCGAGGTGGATTATCTCAACGGTCTTTCGGCCGACGCCGCCACGATGCGCCTCACCGAAGACGCAAGCCGCGATGTCGCATGCTTCATCGTCGCGGGCGTCGCGGAACCTCCCAGGCCACTGATCGAAGTCGGGGAGAGCAGCGGCACCGCGGTCTTTGTGTCACCGGTGGCAAGCGTCGAGCTTATGTGGATGCTGCGGCCTTATCTTGCGCGGGCGCTCGCCGAATCGACGACTTGCCATGGCGTGTTTCTCGACGTCCTGGGGATGGGCGTACTCATCACCGGCGATTCGGGCGTCGGAAAAAGCGAGCTTGCGCTCGAGCTCATCAGCCGCGGGAGCGGCCTCATCGCCGACGACGTCGTCGAGCTCTACCGCGTGGGACCGGAGACGATCGAAGGACGCTGCCCTGCCATGCTGCGCGACTTCCTGGAAGTGCGCGGACTCGGCGTGCTCAACATACGCACGATATTCGGGGAAGCGGCGCTACGGCCGCGCAAGAACCTGAAGCTGATCGTGCATCTCGAGCGCCCCGGCCGCCCGGATGAGACGCCGATGGAGCGCCTGCCGCTCAAGCCGGGCACCACGAGCCTGCTCGACGTCGCGATACGCAAAGTGACGATCCCCGTCGCAGCGGGCCGCAACCTCGCCGTGCTCACCGAGGCGGCCGTGCGGAATTATGTGCTACAGTTGCGCGGCATCGACAGCACGCGCGAGTTCATCGCACGCCAGGCGCAACAACTTCAGCAGCGCGAGCCCTGATCACGGATCCTCCGCGCCAGTTTGCATGGGGCGCGAGCCACGGCTGAACGCATTGCCGACGGACACAGACATGCAGCTCGTACTCATCACCGGCCTTTCCGGCTCGGGCAAGAGCGTCGCGCTCGACGTGCTCGAAGATGCGTCGTACTACTGCATCGACAATCTCCCGGTGCAGCTGCTTCCGGATCTCGTCGCGTACCTCCAGCGCGAGCGCCACGAGCGAGTCGCGTTGACGATGGACGTGCGCAGCGGTCAGTCAGTGGAAGAGCTGCCGCGTGATCTCGAAGCGCTGCGCGCGCAGGGTATAGCGGTGAAGGTGCTGTTTCTCGAGGCGAAGACGGACACGCTGCTGCGCCGCTTCTCGGAGACCCGCCGCCGCCACCCGCTCTCCGAAGGCACGCTCACGCTCACCGAAGCGATATCGCGCGAGCGCGACCTGCTGCAGGGCATAGCGGCGAGCGCGCATCACATCGATACCAGCGATCTCAACCCGAATGGACTGCGCGCCTGGGTCAAGGATTTCGTCGGCCTCAAAGGTACGGGGCTCACGCTGCTGTTCGAATCGTTCGGCTACAAGAACGGCGTACCGCTCGACGCCGATCTCGTGTTCGACGTGCGCTGCCTGCCCAATCCGCACTATGACCCGCAGCTGCGTCCGCTCACCGGAAGAGACGTCGCCGTTATCGAATTTCTGCGCGCCGAGAGCGAAGTGGGGCGTCTGCTCCACGACATCGGCCACTTCGTCGAATCCTGGCTGCCGTACTACCGGCGCGACAACCGCAGCTATCTCACCGTAGCGATCGGCTGCACTGGCGGACGGCATCGTTCGGTGTACATGACCGAGAATCTCGCTCAGCGTTTCGGCGAAACCATGCCCGTGCTCGTGCGCCATCGAGAGCTCGCGTAAGGGTGGCGTGAAGGTCCCGATCTTCCCGCTCAGCACGGTGCTGTTTCCGGACGGCATCCTGCGTCTGCGCGTCTTCGAGCAGCGCTACCTGGAAATGACGAAGCAGTGCCTGTGCGACGAGTCGCCGTTCGGGGTTTGCCTCATCAAGGAGGGCAGCGAAGTCGGCACGCCAGCGGTGCCCGAGGCTGTCGGCTGCCTTGCGACGATCATTCAGTGGGACATGCAGCAGCTTGGTGTTTTCGCACTCACCGCGCGCGGCGGCGCCCGCTTTCGCATTCTCGACCAGAGCGTAGATCGACTCGGTCTCATCACCGCACAAGTCGAAACGTGGGACCCCGATCCACCGGACGCCACGATGATCTCCGCGTGCCGGGATCTCATCGCAGCGCTGATCGAGCGCGCCGGTCCCGAGCTTTTTCCCAAGCCGCTGCAGCTCGACGACGCCACGTGGGTCGCATACCGCCTTGCCGAGCTGCTGCCGATGCGCGAGCAGGAAAAGCAGGAGCTGCTGGAGCTGCGCGATGCGGGGGAGCGATTGCAGCGCGTGGCAAGACGTCTCGCCGACGAAGGCTATACGGGATGAATTACTTCGAGTGCTTCGACGCCTCGTCGCCGAAGTAATCGGGAAACTCGCCCGCGTAACACGGCGGTGATGCGTAGCCGGTATCTGCATCCGACAGCGGCGCACAGCGCGGGAGGCCGCGGGCAGCCATGATCTGCTTCGCGTACCGAAGCGCTTCATCCTCTTCCAGCCGCTGCAGATGCCCCGCCACAGCGCGATGCAGGCCGGCTTCGGTAGCCACGAAGTCCATCGGTATGTCGTGCGGTTGGGGAAATATGGTTTGCAGCCGCAGCGCCTCGTAGCTCACGCCCACCGCCAGAATACCCCGCTGCGCGTGCGCGAGCGTGCGGTCGAAGAATCCGCCGCCGTAACCCAGACGGTAGCCCTGCTCGTCATAGCCGTTCATCGGTACGATCGCGATGTCCGGAACGACGATGTCCGTTCCATCGGGAAACGGTATGTCGTACACACCGCGGCGCATCGGCGCGCCGGGCCACCATTTGCGAAAGGTGAGCGGCTGACCCTTGCCGGTCACTTCAGGCAATGCCGCGACGGCGCCGCGCTCGCGCCAGTGTCGCACGGCATAGCGCGCATCGAACTCGCCCTTGAACGGCCAGCAGAATCCCACGA
>JBLNBW010000110.1:0-20839 GCA_050260255.1 Rhodospirillaceae bacterium | reverse complement strand
GTTCGCGCACATGGCGGACATCGACGTGCATCACGTGCCGTACAAGGGCGGCTCGTCGCTGATCGCGCTGATGGCCAACGAAAGCCAGCTGCAGATCGCGCCGGCGCCTTCCCTCATGGGACATGTGCGCGCGGGCAGACTGCGCGCGCTGGGCACCGGCGGCGAAAAGCGCTCGCCGCTGACGCCAGACATCCCCGCGATCAGTGAGACGCTGCCGGGCTATGTGTCGACCGGGTGGTCGGGCCTCATGGCGCCGCGCGGCACGCCGCGAGCAATCATCGACAAGCTGCACGCGACGCTGGCGAAGCTCTTGAACGACCCGTCGACTCGCGAGACGCTCGAGCGCCAGGGAGGAGAGCCGTGGATCACCACGCCGACGGATATGGTGAAGTTCATCGAGGAGGAGAACGTGCGCTTCGCGCAGGCGATCAAGATCGCGAATCTGCAGCCGCAGTGATCGCGATGGCGATAGACAGATGAACGCCGATGTCACGGCGCGACCGCCGTGCTACCTGAGTTCATCGACGTTCATCGGCGGTTGCGCCTGCAGCTCGTTTTTCCTTATCGCGCGATTTGAGGCCATGCCAGCGTCCTACGACCCCGGCGGTATGACCGGCAAGAGGATGTAGCTGTCGCGGTCCGGACCGAAGTGCAGGGTGGTGGTGCCGCCGAATATGGCGCGCGGCCGGTCGCGCGGGTCGTCGTGGAGGAAGGGGCCGCAGCCGCGCAGCTCATTCTTGAAGTTCGACAGCCGTGCGCCGGTCGATTTCGCGTACTCGTAGTCCCTACCGCGCACGGTGAGCGCGATGCGATACCCGGCCGGCACCACGATGGAGGTGGGCCACAGCTCGATGTCGAGCTGCACGACTTCCCCCGGCGTAAGCGGCTGGCGTTCGTCGTGCGTGTGATACGGGCGGTATTCCGTGCTGAGCGCGGCATCGAGCTTGCGATGCGACGCGCGCAGCCACCCTTGCGCTATGGGCGTATGCGGATCGATCGCGCCCATGAAAGTCACTTCCCGCAGATCCGGCGTGTACACGCGGAAGACCACGAAGAGATCGGCATCCTCCGTGGTGGACGAGACGAAGAGCCGCGCAGCGAGCGGGCCGGTGATTTCGGTTTCCTTCTCGAGCGGCGCGGAAATAAAGCTCACGCCTTCGCCGAGGGCATCGAACGCCACGGTCGATTCCGATGTCGACGGCTCCGTCGCAAGCCGCTGAGTCCTGCCGTGGAGATGGAATCGCGTCCACTGAGTGCGTGCGAGCGGCCATTCGTTCTCGTGGCGTTCCACGAAGCGGTCCACGTGCCGCACCTGCAACTGCACCCGCGGCTGGCGGTCCCAGCCGTTCTTCTCTTCCTTGAGAAAGTGCGCGAAGAAGCGTTTCTGCAGCTGTACGCCGTAATCGGTGTAGAAATGCGTCCAATGCTCTATGCCGTGCACCTCCAGCCATTTCCGGGTGGAGGCGGCGCGCGTGAAACCCTCGAAGTTGCCGCGCGGATGCAGTCCTTGTCCGCCCCAGTTCGCCGCGGACAGAAGCGGCACAGTGATCTTGTCCCACTGCGCCGATCGTGCGCGGTGGTAGTCGTCGTCGAGCGGATGCGCAAGGATCTCATCACCGAAGTTGGCGCGATTGCGATGGAGCTGCGCATCGGAGAGCGTTTCGTCGCCGCACACGAGCGCGCCCGTGGCGCGGCTCACCGGTCCGCGTTCGCCCAGACCGTATTGCACCGACTTCACCTGCATGTCGTACCAATTAGCCCAGAAAGTGGAGAGAATCCCGCCGTGATGCGTCATGTCCCGGTACCAGTCGGCGCCGCCTTCCCAGATGCACATCGCAGCCAAATGCGGCGGCTGCAGTCCGGCGACATGCCACTGGTTGATGCCGTAATAGGAGATGCCGTTCAATCCCACCTTGCCGCTGGACCACGACTGTACGCCGGCCCACTCGATGCACTGATAAAAGTCTTTGGTCTCGCGAGGCGAGAACGGATCGATATGACCCGGCGAGCGCCCAGCGCCGCGCGAGTCGACGCGTACGCACGCGTAGCCGTCCGGCACCCACTTTTCCGGATCCACCACCTCCCAGCTCTGATAGAGGTTGGTCGAGCCGTATGCGACGTCGGGATGCTCGGCCACCATGCGCTGCCACGCGCTCGGATAGCCGTCCTGGAACGCAAGCCCTTTGGCATACGGTCCGTAGCTGAGGATCACGGGATAACGTCCGGGCGCGACAGGGCGAAACACATCGGCGCGCAGGACGAGTCCATCGTCCATCGCGATCGGCACGTCCCAATCGATACGCATGCCGTCGCGCACTTCGCTGCGATAGTTGCTCATGGGTGGTGTGCTGCCGGGCAGCCGTGTGTTGTTATATGATGCGCGTTTCATTTCACTCCACGCCACTTCATGAGTCAACCGATGAAGGGCTCATGGGAGAGAGCGATTGAAAATCGGATTGGCGGGCACGGGCCGCATGGGCGCGGCGATGGCGCAACGCCTGTTGAGCTTGGGATACGAGCTCACGGTGTGGAATCGAACGACGGATAAGACGCGTGCGCTCGCGGAACTCGGCGCAAAAGTCGCTGCGACGCCGGCAGCCCTTGCAGCGAGCTCGGATCTGGTGCTGACGATACTCACCAACGCCGCGGCTATCGAAGCGACATACAATGGCCCGTCCGGCCTGCTGAGCGCCGACGTGCAAGGCAAGCTGTTCGTGGAGATGAGCACGGTGCGCCCTCACGTGGAACAGTGGCTTGCCAAGAATGTGAAGGCGAAAGGGGCTGCGTTCATCGACTGCCCCGTGGGCGGCACGGTGGGCCCCGCGCAAAGCGGAAAGCTGCTCGGGTTCGTCGGCGGCGATGCAGCCGATGTCGCACGTGCGCGTCCGGTGCTCGAGCAACTGTGCCGACGCGTCGAACACGTCGGCTCTGTCGGATCGGGCGCTCGCCTCAAGCTCGCGATCAACCTGCCGCTGCTCGTGTACTGGCAGGCGCTCGGCGAAGCGCTTTCGCTGTGTCAGCCGCTCGACATCGACGCGGCGCGCCTCATGGACATCATCGCCGACACCTCCGGCGGGACCAATGTGCTGAAAGTGCGCGGACAGGCCATTGCGCAAGCCTTGGACGGCAAGGAGATCACGACGCCGACTTTCGACGTCGATTCGATACGCAAGGATCTCTCGACGATGATCGAAGAGGCGCTCGCGCTGGGCTACGACGCGCCGGTGACGCAGCGCGCGCTACAGTGCTACGACGAAGCGTCGCGTGCCGGTATGGGCGGTCTCGACGGCGCGATGGTCCCGGTGCGTTGGGCGAAGAAAAAGAAAGGCGGGGCATGAAGAAGAACACCAAACGCAAAGCGACGAAAAAATCCGCTGCGCCCACGGCGAAACCGCGCAGTCCCGTACTCGAAGTCGGATTGCCCAAGGCGCTCGGCGTGAGGCTGCTCACGCTGACGAAGAAAAAGATCACCGCCGAGATGGCGATCACCGACATGCATCTCAATCGCACAGGACGTGTGGCGGGCGGCGCCATCATGTCGTTCGCGGATGCGCTCGGTGCGGTCGGCGCCGTGCTTCACAGACCGCCGGGCTATCATGGCGGCACGGTGGAGTCGAAGACCAACTTCTTCGCCGCGGGCCGCGGTCCGGTGTTGAAGGCCGTCACGGTGCCCCTGCACATCGGGCGGACGACTTCGGTGTGGCAGACGACGGTGAAGAACGAAGACGGCGGCATGGTCGCAGTGGTGACGCAGACGCAGATCCAGCTGCCGCGAGCGTCCGGTGAAGGAGAGCGCACGTGAAAGCATGGTGGATCAGGACCGAAGGCGATCGCATGGTGCTCGAGCCGCGCGAGACGCCCATCCCAGAGCCGAAGGCGGGCGAGATATTGCTGCGCGTGCATGCAACGGCGATGAATCGCGGCGAGCTGATCGCCGGCCACGGGCTGCATACCGGCAATGCGGCGAAGCCCGCCGGCACCGAGGCGGCCGGCATAGTCGAAGCCGTCGGTGACGGCGTCGTGAACGTGCGCAAAGGCGATCGCATCATGGGGCGCGCCCGAGGCACGTTTGCCGAATACGCGATTATGGAAGCGCATCAGGCGATGCCCGCACCCGAGCGGCTCACCTGGGAGCAGGCGGCGTGCATCCCGCTCGTGTATCTCACCGCGTACGACTTGCTGTGGACGTACGGCAAGCTCCAGCGCGACGAGTGGCTGCTGGTGACCGGCATATCGTCCGGCGTCGGCGTGGCGTGTCTGCACGGCGCGAAAGTAATCGGTGCGAAAGTAATAGGCACTTCGGGCTCGGCGGAGAAGCTCGCGAAGCTGAAAGCGCATGGTGTCGATGTCGGTCTGCATACGCGCACGCAGTTCGCCGACAAAGTGAAGGAGGCGACCGGCAATGCCGGCGCGAATCTCGCTGTGAACACCGTCGGCGGCAGCGTGTTCCCGGAGATCGTCCGGTCGCTCGCTTATCTCGGCCGTGTCGGCATCGTCGGCTACGTTGACGGCGTCACGGGAAGCAACATAGATCTCGACGCGATTCACGCGCGGCGCCTGCAGATATACGGGGTATCGAACAAGTTCGCGACGCCGGAGCTGCGCGCCATGACGGTACGCGGCTTCGTGCGCGATTTTCTGCCCGCGTTCGCCGACGGGCGCGTAACTCCGCTCGTAGACCGCACATTCGATTTGGGCGAGCTGCCGGTTGCGCAGAAGCACATGGAATCCAACGCGGCGCTCGGCAAGATCGCCGTGCGCGTCGCCTAGCCGCATTCGCGGTCAGGTGTCAGGTGTGAGGAGTGAGGGCCAGCGCGCAACGAAATTGCGCACAACCGCTCACCATTCACGGGTTTAAAACTTAGGAAAGTCACATGGAAAAAACCAAAGCGCGCCGCATGCGCGAGCTCCTCCAGGAAGGCATCGTCGTCTCTCCCGGCATTTACGATGGCTACAGCGCGCGTCTTGCGGAAAAGATGGGATTCAAGGCTGCGTCGACCACCGGCGCAGGCCTCGCCAATTCACGCCTGTCGCAACCCGATGTCGGCATCATGCAGCTGATGGAGAATGCGGACGCATGCCGGGCGCTCGCTCAGAGCCTGACGATACCCGTGATGGCGGACGCCGATACGGGCTACGGCAACGCCGTCACCGTTTACCACACCGTCCAGTATTTCGAAGACGCCGGTGTGGTGGGCATCAACATCGAAGACCAGGTGAGCCCGAAGCGCTGCGGCCACATGCGCGGCAAGGAGCTCATAGATGCCCGCGAGATGGCCAAGAAGATCGAGGCCGCGTGCGATGCGAAGAAGGACAAGGACTTCATCATCAACGCGCGCACCGACGCGATTGCCGTCGAAGGCATAGAAGGCGCCATCAAGCGCGCGAAGCTCTATGTCGCGGCCGGTGCGGACATGGTGTACGCGGACGCCATCCGGTCGGAGGAGCAGATCAAGCAGTTCGTCGATGCGGTGGCGCCGGCATACGTGAGCGTCAACATGGGCTTCGGCATACGCAATCGTCCCACCACGCCGCTCATCACTGTGAAGCGGCTCGCGGAGCTCGGCGTGCGCCGCGTGAGCCTTGCGCGCATGCTGCCTGCCGCTGCAATCGCTGCGATGAAGAAGGCGCTGGAGCTCATGATGGACAGTATCAACACCGGCACGCTGCACGATCGTCCCGACCTGCTCGCGAGCATAGAGGAGATCACGGACCTGATGGGCTACGACCACATCAACAGGCTCGAGTCGAAGTACATGCTCGAGGAAGACATCAAGCGGCGCTACGGCGAGGACAAGGCGGATTACGTCGTTCGCTCGAAGCACTGAGCCGTGAAGCGTGAATGGTGATTCGAAGACACGATTAACAAGATAAGAACGTCCGAGTTTTTCGACTCAATCGTGTAAATCGGCTGCGCGGCCTCCGAGGCGTTGGCCCGTACATATCGGTGGTCTCGGCCCGACAAGGCCGTTCGCTACACCATTCGCCCTTCACGTTTTTGCCGTGAGCAATTTACGCCAGGCAGGATGACGCGCGAGCAGATCCAGCGCGCGTGGCAGCAAGGTCTTGCCCGGCGCCATGTGTATCCACGTCGACGCGCCGGAAGGATGCGGCAGCGGCAGCACGTCGAACTCGATGCCGGCGCGGCGGGCGCGATGCAGCGTGCCGACCAGCTCGTCCAGCTTGTCGCCGGGGAGGAATTCGCGGATCGCGAGCTTGCCGGCGGCAATGACGAGCTCCGGTCCGAGCATCCGAAGTTCCGCATCGAGCCAGCTCGAACAGTTCTCGATTTCTTCGCGCGAGGGCACCCGGTCGCCACCCCTGGGGTTCTTGCCGGGGAAGCAGCGGCAGACCGCGGCCATGTAAACCTTGCGGCGAAACGCTTCCTCACCCGGCATGCCCGCCCGCTCGAACCACTTGAACAGCGTCTTGCCCGCGGTCCATGCGAACGGCCGATGCACCTGCGCCTCTTTCGCACCGGGCGCCTGTCCCACGAGCATTACTTTCGATACGACCGGATAGCCGATCACCGGCGTGCTTTTCATCAGCGGGCAGCGCACGCAGCGTGCGAGCTGCGCCTGGTGGCGCTTGATCGTCGCTACCGCTGCGGCATCGTCCGTAAGTGATTTCTGCGTGGAAGGCATGCGCGGGTATTGTGTCGCAAGGTCGCGCGCTGTGCCATCCGATCCCGGTGAGGCATACTTGCGCGCATTGCACGGCGCCAAAGGAAGACGATGTCCTGGATAGAAGAGTTCCCCGGCAACTTCGCATGGTCGAACGCGGCCATGGTGACGAAAGGCATGGCTCCCTACGGCGCGGTTGCGATGGCGGAGATCGATCGGGTCTGCGAGCGCCTGCGATCGCGTGAACAAGAGCCGGATGCCTGGCGTGAGGAATGGTGCCGCATGGGTGAGCGCCTGGAAGCGATTGCCCGGCAGGCGGCGGCTGAAAGACGGGAGATGACCGCGGGCCATTGTTATTTGCGCAGCGGCATGTATTACTTCACCGGCGAGCGCTTCGTGTACCCGGGTCCCCAGAAGCGGGAGATCGGACGCAAGGCCATCGAATGCCAGCAGGCGGGCTTGCTGCGCTGCTATCCCGAGATGCAACGCGTCGAGGTACCGTACGAGGAAACGACGCTGCCTGCGCTCTTTCTTCGCGCGCAACACGTCGAGGGTCCTGCGCCTACCGTCGTCGTCTTCGACGGCATGGACAACTGCAAGGAGATGAGCGTTCTCTTCGCGGGGCTCGAGTTCTCGAAGCGCGGATGGAACACCCTCGCGATCGACGGCCCCGGGCAGGGCGAGTCGCTCCGCCTGCGGGAGCTGTACGCGCGTCACGATTACGAAGTACCGGGCGCGGCGGCATACGATTACGTCGCGTCTCGCGCAGACGTCGATCCCCGGCGTGTCGTGGTGATGGGCTACAGCTTCGGCGGTTACTACGCCGCGCGCATTGCGGCGATTGACGAGCGCTATGCCGCCGGTGTGGCGATGAGCGCGCTGCATTGGGACTTGCACGGCTTCCAGGCGGAGGTGAAGCGCAAGCAGGGCGCCGATCCCAAGTCGGTGGCGCAATCGACGTTCCATTTCCGCTGGATCATGGGACATCTCGATGATGCCGATACAGCGCTCGAGAAGGCGAAGCGCTTTTCGCTCGTCGATGTCGCACCCCGGATAGAATGCCCGTTTCTCGTCGTGCACGGCGAGAACGACAGGATCGTGCCCGTCGCATCGGCGCACAAGCTTTACGAAGCAATAGGCGCGAAGCAGAAGACCCTTAAGATCTTCACTGCCGAGGAGGGCGGCTCGTATCACGCGCAGGCCGACAACCGGCAACTGGGCATCGACTACATTGCAGACTGGATCGCGTCGAGGCTCAGCGATCGGTGAGAAGAATCCGTGGTTACTCTCGTTGAAGCGGCGCGCTAGTAGGGGCGATCCACGGCAATTTCGCGCATGACCGCTTCCGACGTGTGGTGCCGCAGCGCTTCTTCGCTGGTGCTGCCCTCCAGATACGCGCCGAGCTCTCGTCCATGCGCCACGACCGCCGCCCCGAAGCGGCATCGCCGCGCTTCATAAGCCGCCAGCGCGGCCGGCACATCGTTTCCGGCGCCCTCGAGACAGTCGACGAGCGCCATCGCATCGCCTGCGCCCTTCGTGACGCCCATGCCGCAATGCGGCCGCGCGACGAACGCTGCATCGCCAAGAAGGGCGATGCGATCGAACGCCATGTGCGCCGACTCGACGTCGTAGATCGGCTGGAAAAAGGGCTGGCGCGCGCGGTGCACGACCTCCACGAATTGAGGCGACAGCCGTTCCCGCGCGGCTTTCAGCATCGCGTCGCGCACGTCGTCGCGTATCAACGGCGGCGGTATCGAGCTGCCGTGGCAGTGTCCCGCACTATCGGTGCACAGATCGCGCAAGGTCGTCGCCTCATCGGCCGGGCGGTACCACACGAAGTTGTAGCAGCGCTCGCCGGGCCGTGTCGAATTGGTATGTCCGGCGACCGGATAACCGAGCATCTGCTCGCGCTCCGGCAGACAGAATGTGAAAAGCGGGAAAAGCGCCCGGTGAACGTCAGGCGGCAGCGCGCTTTCTTCTGCGAGTCCGCGCCAGCCGACATAGCCGACATAGTGCGGCTTGGCTTCCGGAAGCAGTTGCGCGCGCACTGTCGATCTGATGCCGTCGGCGGCAACGAGCAGATCCCCGCGTGCCGTGCTCGAATCGGTGAACGTGGCGGTGACACCGTGAGGCGCGATATCGACGCGCTGCAGCGAGCGGCCGAAATGGTAACGGTTTGCCGGGAACGCCTGCTTCAGCAATTGATAGAGTCGGCCCCAGGTCGTGAGCTTCTGCGGCACGGCGAGCGTGCCGACGACATCGCCGCTGCGATCGAACGTGGCCCGCAGCGGTATGTCGACACCGAAGCTCTCGTCGATCGCTATGCCGATGCGCTCGATCGCGCGAAACAGCTCCGGGTGAGGGATGATGCCTGCGCCCCGGCCGGCGAGCTCGACGGGCGATTGCTCGTAAACCTCCACATCCCAGCCGCCGCGGTAGAGCAGGTTCGAGGCGAAGAGTCCGCCCAGCGATCCGCCGATGACGAGGGCGCGCGGCTGCCGGCGCTCCATCGCGTTCGTTTACGCAGCCTGCTGCGCTTCGGCTGCCGGGTAGTTGAGCTCTATCGTGACGTCGCTCGGGTCTTCAAAAAACACCTGGTGGAGCTTGAGGCTGGGAACGGTGCGCTCGCGAAACGGGATGTTGTGCTCCGTGAGCCGCTTGCGCATGTCGGCAAGACCGGTTGCGGCGAACGCCATGTGATCGACCGTGCCGGTTCCCTTGAGCGACTCGAGATCGCGATCGCCGAGATATTCCTTGAGGCCGGCCGGGTCATTGAGATCGACGCCGATGATGTGGACGACGCCGGTGGTCTCGGGATACGAAGCGCCGTTGTAGAGCCACAGCCCGGGAAACTTGAAAGGCGGTCGGAAGCCCACCTGGAACCCCATGACCTCGGTGTAGAACTTGCGCGAGCGCTCGATGTCGAGCGTGCGTATCGAATAGTGATCGAGCCGGCCTATCGGCATGAGCGCTTCCCCTCCATTGCAACTGACTGCGGATCGAGCATCGATTGTATAACAGCGTGCAGCGAGCACGCAGGACGTGCGCTATATTAGACAGCAATGCTCCGGCGTGCTCCCGGACATCGACGAGAGGGAAGGGCGACATGAAGATTGCGGTGATGGGTTCGGGCGGGGTCGGCGGCTACTTCGGCGGGCGGCTCGCGAAAGCGGGATACGACGTAACGTTCATTGCGCGCGGTTCACACCTCGCCGCGATGCGCGATCACGGCCTCAAGATCGAAAGCCAGTCGGGCGAGATCCACGTGCCTCACGTGAACGTAACCGATGATCCGGCGACGGTGGGCCCGGTTGATCTCGTCATGTTTTGTGTGAAGCTTGCCGATACGGAAGCTGCCGCACGTTCGATCAGGCCGCTGTTCGGCGCTCACACCGGCATCGTGTCGTTCCAGAACGGCGTGCAGAAGGACGACATCCTGCGGCGCGAGTTCGGCGACAAGGCGGTGATGGGTGGCGTCGCGTATATCGCAACGGCGATAGAGCGCCCGGGGGTGATCAAGCATACCGGCACCATGCAGCGGCTGCTGTTCGGCGAGTACGACGGCTCACGCTCGGCGCGCGCCGAGACGCTGTTCGACGCATGCAGGAATGCCGGCATCAACGCCGAGATGCCGGAGGATATCCGCCGCGCGATCTGGGAAAAGTTCGTTTTCCTGGTCGGCCTGTCCGGGACGACGGCGACGGTGCGGCTGCCGATAGGGCGGATACGCGAAAACGCGCACTCGCGTGCATTTCTGTTCGACATCATCCAGGAAGCCGTCGCCGTGGGGCGTGCGCACGGTGTGGCGCTGCCCGAGGATTACGCGCACACGCGTCTCGCATTCTGCGACGGCCTGCCGGCGGAAATGACCTCGTCCATGCATCACGATCTCGAGCGCGGCAATCCGCTGGAGGTAGGGTGGCTTGCCGGCGGTGTGGTGACTCTCGGCGAAGCGGTGGGCGTGGCCACGCCGGCGAATCGCGCGGTGCGTGCGGTTCTCGCGCCGCATGCGCAAGGACGCAGAGCGCCATGACGCTGCCTAAACTAACCATACGGGCGTTACGTGCCGTCGGCGTGGAAGTGCCGATGGCGCGTCCGCTGGGAACCAGCGCAGCGATCGTCCGCGCCGCGCCGCTGCTGCTCGTCGATCTCGAGACCGAGGAGGGTGTGACGGGCCGCTCGTACCTCTTCTGCTACGTGCCGTCCGCTGCGCCGGCCATTGCGTGCGTGTTGCAGGAAGTACTGGCCGGCGTGCAAGGCGATCCCGTCGCGCCGGTCGAGCTCGCAGCGAAGCTCGCGAAGCGCTACACCCTCATCGGCGTCGAAGGGATAGTGCGCATGGCCCTCGCGGCGCTGGACGTCGCGTGCTGGGATGCGCTCGCCATCGCTGCCGGCGTGCCGCTGTGCGTGTTCCTGGGCGGAGCGCCGCGTGCCGTACCGGCATACAACAGCAATGGGCTTGGCTTGATCGGCGCCGACCCCGCGGCCGATGAAGCGATGGCGTTGCTCGAGGGTGGTTTTCGCGGTGTGAAATTGCGGCTGGGCTACCCCACCGCGGCGGAAGATCTCGCAGTCGCGCGCGCCGTGCGCACGCGCCTTCCGGCCGAGATCGCGCTCATGGTCGATTACAACCAGGCGCTCACGGTCGCCGACGCCATACGGCGGGCGAGCATGCTCGACGGCGAAGGCGTGTACTGGATCGAGGAGCCGCTGCGCCACGACGACTACGCCGGCTGCGCGGCGGTTGCGCGCGACGTCGCCACACCGATACAGATCGGCGAAAACTTCTCAGGTCCGCAGGCGATGGCTGTAGCGCTTGCTGCGCACGCGTGCGACTACGTGATGCCCGACGTGATGCGCATCGGCGGTGTGACCGGATGGCAGCATGCGGCAGGACTCGCTGCGGCAGTGGGTATCGAGATGTCGTCCCATCTTTTTCCCGAGGTGAGCGCGCATCTGCTCGCGGCGACGGCGACGCGGCACTGGCTGGAATACGTCGATTGGGCAGGACCGGTGCTGCAGGAGCCGCTGGACATCGTGGACGGCTGTGCGGTCATCCGCGACACGCCCGGGACCGGCCTTGCCTGGGACGAGGAGGCGGTCAAGCGCTATCGCATGGCGTCGATGTCGTGAATCGGTACGGGGATCACCGCGAACGCATCAATAACACGACGGAAAGCTGCGCCGGCGGTACAGCAGATCCTGCCTGGCGATCTTCCCGCCCCAGCGTTTCAATGGATGTGATTACCGTACTGCGAGCTGGAGCTCGGCGTCGACGGACGGCTCGGTGCTGTCCGTGACCGTTCGCGGCTCGCCGATCTCGATACGACCGCGGTCGACGCCGGCGTTGGCGAGCTCCGTGGTTATCGCCTGGGCGCGCTCGCTGGCGAGTTGCCGAAGCGCGGCTTCGGCGATGTCATAGCTTGCCACCACCCGGTTGAACATCTCTTCGTAGTATGCCCGGCGCTCGTCCGGGTTGAGCGAAGAGACCTCCTTGCCGTGATCCTTGGCGTATTGCGTATTGAATGCGCGCAGCTGCTCACGCCCGACGCGCGCGACGAAGACTTGCTCGATGGCGCGCTGCGTTTCCGGGTCGCTGTACGGGATCGGGCCTGGGTCTTCACCGGCCGCCACTTTCTGTCCCATTGCCTGTGCGAGCTGCCGCCGTGCCGGGTCGCGCTGCAGCCGCTCGGCGTCGCGCTTGGGATCGTACGGAGCATGCACGACGACTTTGAGCTGCGGGCGTTCCTGCAGCCCTTTGGCGACTTTTTGAAGAGCCTCGCGCTGCGGGGGGTACAGGCGCGCGCTGCCTGCGGCGAAGCGTACCTTGCTCAGCTCTTCGCCGCTGCTGCCGCCGAACAGCGAGGCGAGCGCGCGAAACGGCGCAGTCACGATGCGCCCGATGGCGCTTGCGATGGCGTCGCGGATCAGCGACCCGTAGCTGAATGCCGGGTGGTCGACGTTGCCGCTGACCGGCACCGTCATATTGATGCGCCCTTGCGAGTCCTTGAGCAGCGCGATCGCGAGATCGAGAGGCAGATCCATGGCGTTCGGCGCCTCCACACGCTCGCCGAGCACCGGGTTGTCGAGAAGGATCTTGTTTGCGCCGGACAACTGCCTGTCGACGATCTTGTAGTCGAGGTCCAGCCACACGCGCCCGCTGTCGATCTTGCGGCCGGCGAATGTCGCGGTATAAGGCGAGAGCGGCGAGAGCTCGACGTTCTGGAACTTCACATTGATGTCCATGAAGTCGGTCGGATGGCGCATGTTCACGCCGCCTTCGGCGCTGGCGTAACCGGAAGGTTCTATGCGACCGCCGAGCTTGAGCTCCGCGCGGCTTTCCGGATCGTTGGCGAGTCCGACGACCGTGCCGTTCAACCGGACGACGCGTGTGGAAAAGGGCAGCACGAGGCTTGCGTCGGCGAAGTCGAGCGTGCCGTTCTGCAATCGCAGGCGCCCCACCCGCACGGGAAACGCGGCCGGTTCCCCGCGCGCAGCATCTTCCTTCGCTTTGACTTCGGTGTCGCGAGGCGGCTCCCCTTGGGTTTTTACGACCTGCGCGAGATTTACCTTGCGGTCCTTCGAAATGAGTATCGCCGTCTCGGGCTGATCGAGCACGAGCTCCTTGATATCGAGACGGTCCGGCGAGAGGGTGAGCGCGAGATTCTCGGCAGCCAGCGCTTTCCAGGTCATGAAGCGCTGCTTCGTTCGTGCGTCGTCGATCGCCAAGTCGGCGACCTTCGCGTTCCCCGCGACCCGCAACAGGGGCTTGCCGCCCTGTGCGTAGTCGACGGTCGCGGTCCCCGAAGCATTGCCCGAGCGCAGAGTAAGTGTCGCGTATTTCGAAAGCAGACCCTGGACCGGCGCGACACTGACTGCTGCGAGTTCTATCTTGGCGCTCGCGCGCTTGAAGTCCTGCGAGGCGGTACCGCTGCCCGTGAGTGCGCCGCCCTGGGCCGCGTTCATCGCCGTCTCGAACACTATCGGCGAGTCGCTGTCCGCATCCACGGATTTCACCGAAAGCCGGGATACATCGAGGTCATAGCGCAAGGCCGGCTGGAAGCTCGCGTCGCCTACCGCGAGCTGGGCGTTCTGCAATGTCGCAGCCGAGATGCGGTAGCGCCACGCCGGCCCGGACGAGGGCTCCGGGGGCCTGGCAGCCTGGAACGCCTGTGCGAGGGACATGTTGCCCTGTGCGTCGCGAAGCAACGACGCGCCGCCGCCCGCTAGCGTGGCGTTGCCCACGGCGATGATGCGTTCCTGCGTGTCGATGCGGCCGCCCTCGATAGTCGCGGTATCGAGTTTGATGAGGGCATCGCGGGCGCCTGCCTGATTGAGCGCGAGTCCCGATAGATCGAGCCGTATGTTTTCGGCGGTCGTGCGTGTGGCTTCATTATTCGACGCGATGCCGAGCTTGAGTCCGGCATTGCCTTTCGCAATGTCGAAGCGGAGCGGCGTGCGCCGCGTGTGGTCTTCGTAGCGCACCGCGATGTCGGCGAGCTTGATCGCGTCCATGCGCACGCTCCAGCGGCCTGCCGGCTTCTTCTCCTTGCTCGGCACGGCGAGCTGCGCCCAATTGAAACGCCCGTCGGCATCGAGCAGGGCGGTATAGCGGCCGTTGGCCAACTCCAGGCTCGGAATGGTGAAGGTATTTGTCGCGCTGTCGTAGCGCGCCTGTCGCGCGTGGCCGCTGGCGAGCTCGAGCAGCGGCTGTTCGGCGCCCGGTAAGGCGAGACGAACGCCTTTCAACGTCAAGTCCGCGCCGCTCACTTCAAGCGTGGATGCGTTCTGCTTCGATTCATAGCGATACGCGGCTTGCAGCGTCGCACTGCCGCGCGGCTGCTCCAGGCGCAGACGCTCGCGCAGAAAAGGCCATACGCTGGCGAGCTTCAGCTCGGCGAGGCGCACGTCGCCCGCCGAAGCGAAAGGCTGCAGCGAGAGCGTGCCTTTGCCGCTCACCGAGGCGCCTTCCGGCAATGCCGACTGCAGCGTGTACGCTCCGCTGCCGCCGACCGTGCTTACGTCCGTGGCATGGAACGTCAGGGGACCGACCACCGCAGTCACCGGCTGGAGGTGGGTATGATCCGCATACCGTACGGTCGCACGATCGATCTTGAGATCGCGGATCGCGATCTCGCGCGGCGCCTGCTTGATCTCCGCCTGTCCTTGCCCCTCGCTGCGCGGCGCAAGGTGCGCGAGATTGAGCTTGCCATCGCGGTCTATCTCGACGGCAATGTCCGCACCTTCCACCGTAATCTCGCTGAAGCTCAACGGCCGGCGCACCAGGCTGACGAAATCGAAGTCTGCGTAAAGCCTTTCGATGCTGCCTATAGGCCGGCCGTCGCGCTCCTTCAGCGTGATCGATGTCGCTTCGAGGGTGTAGGTGAACGGATTGATGCGCAGCTCGGCGGCGCTTGCCTGACGGTCGATGTTCTGTGCGTAGCGCTCCAGCTCGCGCTGCACCAGATAAGGCGCGAGAAAAAAGCCCGCAAGCGCGTAGATGGCGACGAGCACGGCCACGATGATGAGGCCCGCGGCGATGTTGCGTCTCGTGCTCGTTAGCATTGTCGACCCGACTCCTCCCGAAAATGCGGCTTGTACGTTGAACGAACGAGCAGCCGCACGGATGACAGGCGGAAAGCTGCCCGGTGCATTGGAAATCGCGCAGCACCCGACGTTCCCGTCCTTGCGCGCTGCAGGGAAATTCTAGCATCACGAGGCATGGCGACATGCGTGCGTCATTCACACATCGCAGCATGCCCGGCATGCGAGTTGCTGCGCATGCCCGTTGCGCCATACCGGCCCGGGTGGCACGGCGACGTACGGAAGCGGCATGCCGATAGACGGTAAGACACTGATGCACGGTCAGTTCGCCCGCAAGATGGTGATCGCGGCAGGCATCGCAGCGATCGTCGTGTCGCTCGTGGTGCTCGTGTTCTTCGTGGCGCGCCCGCTCATGGTGATCTTCGCCGGCGTGCTGCTCGCCGTCCTGCTGCGTGCACTGACCGATCTCGTTCATCGCTATACGAAGATACCCTGCGGCATCGCGCTCTGGACCGTCGTTGCTACGCTGCTCATCGGAATCGGAGGCTTCTCATGGTTCGTGGCGTCGCAGGCGGCCGGGCAATTCGAGCAACTCGGCGCAGGCCTGGTGGAAGCATGGAAGCGCGTCGAGGAGTTCATCGCGCAATACGGGTGGGGGCGCGTGGCGCTCGAGCAGATCGCCGACGGAGGGCTGCCCAAAGGCAGTGCGAATATCGTTGCGCGGATCACGGGCAACATCGCGAGCGCACTGTCCATACTCATCGTGAGCGTGTTTCTCGGCCTGTACGTCGCCGTGAATCCGCAGCTCTACAAGCGCGGAGTGCTGCGGCTTTTTCCTGTCGCGCAGCGCGAGCGGGCCGGCGACATCATGGACAAGATGGGCATAGTGCTGCGCGGCTGGCTGCTCGGCACGGTGTTCAACATGTTCATCATAGGGACGATGACAGCGGTCGGTCTGTGGCTGCTCGGCATTCCCATGGCGCTTGCGCTCGGGATCGTCGCGTTCTTCCTCGAGTTCATACCGTACCTGGGGCCGATACTCTCGGCCGTGCCGGCGCTCCTCATCGCCTCCTCCATCGGGACCAGCGAAGTGGTGTACACCGCGCTCTTCTATTGGGCCGTGCAAAGCACGGAGGGCTACCTGCTCGCGCCGCTCGTGTATCAGCGCAGCGTGGATTTGCCGCCTGCGCTCACGCTGGGTGCGCAGATCATTACGGGAAGCCTGTTCGGTGTTCTGGGCATCATCTTCGCCACACCGCTCACCGCGTGCGCGCTCGTGTTCGTGCAGGAGGCATACGTCGAAGATGCGCTCGGCGACCCGGTGCAGAGCGAGCCGGAGCGCGCATCCGGCTAGAGCTGCGGTAGTAACCAAAAAAGCTGCTGCTCTTGCGGCATAGTGCGACCGCATGCGGGTGCAGGAACATGCACCATGCGGACTGTGCGTTGCCGACCCGGATTGCTCGTTTACAATGCCCGCACAGCGAATCGAGGTGAGCCATGAGCGCGATGGAGAAGGCGGCGCTGCGTTGCGGCGCGATGGCACTGTTCTGGTTCTTTCTCGCCGGCCCTTCGGCAGCGGAGTCCTTTCCCAACAAGCCGATCCGTCTCATCGTGCCGGTGCCTCCAGGCGCGGGGGCGGATTTCGTGGCGCGTGCTTACGCTCAGCGCCTGACGGCCACGCTGGGCCAGCAGGTCGTCGTAGACAATCGCGGCGGCGCCGGCGGCATCATCGCCATGGAATCGGTGGCGAAGGCTGCCCCCGACGGCTACACGCTCATACAGGCGACGATCGGCACCATGTGCATCATGCCGTTCATGTACGCCAAGCTGCCCTACGACGTGGAGCGCGATTACGCGCCCGTGTCGATGACGACGCTGAATCCTCTGCTACTGGTCGTCCATCCTTCTTTGCCCGTTCAATCCGTCAAGGAGCTCATCGCGTACGGAAAGGCGAACCCCGATCGCATTTCCTACGCATCGGTCGGCGGCGGCAGCGTCCAGCACCTCGCGGGCTTCGTCTTTTTCAAGCAAGCCGGCGTGTGGGCCGTGCACGTCCCGTACAAGGGTGCGGCACCGGCAACGGTCGACCTCCTCGCCGGACAGGTGAACACGGCCTTCAGCGGCGTCGGCACAGTCGCCGGTCATCTGAAGACCGGCAAGTTGCGCGCGCTCGCCATCACGGGCGAGCGCTTGGACGCCTTCGCCGGCGTCCCGTCGTTGAAGGAATCCGGCGGTCCCGATGTGCAGATGGGCCTATGGAACGGGATAGTCGTACCCGCCGGCACGCCCGCGGCCGTCATACGCCGACTCAATGAAGAAATCGTGAAGGCGGCAAAGTCGCCCGAGCTCAACGCGCAGCTTGCAACGCAGTCGACATCGCCGACCAGCATGTCGCCGACCGAGTTCGCGAAACGTATGCGCGAGGATCGTGCGCGCTTCGCCAGAATCATCAAGGAATCGGGCGTGCGCGCGGACTGAACGGCCACGTACCGCCGCCACAAGGAGAGCCATGAGCACTGAGAGCAGAGCCGCCAACGACGAGTTGATCAGCATCGACAGCTTCGTCACTCATATTTCGACCGTGCCCGCCAACAAAGGGCAGACTGTCGGCTTGTTCGTGCGTGAAAAGGTGCTGGCCTCGACACTGGCGAAGAAAGACAAGCCGCACGTCGTGCTGATGGTCCACGGCGGATTCGGACCTTCGATCGTTGCGTATGATCTTGCGTATCGCGACTACAGCTTCATGGCTCAGCTTGCGCGCGCGGGGTTCGATGTTTTCACCATGTCGTTCACCGGCTATGGACCATCGCCTCGCCCGTTGATGGACGATCCGTGCAACGTCGATGCGGAATTCAAGCCGCTGCTCGTGCCGCACGTTCTGAAAGATCTCTCGCCGCCGCGATATCCCTACAAGCTCGTGTCGAGCCGCACCGAATGGGACGAGCTGGAGACCGTCGTCGCGCATATTCGCAAGCTGCGCGGCGTGGAGAAGGTGAGCCTCGTCGGATGGTCCACCGGCGCACCGCGCGCCGGCGGTTTCGCGGCGTTACATCCCGGGGAGGTGGACAAGCTCGTGCTGTTCGGTCCGGCGCCATGGTTCGAGAGTGACGATCCGCCGGTCGAGATGCCGGAGCCCGGGGCGCCAACACTGCTGCAGACTCGTGAATTCCTGCTGCACAACCGCTGGCAGGATCACGTGCACGGCGAAGGCCAGCTCGAGGACCCTCGCGTGTGCGACGAGTACTGGAAGGCCATCATGAAGGTGGACGAGGTGGGTGCGACCTGGGGGCCGAACGGCGAAGGCATCATCCGCGCACCGAATCGCATGAATTTCGGCTGGCGTGCGAACCTCGCCCGCATCAAGGCGCCTACCCTGGTCGTTCTCGGCGAGCATGACAACTACAAACGGCGCATCGAGACGTGGAAGGGCCTGCGCGTGGACCATCGCCTCTTCATCAAGGTCGCCTACGCGTCACACTTCATCAGTTTCGAACGCGGTCGACATCTTCTCTATCGGGCAACGCAGAGCTGGCTCAATACCGGCACGGTGGATGGCGCGAAGACCGGCGAATACTTCGGCGACGTTCAGGGCAGGATCACGCCGTCACCGGCCTGACGGGAGCGCTGGCTACAAGTCGTCTCAAATCCCCGTAACCGTCGATAGACGCCGATCTCATGGCGCTCTCGCCGCTCTATCTGAGCTCATCCGCGTTCGTCAGCGGTTGCAGCTGTAGTTCGTTTTTCAAGACGTGTTTCTAGACGAGCTCCGGCCAGTAGAGCTGATTGGGATTCGTCACCAGTATCTTGCGACGTAGCGCTTCGTCGGGGCACATCGCAGCGAAGAGATCGACGAGCTCGCCGTCGTTCGGCATCATCTTCACGTTCGGATGCGGGAAGTCCGTGCCCCACAGCACGCGATCCGGCGCCGTCTCGATCAGGGCCTGTGCATAGGGAATGGAGTCCGTATATGGCCTGCCGACCGAGGACACGCGATCTCCGCCGCTTACCTTGACCCACGCGAGCTCGTGTTTCATGAGATCGAGAAGACGGCGGAACGGCTGCTGCTCGAGGCCGTGGCGCGCCTCCACCCGCCCCATGTGGTCGATGATGAACGGCACGCGCAGGCCGAGCAGATATGCGCGGTACTTGTCGATGTCCTGCGCATCGAGATGCAGCTTCACGTGCCACCCCAACTCCGCGATGCGCGCGAGCACCTCGTCGACCGCCTTGAGATCGGGTGCGCCGCCGAGATGCGCGACGAAATTGAAGCGCACACCGCGTACGCCGCCCTCGTGCAGCGCCTGGAGCTGCTTTTCCGTCACGCTGCGATCCACCATCGCCACGCCGCGCCACGCACCTTGCGACCAAACCATGGCGTCCAGCATGGCGCTGTTGTCCGTGCCGTGGCAGCTCGCCTGCACGAGAATCGCGCGCTGAAGCCCCAGATGCCGGTGCAGCGCCGCGAGCCTTTCCTTGCCTGCATCGGGCGGCGTGTACGTCCGATTGGGCGCATAAGGGAAGCGGTCGCCGGGCCCGAAGATGTGACAGTGGCCGTCGCACGCGCCCGGCGGCGGAGTGTAGCGCGGCTTTATAGGGTCGGGATCGGGGGCGAGTATGGTCTTCGGTGCAGTCATTGCTTCGGTATCCTCGCTTTTTCGGTCACTGCGTGCCACTTCGCTATTTCGGCGGCGAGAAATTCGCGGAATGTTTCCGGCGTGCTGGGTCGCGGCTCCACGCCGAGCTCCTGGAAGCGCTGCTTGATGTCCGGCGATGCGAGCGCTTCATGCACCGCCCGGTTCAGCCGGTCGATAATCGTGCGCGGCGTCCTGGCGGGAACGCCGATGCCGTTCCACGCGATCACCTGATAGTCGGACACGCCGCTCTCCATGACGGTCGGCACGTCGGGCAGCCCGGAAAACCGCGCCGGCGCAGTGACCGCGATCGCACGCAAGCTGCCTGCCTTGACCTGCCCGATGACCGGAGCAAGCACCTCGACCGCCGCCTGAACGTTGTTGCCGCGCAGCGCCGTGACGACGGCCGCGGTGCTGTTGAACGGCACGGTCACCACGCTGATGCCCGCCATCGACTTGAACAGCTCCGCGGCAAGATGCTGGGTGGCGCCGATGTTGATCGTGCCGATGTTGAGCTTACCCGGGTTGGCCTTGGCCGCGGCGATGAGTTCCTTCAACGATCTCACCGGCGAATCGGGGCTCACCATGATGACGAGGCTGAATGCGCCGAGCGTGGAGACCGGCGCGAAATCCTTCAGCGGATCGTAAGGCAGCGACCTGAACAACGACGGGCTTACTGCATGAAGATTGTTGAGCAGCAGTATCGTGTAGCCGTCGGGCTCCGCTTTGGCGACGATCTCGGAGGCCACGATGCCGCCGGCACTGGGCCGATTGTCCACAATGATCTGCTGGCCCAGCGATGCGCTCATCTTCTGCGTCACGGCGCGCGCGGTGAGATCGCCGACGCCGCCCGGCGCAAACGGAACCAGTATCCGTATCGGTTTCGTCGGATAGGTTTGGGCAGCGACCGGCAATGCCATTGCGAGCGCGGCAGCTACCGCGAGTTGTCCAAGGCCCGTCATATGTTGGTGCTCCCATCCGGGCGGCCGCGTGCCGTCTCCGCCCCCGCACCAACCCCTTCGCCGAGAGCCGGCCCGCCGC
>JBLNBW010000109.1:0-6566 GCA_050260255.1 Rhodospirillaceae bacterium | reverse complement strand
ATGGTGTATGAGATCGGCGATCGTGCCGATCTTGAGATTGTGCTTGCGGGCAAACGGTACGAGATCCGGCAGCCGCGCCATCTCGCCGTCGTCCTTCAGGATTTCGCAAATGACCGCGGCGGGCATGAGGCCCGCAAGCCGCGCGAGATCGCAGCCCGCCTCGGTGTGTCCGGCGCGCACGAGCACCCCGCCGTCCTGCGCCATCAGCGGAAAGATATGGCCGGGCTGCACGATATCGCGCGGACCCGCGTCGGGGCGTATCGCGGCCTGCACCGTGCGCGCCCGGTCTGCGGCCGAAATACCGGTGGTGACGCCTTCGGCGGCTTCTATGGACACCGTGAAATTGGTGCCGAGCGGCGAGCGGTTCTGGCTCACCATCAGCGGAAGATTGAGCTGACGGCACCGTTCCTCGGTGAGCGTGAGACAGATGAGCCCGCGACCGTAGCGCGCCATGAAATTGATCGCATCCGGCGTGACGAATTCCGCCGCCATCAGCAGATCGCCTTCGTTTTCGCGGTCCTCTTCGTCGACGAGCACGACCATGCGCCCGGCCTTGAGCTCGGCAATGATGTCGGCTATGGGACTCACCGCAGTGTCGGACATGGTAAAGAGCGCTCCGCGCAAACGTGTATCGGGGCCGTGCTGCAAAGGAGCGGTATTATAGCGCCCCGGAGTGCGCGGTTCGCGGATGTTACGAGCCGCGTGACTGCTCGAGCATGCGTTCGAGGTAGCGGGCGAGCATGTCCACTTCGAGATTGACGCGCGCGCCCGGCTTGAGCTCGTGAAACGTCGTGGCGACCAGCGTGTGCGGAATGAGATTCACCGAAAACCGCTCGCCCTGCACATCATTCACCGTGAGACTCACGCCGTTGACCGCAATCGAGCCTTTGCGTGCGACGTAGCGCGCAAGCTCCGGCGGCACTGAGATGGTCACGATCCGGCTTTCACCCGCCGGCGCGATCTCGTCCACGGTACCGACGCCATCGACGTGCCCGCTCACGATGTGACCGCCGAGCCGATCCGCGAGCCGCAGCGCTTTCTCGAGATTGACGCGCTCTCCGGCTGCGAAACCCACCGTGCACGACAGCGTCTCGCCGGACACGTCCACACAAAAGCCGCTGCCGCTGCGTGAGACTACGGTAAGACAGACGCCGTTCACTGCAATGCTGTCGCCTATCGCGACGTCGTCGAGCCCGAGCGTTCCTGCCTCGATTTCGACTCGCGCCCCGCCGGCCACCGGCTGCATGTTGGCAATACGGCCGACAGCGGCCACGATACCCGTAAACATCAGACCTCCGCCCTTGCGATGAGCCGCACGTCGCCGCCGATGCGCTTCACGTCGTGCATGCGAAAGCGCCGCGCGCTCTGGAGCTCCTCGAGGACCGGCAACGCGAACATCCCTTGCGCCGCGTCGCCGAGCACCATCGGCGCCACATAGAGGAGCAGCTCGTCAACGAGGCCGGCATTCAGCATCGCGCCGTTCAATCCGCGGCCTGCCTCGACGTGCACTTCGTTCACCGCACGACGACCCAGCTCATCGAGCAGCGCCTGCAAATCCACTTTCATTTGTGCGTTCGGCAGCGGCAGCACCTCGGCGCCGCGCTCCCGCAAGACAGCCGCGCGTGCTTCATCGTCGACAGCCGTTACGATCACCGTCCCCGCTGCGACGACCCGCGCCGCAGGCGGCGTTTCGAGGCGGCCGTCGACGACGATGCGTACCGGCTGACGTGTCGTGCGCACGCCGCGCACGGTGAGCTGCGGATCGTCCTCCCGCACCGTGCCTATGCCGGTGAGTATCGCGCACGCGCGCGCGCGCCATCTGTGCCCGTCGCGCCGCGCCGCGTCACCGGTAATCCACTGGCTGCGTCCGTTCGCGAGCGCCGTGCGTCCGTCTAGGCTTGCTGCGATTTTCATGCGCACCCAGGGACGGCCGCGCGTCATGCGCGACACAAAGCCGATGTTGAGCTCGCGTGCCTCGTCCTCCAGCAAGCCCGATTCGGTCTCTATGCCCGCGGCCTGCAGCGCCGCGATGCCTCTGCCGGCAACCAGCGGATTCGGATCCTCCATGGCGCACACGACGCGTCTCACGCGCGCGGCGACGAGCGCATTGGCGCAAGGCGGCGTGCGGCCGTGGTGCGAGCACGGCTCCAGCGTGACGTATGCGGTGGCGCCCTCGGCGCCTGGGCCTGCCACCGCAAGCGCGTGCACTTCGGCATGCGGCTCGCCGGCGCGCTGATGCCAGCCCTCGCCGATCACGACGCCGTCCTTGACGAGCACGCAGCCCACGCGCGGATTCGGCATCGTCGTGTACAGACCACGTGCAGCGAGTGCGAGCGCACGCGTCATGTATTTCTTGTCGTGATCGGTGATCAACGAAGCTCCACGTCGCTGGCTATGGGTTGGTCGTCACTGCTCGATCGCCTGCTCGCTGCGAGCGCAAAGGCTCGCGCAATTGCGGGAGTCGTCCGACGGACGGACCGTTACGATTCGCTCTTCGGCGGCTTGGACGGCCGCTGGACTTCCTTGATCACGTCCTGGAAATCGTCCACCCCTTCGAAGCTGCGATAGACGGATGCGAAGCGGATGTACGCCACCTGGTCCAGCTTGTAGAGCTCGCGCATCACCATTTCGCCGATGCGGCGGGACGGGATCTCGCGTGCGCCCAGCGCAAGGATTTCCTGCGTGATGGTGCCGATCGCGCCATCGACGAGCGCGGTCGGGACGGGCCGCTTGTGCAGGGCCCGCATGAATCCCGTGCGCAGCTTCTGCAGATCAAATTCACTGCGGCTGCCGTCCTGCTTCACCACCTGCGGCATGCGCAGCTCCACCGTCTCGTACGTGGTGAAGCGCTTGTTGCAGTTCGCGCACCGCCGGCGGCGACGGATGCTTTCGCCGTCGTCGCTCACGCGGGAATCGATCACCTGCGTGTCGGGCGATTTGCAGAACGGGCACTTCATGGCGCGTGCCGCGAGAGGAGCGAGGCGTAAGGAGTGAGGGGTAAACCGCGCGAAGCACACATCTCCTGACTCCTCACTCTTTACTCCTCACGCGAACGGTACACCGGAAACTTCGCGCACAGCGCCGCCACCTCGCCGGCGACGCGCTTCGATACCGCCTCGCCGCCGCGTGAATCGAGCACGTCGGCGATCATCGTCGCAAGCTGCTCGGCTTCGATTTCAGTGAGGCCGCGCGTGGTGATCGCCGGCGAACCTATGCGTATGCCGCTCGTAACCGTTGCTTTCTGCGGGTCGTTCGGCACGGCATTCTTGTTGATCGTGATACCCACTGCGCCGAGCATGGCTTCGGCTTCGCGGCCGGTGAGCCCCTTCGCGCGCAGATCCACGAGGAAAAGATGGCAGTCGGTGCGTCCCGACACGATGCGATAGCCGCGCTCCTGCAGCACTTTCGCCATCACGCGCGCATTGTCGAGCACCTGCTCCTGGTAATCGCGGAACTCGCGGCTCATCGCCTCCTTGAAGGCGACGGCCTTGGCAGCGATCGTATGCATATGCGGGCCGCCCTGCGTCCCGGGAAAAATCGCCGAGTTCAGAATCTTCTCGTGCTCCGTGTTCGCGAGAATCAGGCCGCCGCGGGGGCCGCGCAGCGTCTTTTGCGTCGTGCTGGTGACGAAGTCCGCGATGCCGACCGGACTCGGGTACAGGCCCGCGGCCACGAGGCCGGCATAGTGCGCGATGTCGGCCAGCAACAGCGCGCCCACCTTGTCGGCGATGTGCCGGAAGCGCTTCCAGTCGATCACCAGCGAATACGCCGAAGCGCCGGCAACGATGATCTTCGGCTTGCGCACGCGCGCGAGCTCTTCGACTTCCGCGTAATCGATCTCTTCGGTCTTGGGATCGAGGCCGTATGCCACCGCCTCATAATATCGGCCGCTCACGTTGATCCGCATGCCGTGCGTCAGGTGGCCGCCCGACTCGAGGCCCATCCCGAGGATGGTGTCGCCGGGGTTGAGCGTGGCGAAGTACACCGCCTGGTTCGCCTGCGCGCCGGAATGCGGCTGCACGTTCGCGTAGCCGGCCTTGAAAAGCTCCTTCGCGCGATCGATCGCAAGCTGCTCGGCGATATCGACGAACTCGCAGCCGGCGTAGTAGCGCTTGCCCGGATAGCCTTCCGCGTACTTGTTCATCATCGAGCACGCCTGCGCCTCCATCACGCGCGGGCTCGCGTAGTTTTCCGACGCGATGAGCTCGATATGCTGCTCCTGGCGGCGGTTTTCCTGCTCGATGGCGTGCCACAACTCGGGGTCTGCGGTGCGCAAAGGGGTGTTGGAGTACATGTTTCTGCGACGGCGGGCTTTGGGGGAAAGCTCGATTCTAACATGCGGCTATTTCGGCGTTGTGCGCTGCAAAGCCGACCGCACGGAGCATGCGCCCATTTTGCCCGCCGCACGCCCGGCACGTATGATTACGCGCCATACCTAACGCCACCTGAAACCCATAGTCATAATGCGATATCTGCTGCGCGCCTCACAGGCCATCGATACGGTGAACCATTACGTCGGGCGCGGTGTGTACTGGCTGGTGCTGGCAGCGGTGCTCGTGAGCACGATCAACGCGCTCATGCGCTACACGTTCAGCATGAGCTCCAACGCATGGCTGGAGCTCCAGTGGTATCTCTTCGGCGCAATCTTTCTTCTGGGCGCAGGCTACACGCTGAAGGCCAACGGCCACGTCCGCATCGATCTTCTGTCGGCACGCCTGTCGCCGCGCGCCCGGGCCTGGATAGATATCCTGGGCGGACTCCTCTTTCTGCTTCCCATGGCGCTGCTCATTCTCTACTTCTCGTGGCCGATGTTCGTCGATTCGTATCTGGGCGGCGAGATGTCGAGCGACGCGGGCGGTCTCATCCGGTGGCCGGCGAAAGCGCTGATACCGCTCGGGTTCATGCTGCTGGTGCTGCAGGGTCTGTCCGAGATCGTCAAACGTATCGCGTTCCTGCGCGGCATATTGCCGCCGGCGCCCGGCGCGGAGACGGAAGTCCACTGATGGCGCACGACTTCATGGCGCCGCTCATGTTCGGCGCGCTGATCGTTCTGCTGCTGATCGGTTATCCGGTGGCGTTTGCGCTCGGCGCGAACGGCATCTTCTTCGCCATCCTCGGGATACATCTCGGTCTGCTGACGCCGGACCTGCTGCAGGCGCTGCCGGAACGCGTGTTCGGCATCATGCGCAACGACACGCTGCTCGCTATCCCGTTCTTCACGTTCATGGGATTGATCCTGGAGCGCAGCGGCATGGCGGAGGATCTGCTCGACACGATAGGGCAGCTCTTCGGCACCGTCCGCGGCGGCATCGCTTACGCCGTGATCTTCGTCGGCGCACTGCTCGCGGCGACGACCGGCGTGGTTGCGGCATCCGTCATTTCGATGGGCCTCATTTCGCTGCCCATCATGCTGCGCTACTCGTACTCGCCGCGGCTTGCCGCCGGCGTCATCGCCGCGTCGGGCACGCTGGCGCAGATCATTCCGCCCAGCCTGGTGCTCATCGTGCTCGCGGACCAGCTCGGCCGGTCGGTGGGCGACATGTATCACGGGGCGATGATTCCGGGCCTCACGCTCGCCGCGCTGTACATGATTTACGTCGCCATCGTGTCGGTGGCGCGCCCGGCCGCAGCACCGGCGCTGCCTGCCCATGCGCGCACGCTGAGAGGCGGCGCGCTCGCAGCGCGCGTGGTTACGGCGCTGCTGCCGCCGCTGATACTGATCTTTCTCGTGCTGGGAACGATATTCCTCGGGATCGCGACGCCGACCGAAGGCGGCGCGATGGGCGCGAGCGGCGCACTGCTGCTGGCGATCGCCAAGCGCCGCCTCGCGATGGCGCAGCTCCACGAGGCAATGGAAGCGACGATGAAGCTCACCGCTTTCGTGATCTTCATACTCGTCGGCTCTACCGTGTTCGGCCTCACCTTCCGCGCCGTGGACGGCGACCTGTGGGTCGAGCGGCTGCTCACGACCTTGCCCGGCGGGGCGACGGGTTTTCTCGTGGTCGTCAACCTGCTCGTGTTCGTACTTGCGTTCTTCCTCGATTTCTTCGAGATCGCCTTCATCCTGATCCCGCTGCTCGCGCCGGTCGCCGACAAGCTCGGCATAGATCTCGTATGGTTCGGCGTGATCCTCGCGGTGAACATGCAGACCTCGTTCATGCATCCGCCGGTCGGCTTCGCGCTGTTCTACCTGCGAAGCGTCGCGCCGCGCGAAGTGAAGACGAGCGATATCTACTGGGGCGCGATCCCGTTCGTCGTGATTCAACTCATCATGGTCGCGCTGGTGATGCTCTTCCCACAGATGGTAAGGGTGTACAAGCCCGAAGCGCCCGCGCAGGAGCCGGCCAAGATCGAAATTTTCGTGCCGCCGTCCGATGTGGATACGCCCGCCGAGCAGCGCGAGGATGCGTCCGAGATCCAGAGGGCGCTGAAGCAGAGACGGTGACGCCGCTTCGCTCACGAGCGGCAGTCCTTCATAACGGGGCGCGTAGCACGCACGGCCCGAACGCAATCGCTGGCGCGCGCAGCACAGCGACGTCGCGCGCCAGCGCGCCGTCACCTCACCG
>JBLNBW010000108.1:0-7061 GCA_050260255.1 Rhodospirillaceae bacterium | reverse complement strand
GCGTGCTGCGAGGGTTTGAGCAGCACGGCAACCAGTATCTCGTCTTCGCCAAGCTCCGCGGGCACCGCGATCGCCGCCGCCTCGAGCACGGCGGGATGCAAGCCGATGACGCGATCGAGCTCCGCACCGGCGATGTTTTCGCCGCGGCGACGAATGATGTCCTTCTTGCGCGAGACGAAGAAGAAATAGCCGTCTTCGTCGCGCCGCACGAGATCGCCGGTCATGAACCAGCCATCGCGAAATGCCGCCTTGGTCTGCTCGGGATCGCGGTAATAGCCCTGCATGATGATGGGCGTCTTCACGAGCAGCTCGCCGACCTCGCCTGCCGGCACGTCGTTGCCCTCCTCGTCGACGACGCGGCATTCCGCCCACGAGCGGTCGGGATCGGGATGACGACCGATCGGGCCCATGCTGCCTTTCTTGCGCGGACCCTCGACCGGATTGCACGTCACGCCCGGAATTTCAGTCATGCCGTAGCCGCCAATGCCGTGCGGGACGTGGAACTCGTCGCGGAAGGTATCCGCAACACTTTCCCTGATGCCGTAGACCGCGCGCAGCTTGTGCCCGGGACGGTATTCGCTGCGCGGCCGCGCTTTCAATATCGTCCCTATGGCTTCGATGATGTTCACTTCGGTTGCGCCCATGTCCACGACCGTCTGCCAGAAGGTGGAAGCCGAGAATCGCGGGACGATGACCGCGCTGCAGCCGGCAGCCAGCGTGCCCGCAAGCGAATAGAACAGCGCGTTGATGTGAAACAGCGGCAGCACGATCATCACGCGATCGTCGTCCTGCAGGTAGACGCGCTGCACGAACGCTTCGCCGCCGGTGACGAAGCTGCGCTGGCTGTGCATGACGCCCTTGGGGAATCCGGTCGTGCCCGAGGTGTAGACGATGAGACAGGTGTCGTCGGCGGTCACGTCCGATGGCAATTGCGCTTCCGGAGCTTGTGCAATGAGGTCGAGCAGCGCTGGCGCGCCCTGCGCAGCGCCATCGAGCAAAGCGAACCACGGATCGGTTGCGAGCCCTTCGCAGGCTTTCCGCATCACGGCGAGCGCCTCGCCGCTCGCGATGGCCGCGCTCACCTGCGCGTGGTGCAACACATAGCGCGCTTCTTCCACGCCGTATTCGGGATTCACCGGGACCATGATCGCGCCGATGCGGGCAAGCGCGAGCAGCATGACGACATGGCCGTCACTGTTGCGGCCGCTTACGGCGACGCGATCGCCTTTGCGTATGCCGCGCGACACCAGCATGCGGGCGCAACGCTCGACAGCCGCGCCGAACGACGCCCACGTCCATGTCCTGTCGCCGAACAACGCGAATACGCGCTGTGGATCGCGCGCTGCGCGGCTCGCGAACACGCCGGCGAGGGTGTAATCATGCTCCGGATAAAGGCGCAACACTTCCAGCGGCTTCCTCACTGCTCACACTCCCTTAGAGTCCCTAACATAATGAAGCGCATGCTGCGCTGTCACGATTTTCGCTCAGGGCGCGAAGCGATCCGCAGCCAATATCGCGAATATTGGCAAGGTGAGCGACAAAGCCATTGGGCGAAAACTCGTGCCAGCCCGTCGGGTTACGGCCAGGATCGCGCCTGACTTTGTCGGCCGGCTTGTCGATATTCGCGATATCGACTGCGCCGTCCTTCGCGTCATCCACCATCCTGGCCATAACGCACACGTGCCTCATTATGTTAGGGGCTCTCATTTTTTCCGCCTACGTCGTTCCGCGCAGGTGTTACGCGCGGGCGGTAGAAGGTCACTGCGTTGTCGAACAACACCTGCGGCGCAAACCGTTCGCCGACCGCTTCACGTATCGCATCGATATCCGACGCAGCGAAGGGGCGCCGCGCGCGCTGCGACGGCAAATCGCTGCCGAACATCAGGCACTGCGGGTTCGCGGCGACGACGGCGCTCATGGCGATCAACGAATCGACCGTGATGCGACCGAAGCCGGTCGCTTTGACGCGGACTCCGCGCTCGGCAAGCCGAACCAGCGTCTTCAATCCACCCGGCGTCATGCCGAGATGATCGATGCTCGCTTTCGGCAGGTTCGCGATCGCCTTCCATTCTTCCCCGAGCGTCGCGAGATCGACGTACAACTCCGCATGCCAGCCGGCGATCTCGTGCACGCGCCGGGCGAGGCGGTCTAGGTCGGCGAGACCCGCGGAGCCGCCGCGAACCAGATTGAAACGCACTGCGCGCACGCCCGCGGCATCGAGCTTCAGCACTTCGTCGTCCGGAACGTCGGCAGGAACGTTGATCACGCCGACGAACGTGGGACCGAGCTTCCCGAGCGCGTCGTACATGAAGCGCGTGTCGTAACCCTGAAACGATGCGGCGACGACCACACCGCCGCGCACGTCGAGATCCCGCGTGCGGCTGCGATAGTCGTCGACCGTGAATACCGGCGGCGCGTATCCCTGATTCTCGGTGAGCGGAAACCGGTGGTCTAGGATGTGGAAATGGGTGTCGAACAGCGACGCCATGGATTACTGCGCCATGAGATCCACGAACTCGTTTACCGGCATTGCTTCCAGCGCCTGCTGATCGAGGCACACATCGAGTATGCGGCTGCGCTGCTTCGGGGCGAACACGCGGGCGACGTTCTTCTCGAACTTCTCCATGAGCAGCGGTATGCCTTCGGCGCGCCGGCGGCGATGGCCCAGCGGGTACTCCACTTCGGACACCGGCGTGCTGGAACCATCCTTGAAGAACACCTGGATGGAGTTCGCGTTCGAGCGCTTCTCGGGGTCGTGGTAGTCCTTCTCGTATTTCTCGTACTCGGTGAGCTTCATCTTCGCCCGCAACGCGTCTATGCGCGGGTCGGCAGCGACGTGGTCCTCGTAGTCCTCCGCCGTCAGCTTGCCGTAGATCATGCCCACCGCCATCATGTACTGCATGCAGTGGTCGCGGTCGGCGGGATTGTGCAGCGGGCCGGTCTTGTCGAGGATCACCATCGTCGAGTTGTGGCAGCGCACGTCGATGCGCTCGATGTCGGCGAGACGGTCCTTTACCAGCGGATGCAGGTTGATCGCCGCCTCGACCCCGCTTTGCGCGTGAAACGCCGCGGGGTAGGCGATCTTGAACAGCACGTTTTCGATGATGTAGCTGTCGAACGGCCGCTGGAACGTGAACGGCTTGCCCTTGAACAGCACGTCGTAGAAGCCCCAGGTCTTTGCCGACAGCGCCGACGGATAGCCCATTTCGCCTTTGAGCGCGAGCAGCGCGAGCCACACGCCGCGGCTTGCGGCATCGGCCGCAGCCCACGATTTACGTGAGCCCGTATTCGGACGACGGCGGAACGTGGCGAGCGCATGGCCGTCCACCCACGCATTCGATACTGCATTGACGATCTCTTCCCGCGTGCAGCCGATGAGCTTCGCTACCGCCGCCGTGGTCGCAATCTTCACCGTGATCGTATGATCCAGTCCTGCTGCCGTGAAGCCGTTCTCGATCGCGAGCTGTCCCTGTACTTCGTACGCTTTAACGATGGTCGTTATCACTTCGCTCATGGCAAGCGGCGCCTTGCCTTGCGAGACGCGCACGCGGCTCAAATGGTCCGCCACCATCAGGATGGCGCCGATGTTGTCCGAAGGATGGATCACCGTGGCGCCATAGAACGCATCGTTGAAATCGAGCCAACGCACCAGCGCGCCGAGATTGAACGCGGCAGCGACCGGGTCGAGCACGTACGACGTGCCGGGCACTTTCGCCCCGTTGGGTACGATCGTGCCGGGCACCACCGGCCCGAGCAGCTTCGTGCACGCGGGATAGGAGAGCGCCTCGAAGCCGCAGCCGAGACTGTCGATCAGGCACAGACGAGCCGTCTCGCGGGCGAGCTTGCTGCCCGCCTGGAATTCATCGACGTAGCGGGCGATATCCTGCAATACCTGATCGGGCGCGGGACGCGCGTTGGAATGTGACGACATGATGACCCTTGTTTGGTGCGGGAATGTGCCCGGCATTATACGGCCTCGCTTCGGCCGCGCTGCACGGTTCTTGCTATGCTGTCCATGCTTTGGAACGGAAGCACTCACCACATTGACGCGGAGAAACGACATGAAGACACGTGCAGTGGGATTGGCGATATCTTTGCTGGCGGCATTCCCTGCTGGCGCTCAAACGTGGCCGACTAAAGCGATAAGGTTGATCAGTCCTTTCGCACCGGGCGGCGGCACGGACATCACCTGCCGCGCCATGGCGCCGAAGCTCAGTGCAAGCCTCGGTCAGCAGGTCGTCGTCGACAACCGGGGCGGCGCGGGCGGGATGGTGGGCGTGGATCTCGCGGCGAAGTCTCCGCCCGACGGCTACACGCTGGTGCTCGGCACGATAGGCAGCATCGCGATCAACCCCAGCCTGTACGAGAAGATGCCGTACGATCCCGCCAAGGATCTCGTGCCGGTCAGCCAGGCGGCTAACGCGCTCAACGTGCTGGTGGTGCATCCATCGCTGCCCGCGCGCTCGGTCAAGGAATTCATCGCGCTCGCAAAGTCGCGGCCGGGCCAGCTCAATTACGGTTCCTCGGGTCCGGGCGCCACCGACCACCTCGCGGGCGAGCTGTTCAACGCGATGACCGGCGCCAAGATGGTGCACGTGCCGTACAAAGGTGGTGCACCGGCGATGCTGGATCTCATCGGCGGCAACGTGCAGCTCGTGTTCTCGACCGTATCGACCGCCATCGGCTCAATAAAAGCGGGCAAGATCCGCGCGCTCGCCATGACGGGCAATCAGCGCTTCGCGCTCATGCCGGAGATTCCCACGATGTCGGAAGCGGGCCTCAAAGGTTTCGAAGTGAACAACTGGTACGGGTTGTTCGCGCCCGCCGGCACGCCCAAGGAAGTGGTCGCCCGCATCCACGACGAGGCCGCCAAAGCGCTCGCAGCGCCGGACGTGAAGCAGCGGCTGCTCGAATCGGGCATCGTCGCGACCACCAGCACGCCCGAGCAGTTCTCTGCTTACATACAGGCCGAAACCCGCAAGTGGGCCAAAGTGATCAAGGACGCGAACATCAGGCTCGATTGAAGCGGATCACGTGCTCGCTCGCGCGTAGGCATCGCAAATCCACTGCGCTGCGCCAAGCAGCGCACGGTCCCGATCGCGGCGCGCGATGAGCTGCGCCCCCACGGGCAGGCCGCGCGGTCCGGTGAACAGCGGCAGCGTCACTGCGGGCACGTGCAGCGTCGTCCACAGAATGCAGAACGATGCATTGCCCGTCGATTGCAGGCCGACCGGCGCCTCTCCGGCAGCGGCCGGCGTGAGCAGGACATCGTAGTCGGACATGAGATCGTCCATCGCGTGCCGGCACTCCTCGGCATAGGCGCGCGCTTCGGTGTACCGCTCGAAGCTGCACGATTGGCCGTCGCGGATGCGGCCATCGCGGAGCTTCTCGCTGATCTCGTTCCAGTGATGGTCGATTTCCCATGCACGATTGCGCACGAACTCGAAGCTGGTGATCCAGCGGTGCGCATCCTGCATGCGTTCGAACGCCGCGGGCAATGAAACATCCTGCACGAGCGCGCCGGCGCGGGCGAGCACACGCGCACACTCTTCCAGCGCCGCCTGCGTATGCGGCTCGCATTGCGTCCAGAACTGTGTGCGGCAAAAGCCGACGCGCGGCGCAGCGCCCCCCCATGGCTCGAGCGGCGCGTGCGCAACGCCGAGCAACACGTCGCGATACAGTGCGACATCCTCGATCGAGCGCGCGATGATACCGAGGGTGTCGACGCTTCCCGCCGCCTCCATCACGCCCGAGCAGCGTATGTCGCCCCACGTCGGGCGATAGCCTACGCAGCCGCAGAACGACGCGGGACGTATCGTCGAGGCCGTGGTCTGCGTGCCGAGCGCGAGCGGCACCATGAAATCGCCGACTGCAGCGGCCGAGCCGCTCGAAGAACCGCCCGGCGTGCGCGTCGCGTCCATGGGATGGCGGGTTTTGCCGGGAAAGAAATTCGCGAACTCCGTGGTGACCGTCTTTCCCATGATAACGCCGCCCGCGCGACGCGTGAGCGCCACACACGCCGCATCGAGCATCGGACGCCGGCCCTTGTGTATGGGCGTGCCATATTCGGTCGGCATGTCGGCGGTATCTATGATGTCCTTCATGCCGACCGGCACGCCGACGAGCGGCCCGGATGCGCCGCTCTTGTCGAGCGATCGCGCCCGCCGCAGCGCGAGGTCAGGATCGAGGTAATGCCAGGCTTGCACGTCGGGTTCGCGCGCAGCAATGTGCTCGAGACACGCGCGCGTCACCGCTTCGCACGTCACCTGCCGTGACTGGATCGCGCGGACGATCTCCGCAGCCGTGAGCTCGTTGAGCGGCTTGCTCAGCATATGGCGTATTCCTCGTTCAGCGCGGCGGACCGATGTACACCGTGTGCGTCGCCACGTACACCTCGAGCAAGAAGCATACGAGTCCCCCCGTCAGCAGCAGCATCGCAGCGACGAACACGCCGCCGGCAAACCACTTGAGATCGGTGCCGGTAAAGGCGTCGAGAAACAGCGTCGCAATCACGCCGCATACCAGCAGCGCAGCGGCCGTCGAAAGGTTGATCGCCCAGCTCGACAGCCGCGCCCGTTGCGCGAGCGCTCGCAGCTCCTCGTCGGCATGGCAGCGCGCCGTCTCCTTCAGCGAAACGTAAATGCTTTCGATGTGCCGCCCGCGGTCGATCACCCGGCCCAGCCTGCTCGTCATCACGCCGAGCAGCGAACCCACGCCGGTGAGCAGAAACACCGGCGCGATCGAAAGCTGTATCACGTGCGCTACGTCGGTGATGGGTTCCATCGCCCCTCCCTCATGCCGTGGCGTTCATTCGGCCTTGATGCCGGCGGTCTTCACCACCTTGCCCCACTTGGCCGCCTCGCTCTTCAGGTAGCGCGCGAATTCGGCCGGCGTGTCGGCGATCACGTCCAGGCCGGCGCTGGTGATGCGCTCCGCCGTCGCCGGCTCGCGCAGTGCAGCCGTGATCGCGGAATGCAGTTTCTCGACGACCTCGCGCGGCGTCGCACGCGGCACCACGATGCCATTCCAGTTGTTCGCTTCGTATCCGGGCACGCCGGCCT
>JBLNBW010000107.1:0-68487 GCA_050260255.1 Rhodospirillaceae bacterium | reverse complement strand
ATCACGGCGTCGTGCTCGGCACCGAGCCGTGTGATCGTCTTGCGCGAGCCGGCCGAGCTCACTTCCTCGTCGCCGTTGATTAGCACGGTAAGCGTGCCGTAATCCCGGAAGTTCATGGTCCTAAGCATCTGCAGCGCATGCAGGATGACGGCGATGCCTTGCTTGTCGTCGGCGATGCCGAGGCCCCATACCTTGTCGTCTTCCACCTTGAACGGCTGGCCGGCGCTCATGCCCGGCTTGTACACCGTATCCATGTGAGCAAGCAGCAGGATTTTTTTCGTGCCGGTGCCGGTGAAGGTCCCTTTCACCATCTTGCCGATCTGCTTCGGCGTATCGAACATCTTGTATATGTCCGCAGGGTCCGGCTCGATGAACTCGACCTTGGCACCAAGCGCCGACAAGCGCTTCCCGATGACATCGGCGATACGGTCCAGTCCCTCCCGGTCGCTGCTGCCGCTTTCGATGGCGGTCAGCGTTTTGAGCGTATCGACGAGAGCCGGCTTTTCCTTCTGGGCAAGCGACCAGACCGGTTCCATGCCCGCGCCGAATGCCGTTGTGGCGAGCAGCAGCACGGCGGCCGCAGCAAGCGGGGTCCGCGCTCGTTTCATCCCGAGCAAAATCATCTTTTTCTCCCTTTGAGTGAGCTGCGCCGAACGAGTCGATGCAGCAATCAGTATCGTAAACGGAAATCGCGTGCAGATGAACGGCGCTCGCGCAGCGAGGATGCGCCGGTAGCCGCTTTGCACACGGACGCGGTAAAGTATCGCGGCACCGCACCTGGAGGAGGTACCGATGCAGCCATACGACGTTGTAGTCGTCGGCAAGGGCAACGCAGCGCTGTGCGCTGCGCTCGCTGCGAGAGACCGGGGTGTAACCGTAGCGATGCTCGAGGCGGCGCCGCCCGAAGAGTCGGGCGGCAACAGCCGTTTTGCCGGCGGCGTGATGCGCTTCGCATACGACAACGTCGACGACCTGCGCAAGCTGATCGAGATCAGCGACGAGGAAGCGCGCAATACCGACTGGGAGAGCAATACGCGGGACCAGTTCTTTGACGATCTCTACCGCGTCACGAGCTTCCGCACCGATCCGGAGCTATCCGAAATTCTCGTCACAACCAGCCTCGACGCGATGGTGTGGCTGCGCAGTCAGGGCGTGCGCTTCGTGCCCAACTACCGGGCGCAATCCGCGGTGGTGGACGGCAAGCGGCGCTTTTTCGGCCGCATGCCGCTCGAGATCAACGGCGGCGGTCCCGGCCTCGTGCAGTACCTCACCGATACGGCGGTCAAGAAAGGCGTCGACATCTACTACGAGACGCGCGCGGTATCGCTGATTTACGACGGCGAGCGCGTGCTCGGTGTCGCGGCCAAGCGGCAGGGCAAGCCAGTGGAGTTTCGTGCCACGGCGGTGGTGCTCGCGTGCGGCGGCTTCGAAGCCAATCCGGAGTGGCGCACGCGCTACTTGGGTCCGGGTTGGGAAGTGGCGAAAGTGCGCGGCACGCGCTTCAACGTAGGCGACGGCTTACGCATGGCGCTCGACATCGGCGCGTGCCCGTACGGCAACTGGTCGGGGCGCCACGCCGTGTCGTGGGAGCGGTACGCGCCGGAATTCGGCGTGCTCAACATGCCGCACAGCTCGTACCGGCACAGTTATCCGCTATCGATCATGGTGAACGCCGACGGCAGGCGCTTCGTCGACGAAGGGATCGAGTTCTACAACTACACCTATGCCAAGTATGGCGCCGAGGTCCTGAAGCAGCCGGGCCATTTCGCGTGGCAAGTATTCGACGCGAAAGTGAGAGACCTGCTGCGGCCCGAGTATCACAACAAGGAAGTGACGCGCGTCACGGCGAACACGCTGGAAGAACTCGCGGCCAAGCTTGAAGGCGTGAACCCTCAGCGGTTCCTGAAGACCGTCAGGGAGTTCAACGCCGCAGTGCGCACCGACGTGCGGTTCGATCATTCGAGGAAGGACGGCCGCTGCACCGAGGGTATAGAGCCGCCGAAATCGAATTGGGCGAATCCGCTCGATACGCCGCCGTACACTGCCTACGCCGTGACCTGCGGCATCACGTTTACTTTCGGCGGCCTGCGCATCGATCCGCAGACCGGGCAGGTGCTCGACGTGAATTTCCATCGCATACCCGGGCTGTACACGGCAGGCGAAATGGTCGGCGGCATTTTTTATTTCAACTATCCCGCCGGGACGGGCTTGGTATCGGGCACCGTTTTCGGCCGCCTCGCCGGCAGCGGTGCAGCGAAAGCGGTCACCGCAGGCGCAGCCACGACCGCCTGATCCAATTTCATCGTGGCACGCCCATGAGCGGATTCACGCACGCCCTCGCCGCGTTGGTCACGGAGACGCGCACGGAGGATATGCCCGCGTCTGTGATCGAGCGGGCTCGCGCTGCGCTCACCGATACGCTGGGCGTGGCGCTGGCCGGCACAGCCGAGCCGGCATCGCACATCGCGGCGCGGTGGGTGAGCGAGATGGGCGCACGCGGACGCTCGACGTGCTGGGGAACCAATCTCGCGACATCGCCGTCGGAAGCGGCCTTCGCCAATGGTGTGGCGGCGCACGCGCTCGACTTCGACGACAGCCATCCGAGCCTGCGTGGTCATCCAAGCGCGACTCTTGTGCCGGCGGCTCTCGCGGTGGGCGAAGTCGCGCGTTCGTCCGGCGCCGAAGTGCTGGCAGCGTACGCGCTCGGTCTCGAAGTGGCCGGCAAGCTGTCGCGTGCGCTGGGTCATGGCCATTTCATCCGCGGCTGGCATACCACCGCGTCGATCGGCACGCTGGCGAGCACCGCCGTCGCGGCACGCTTGTGGAAGCTCGATGCAGCAGTGTTGCGGCGTGCATGGGGCATCGCGGCGTCGCAGATGAGCGGCCTCGTGCGCAACTTCGGCACCATGGCGAAACCCTTCCACGCGGGGCATGCGGCACGCAATGGCGTGACCGCTGCGTCGCTCGCACGCTTGGGCTTTACCGCAGACGAGGCGGTCTTCGAGGGCGAGGGCGGCGTGCTGGACACGTATGGCGGCGGCGATGGCGAATTGCCTGGGGATCTGGCCGCATCGCTGGGCAAGCCATGGGAAATCATCGAGCCGGGCGTGTACGTGAAGCGGTGGCCGTGCTGCTATTCGAATCATCGGGCGGTCGGCGGTCTCTTTCAGCTCATTGCGCAGCACGAGCTGCGCGCCGCGCACGTAAACGAAATCGCCATCGGGTTCCTGCCCGGCGGCGACACGGCGCTGGTGAGCACCAATCCCCAGACGGGTTTGGAAGGCAAGTTCAGCATCGAGTACGTCGCGGCGGCCGTGTTCATCGACGGCGCGCTCACGCTCGACACGTTTACCGATGCGATGGTGCAGCGGCATGAGCTGCGCGCATTCATGAAGAAAGTGCGGCGTTACCGCATCCCGGATGACAAGGTGTATTCCGGCATCGCCGGCTTTCTGGATATCGAGCTCGACACCACGCGAGGAGCGTTTGCGCTGCGTGTCGATCGCGTGCCCGGCTCGCCGGCATGGCCGCTTACGAAAGAGGATCGCAAGGCCAAGTTCATGGACTGTGTTGCGCGCACGCTCGGGCCACGTGGCGCCGAGCGCGTGCTCGCACTGTGCCGTCGTACCGAGAGGTTGCAGGACATCGGCGAGCTCGCACGCGCGCTTGCGTCACCGTCTACCGCCGGGCTGGTGATGGAAGAAACGTAGCAAGCGGACATCGATCCGTCACGTCGACACAATATAGGAGGAGCCTCATGTCGTGGAACACGCTGCACCGTCTCGCACGCACGTCCCAATGCGGCCTTCTTTTGGGCGGTCTCGCGCTCGCTGGCGCTGCCATGCCGGCGTTCGGCGCATATCCGGAAAAGCCGGTGCGTCTCGTCGTGCCTTCTTCGCCGGGCGGCGGCACCGACACGACGATGCGCATCATTACGCCCAAGCTCGGCGACATCCTGGGTCAACGCATCGTGATCGACAACCGGCCCGGACAGGCCGGCAACATCGGGCTCGAAATCGCTGCGCGTGCGCCGGCCGACGGATACACGCTCGCGGCCATGATCGCGTCGAACGCAAGCAATCCGGCGCTGATGAAAAACATTCCTTTCAGCCTGGAGCGGGATTTCGCGCCGGTGTCACTGGCCGTGGTGATGCCCAATATGATGATTGTCCACCCTTCGCTGCCCGTCGAATCGGTGAAGGGCTTCGTGGCGCTCGCCAAAGCGCGGCCGGGACAGATCAATTATGCGTCGCCGGGCGTTGGCAGCACGGCGCATCTCGCGATGGAGCTCCTCATCAGCATGACGGACATCAAGATCGTGCACATTCCCTACAAGAGCGGCGGGGCGGCGTTTCTCGACGTGGTCGCCGGGCACGCGCCCATCATGTTCGGCAATGTGATGAGCTCGCTGCAGCACGTGCGCTCCGGGCGGGTGCGGGCGCTCGGGGTGACGAGCGCGAACCGCGTGAAGACCGCGCCCGAGATTCCGGCGATCGCCGAAGTGGGATTCCCGGGCTATGAGGCGACGACCTGGTATGGCGTGCTGGCACCAGCCGGCACGCCGCGCGAAATCGTGAACAAGGTGCACGAGGCGATCGTTCAGGCCGTGCGGGACGAAACCGTCAGCAAGCGCTTCATAAGCGACGGTGCCGAGCCGATGCCCAGCGCCTCGCCTGAGGAATTCGGGGCGTTCATTCGCAGCGAGACCGCCAAATGGGCGAAGGTGGTGAAAAGCGCCGGCATCCAGCCGCAATGACGCCGGCATGGAGCCTGTCGCGCCGCTTGCGCCGATTTTCAAAAAAAAGCGTATCCTAGCCGTGCAGTACCACCATAAACCCAAAGGAGGAGACCGATCATGAACAAGCTCATTGCCATTGCCATTGCCATTGCCGGTGCGTTTGCCTTCTCATCCGTTTCCGGCTTCGCTGCGGATACCGCTAAAGAGACGAAGAAGCCGGCCGCGACCAAGGACGCGAAAAAAGGCAGCGACGACATGCACAAATCGGACAAGTCGAAAACAAAGTCCAAGACCAAGCGCTAAGCGCGGGTCGCACGCGAAAAAAAGCAGGGCGTTCGCCCTGCTTTTTTTTTGCGCCGCTTCGCTGCGGTCAGCGTTCGGGGGCGGGCACGATGATCATCCACGACACCCCGTAGCGATCGACCAGCATGCCGAAACGCGTCGAAAAGAACGTCTTCCCAAGCGGCATCTGAACCTGCCCGCCATCGCTCAGCGCAGCGAACAGCTTGTCCGCTTCGCCTTCGTTCTTTGCGGTAAGCGACAGCGAAAACCCCTGGAATTTCGTCGCTCCACTGCAGAAGCCGTCGGAGGCCATGACGTTCGTTTCGCCGATGCGCAGCGACGCATGCATGATCTTCTGCTCGGAACCGGGCGGCAATTGGCCTGGCGGCGGCGTTTCGGGACTGTCCTTGTAGCGCATCAGCATCAAAACTTCCGCGCCGACCGCGTTGCGGTAGAACTCGATGGCTTCTTCACAGCGACCTTCGAAAAAAAGATAAGGCTCGATTTTCATATTCGTCTCTCCGGTGGTGCGCTCGTTACGCGGCCCTGCTCGCTTCGAGCTCGCGAAAGCGGTCTACCGCCTTGCTGCGACCGAAATCGTCCAGCTCGAAGAAGCGCCGCACTTCGATTTCTGCGTGTCTGCCGTCGATGGACGGATTGGGAAAGCGCAAGGACCATTCCAGCGCTTCTTCTGGCGAGTTCACGCGGATGATCGTGTAGCCCGCAATCAGTTCTTTGGTCTCGGTGAACGGACCGTCGATTAGCGTCCGCTCGCTCCCGTTGTAGCGTACGCGCCATCCTTTCGAGCTCGCCTGCAGCCCGGATGCGTCGACGAGCACGCCGGCTTGCGCGAGTTCTTCGTGGAAGGCCGCCATCTGGGCGATGAGATGCTCGGGAGGCATCACGCCGGCTTCCGAATCCTTGGTCGCTTTCACGAGGATCATGTATCGCATGGTGTTCTCCCTTCGGTGTCGCGTCGATCGGACGCTTGCCTCGAGTCGATGGTGTCGCGCGCGATTCGGCCGCTAGCCGCCGCTCAAGGCCTGCACGATGACGACTTCATCGGCCGGCGCCAGGGTTCGGGCGAGGTCGTGCACCTGCTCGCCGTTTACGAACACGCGGATATGACGCCGTATGCGATCCTGCTCATCGACCATGCGGAACCGTATGCCTGCGTAGCGGCGATCCAGGTCGGCCAGCACTTCGGCGAGCGTCGCGCCGCTCGCTTCGGCGATGCTGCTTTCGGTGTAGGACCGCAGCGCGCTCGGTATCAGTACTTTCATCGCCGACGGCTACTCGAGTTGCGCCGCGTCCACTGCGTAGATCTCCGGCAGATGCTGCGCCATGCACGCCCAGTTCCGACCTTCGTCGCGGCTCGCCCAGAGCTCGCCGCTCGTCGTGCCGAAATAAAGCCCGACGGGATCGGCTGCATCGGCCGTCATGGCCTGACGCTTCACGGTCCACCATGCCTGCTCGCGCGGCAAGCCTGCATCGAGCCGATCCCACGTTTCACCGGCATTGCGCGTGCCGTACACCGCCGGTTTGCCGTCCGGGCTCGTGCGCGGCCATACCGTCGTGCCGTCCATCGGAAACACCCACGCGGCGTTCGCATCGCGCGGATGGACGACCAGTGGAAAGCCGATGTCTCCGACGTGCGCCGGCATGTTTTTGCCGATGCGCAGCCACACGTCGGACGGGCGGTCGATGCGGTAAATGCCGCAGTGATTCTGCTGATAGAGACGGTCCGGATTGGTCGGACACATGCGAATGCAATGCGGGTCGTGAAAGGTCGGCTCGCTGCGATCGAAACCTTCGACTACCTCGAGTCCCTTGAGCAGCGGAGTCCACGTGCGCCCGCGGTCGCGCGTCTCGTGAACGCCGCCGCCCGACATCGCAAAGTACATGTGCGCCGGATCGCGCGGATCGACGATGATGGAGTGCAGCTTGGGCCCATCGGGCGTTCCGTCCTGCACGGTGCCCATCCATTTGCGGTACTGCGGGTCCTCGTTGATGGTGGAAAACGGCTGCCACGTCACGCCGCCGTCTTCGGAGCGGAAAAGACCTTGCGGCGAGGTGCCTGCGTACCACACGTTGCGCTCGCTCGCCGGCCCCGGCGTCAGCCAGAACGTGTGATCGACCGAGCGGCCCTGCGCACCGGCCGTCGCCTTGGCGAAAGCCGGCGGCTGTGCGGCTTCTTTCCAGGTACGACCGAGATCGGTGGAGCGGAAGATCGTGGGGCCCAGATGCCCGGTTTTAGCCGCTGCAAGCAGCGTCGTGCGATCGCGCGGATCGAGCACCACCTGGCTGATCACGTGGCCGAGGAAATGCGGGCCGTCTACACGCCAGGTATCGCGCGCAGAAGTGCCGTGATACAGCCACGCGCCCTTGCGCGTGGCTACGGTGATCAAGAGTTTCATGATGCCTCCTTTGCCACAGCGGGCGCTTTGCGTTGGGCGACCGTCTCGCGTATCGGCCGCACGGGACGAACTTCGATGCTGCCGACGCGCGCCGGCGGGATTTTCGACGCGATGTGGATGGCTTCGTCGAGGTCGCGCGCATCGATCATGTAGAAGCCGGCGAGCTGTTCCTTGGTTTCGGCGAACGGCCCGTCGGTGACCGACACCCTGCCGTCGCGCACGCGGACCGTTGTGGCGGTCTGCACGGATTCGAGCGCTTCGGACGCAATGCAGTGGCCGCTCGCCCGTATCGATGCGTCGTAAGCGACGCAGTCTTCGTCCGGCAGCTCGTCCAAACGGCGCTCGTCCAGATAGACCAGGCAAAGATACTTCATGCGTTCTCCTCCAATGGGTTAGCTGCTTGTAGTCGTTTGGCGCATGCCGAAATCGACATCGTAAACGTCGGCCTAGGCGGCGCCGGGCAATCCGAGCGCCTGCACCGTCTGCTGATCATCAGCGATCGCCCGGATTTCCACGCAACCACGCGCCGCGCCGGGAATCCTGGAGGCGACCAGGATAGCCTCGTTCAAATCGCGCGCTCGGATCACGTAATAGCCGCCGAACTGTTCCTTCGTTTCGGCAAACGGGCCGTCGGTCGCGGTGATCGCGCCTTTGCGCACCCGTATTGTCGTGGCCGTCGCTGCAGGCAGCAAGCGATTGCAATCTATGAAATGGCCGCTGCGGCGTATCGATTCCGTAAAGTCAGCATATTCGCGGTAATGCGCCGCCGCATCGGCTTCCGGCATCTGTTCCATGACCTTTTCCGCGCAGATCAAACACAGGAACTTCATGGGGTTCTCCAAAGTGAGCGGGACACTATCCTAGTCGAATGGCGCTCCCGCAAATCGACATCGGGCGAGAAGCGGTGGTCAGCCGGCGAGTTCGGCGAGCCGGCGTTCGAGAAAGCGCCGTTCGGGCGCCTGGCGTACGAGCGAGAGCGCGCGCCGATACGATGCGCGGGCTTCGGCTTTCCGGCCGAGCCGACGGCAGAGATCGGCGCGGGCCGCATGTGCCAAGTGATAATCGGAGAGATCGCCTGCGGCGAGAAGAGCGTCGACGATGACAAGACCCGCTTGCGGGCCATCCCGCATCGCGACGGCGACCGCGCGGTTGAGTGCGACCACCGGTGTGGGATGCACGCGCATGAGCACATCGTACAGCGCAACGATCTGCGGCCAGTCGGTGTCGGCCTCGCTCGCCGCTTCGGCATGTACCGCTGCGATGGCGGCTTGCAATGCATAGGGCCCGATCCGCTGAGACGACAGCGCGCGTTGCACCAGCGCATGGCCTTCGGCGATCTGCTCACGGTTCCACAGCGTGCGATCCTGATCGGCGAGCAGAATGATTTCACCCTCGGCGGACGTGCGGGCCGCGCGTCGCGATTCCTGGAGCAGCATGAGCGCGAGCAGTCCCAGCACTTCGGGCTCGGGCAGAAGCTCCACCAGCAGCCGGCCGAGACGGATCGCTTCGCCCGAGAGATCGTGGCGCGTGACCAATTCGCCCGACGACGCCGAATAACCTTCGTTGAATACAAGGTAGATCACGCGCAGCACGGCGTCTAGGCGTTCGGGCAAATCCTCCTGCGTGGGCACTCGATAGGGAATGCGCGCGGCGCGTATCTTGTTCTTGGCGCGCACGATGCGCTGCGCGAGCGTGGACGGCGCGGTGAGGAATGCGTGGGCGATTTCCTCCGTGGTGAGGCCGCATACCTCGCGCAACGTGAGCGCGACCTGCGCATCGGGGGGCAGCGCCGGATGGCAGCACGTGAATACAAGGCGCAGACGATCGTCCTGCACGCTGTCCGCATCGGGCTCCGGCGCGATTTCCGCATCCTCGTCGAGCTCGCGCGCAAGCTCGGCAAGCGTCGCATCGAATTTCGCGCGGCGACGTATTCGGTCGATAGCCTTGAATCGTCCGGCGGACACGAGCCAGGCGCGCGGGTTGTGCGGGATGCCTTCGATTGGCCATTGCTCGACCGCCGCCGCGAATGCATCGTGCAGCGCTTCTTCGGCGAGGTCGAAGCTGCCGAGCAGCCGTATCAGTGTCGCGAGGACGCGCCGCGACTCGGTTCGATAGAGTCGCTCGGCCGCCTCGCGCGCCTTGTCCGTCGCTGTATCGCTCATGACATCAGCGCATCACGAGAAGACCGGCGTGGACAGCCCTTCACGGCGCGGGTCCATACATGTCGGCGCCCGACATATCGGCAGACGTGCAATGAAAAATGGGCGGATGTGCAGAGATCCATTATTGTGACGATCGAACCCGTGTGCCGACCATTTTATGCCATGTCGCTCGGAGCACAGCCATGGGATCGGGACGCACCCACGGGCCGGCGGTCCCGACCGGCCGTGCACGTGCGTGCGCATGCGTTAAAGTCCGGGCCGCTTCTTGCATGTGCCGCAGGGCCTTTTTCCGACATCCCGCAACCGATCATTGGTGAGCTCATTGCCTGACATGCCGGCGCCATCTTGGCGCGTGCGTGCGCTCGTGCCGACCCTCGTCTTCCTCGGCATGGTCGTCGCTGTGGTGAGCAGCCTGGGCGCGCCGCTGATCCCGGCGATCGCGAGCACTTATGGTGTTTCACTGGGCGCGGCGCAGTGGTCATTGACGATCACGCTGCTCGTCGGTGCGCTTGCGACGCCGACGATAGGACGGCTGGGCGATGGCCCGCGCCGAAAGGCGGTCATACTGATCGCCCTCATCGGCGTGGTGGCGGGCAGCATGCTCGCGGCGCTGCCTCTCGGCTTTCCCGCCCTGATCATCGGACGAGGACTGCAGGGCTTGGGCATAGGACTCACGCCGCTTGCCATGGCGACTGCGCGCAGCGCTCTGCCGCACGATCGGTCGCGCTCCGCGATCGCGCTGTTGTCGATCACGACCGTGGCCGGTGTCGGACTCGGTTATCCGATCACTGGCTTTATTGCACAACAATTCGGGTTGCACGCCGGCTTTCAGTTCGGCGCGATGGTGAGCGGCGCTGCCCTTGCCGCCGCGATTGCCGTGTTGCCCGCATCGTCCGTGCAGCAAGCGTCGCGGCTCGACGTGCTGAGCGCAATCTTGCTGGGCGGAGGCCTTGCCGCACTGTTGCTCGCGATTACACAGGGCAAGCATTGGGGATGGGACTCGTTGCCATTCGTCGCGCTGGTCGCTGCATCGGTCGTGCTGCTTGCGTCATGGGTGCGCCACGAGTTGCGCACGCCGCATCCGCTCGTCGACCTGCGGCTCGCGCGGCACCGCTCGGTCCTTACGGCCGATGTGACGGCGCTGCTGGCCGGCGTGGGAATGTACTTGCTGCTGGCGACGATCGTGCGCTACGTGCAAACGCCGACCGACGCGGGTTACGGTTTCGGCGCGTCCATCGTTCTGGCCGGTCTCGTGCTGTTGCCGTTTTCGGCAGCGAGTGTTGCGGCCAGCCGACTGGCGCCGTGGATCGCCAAACGGACCTCTGCCGAGCTCGTGCTGCCTATCGGCTGCGTGATGTTCGTCATGGCGATGCTGACGTTTACCTACGCGCGGTCGAGCCTGTGGCAGGTCTTCGTGGTCATGGCGGTAGCGGGCCTGGGCGTGAGCTGCACGTTTGCGGCCATGCCGGCGCTGATCGTGCGCGCGGTGCCGGTGCACGAGACGGGCTCTGCCATGAGCTTCAATCTCGTGCTGCGCTACATCGGCTATTCGACTGGAAGCGCGCTGAGTGCCGCGGTACTGGACGCGTATACGCCGGCGGGCCGCATGCTGCCGCTCGACCGCGGGTATGACGCGATTGCCGGGATCGGCTGCGGGCTGTGGGCGCTTTCGGCTGTGGTGAGCTTTGCCTTGCCCCGTCGGCGCGCCGCGGCGCCCGTGGATGAAGTGCTCGCCGAAGAAAGCATCGCGGACGCCATACCTTCCGACGAGGACGCCGAAACGCCGCAGACGCCGGCCGATCGGCCGCCCGATTCGTAATCGGGCGAGTGCGCTCGGGATGCGAAAAGGCCGAAACCCGGCCGGTTTACAGCGGTATCGAGAATCATTATCATTTCTCAGGCATTGCCAGTCAGAATGGGCCACGGCCGCGTCCGGCAACTCGCTCCGGCCGCGCGTCACAGAGCCCGGCGCCCGAATCGAACGTTGGAGTGAACGCGGTCAACGAAGAGGAGCTGCGATGAAAAAGCTGTTGTGTGCAGTCGCATTGGCGATGGCGTCCTGGGTCGTGCAGGCTGCCGATCCTGAGTTCACCATCGTCATCCGCGAGCACAAGTTCGAGCCGTCGGAAGTCAAAGTGCCGGCCGGCAAGAAAGTGAAGCTCGTCGTCGACAACCAGGACGCGAGCGCCGAAGAGTTCGAGAGTCACGCCTTGAAGCGCGAGAAGGTCATCCCCGGCAAGTCGAAGGCGACCATTACCGTAGGCCCGCTGAAAAAAGGCCGCTATCCCTTCGTCGGCGAGTTCAACGAGAAGACGGCGAAGGGCGTGATCATCGCGGAGTAAGCCGCATGCTGGGCTCGGCCATCATCGTATTCAGAGAAACGCTGGAAGCGGCGTTGATCATCGGTATCATCGCGGCGGCAACGCGCACGATTCGGGGACGCAGTCGCTGGCTGATAGGCGGTGTGGTGGCCGGCGCATTGGGCGCGGCCGTCGTGGCTGCCATGACGAGTACTATCGCCGGGCTGTTCGAGGGGATGGGGCAGGAGCTGTTCAATGCCGCTGTGCTCGGCATCGCCGTGCTGATGCTGGCGTGGCATAGCGTGTGGATGAGTTCGCACGGCGCCGAGCTCGCCTCGGACGCAAAGCGCGTGAGCCGCAACGTAAGCGAAGGCAAAGCCGAACTGTCGGCCGTTGCGATTCTGGTTGCGATCGCCGTACTGCGCGAAGGCGCGGAATCCGTGCTGTTCGTTTACGGCATGCTCTCGGGCGGCGAAGTGAGCGTCCTGAGCGCGCTGTCAGGCGCCACGCTCGGACTGCTTGGCGGCGCCCTGGTCGGCGCACTGCTGTACTGGGGCATGATCCGCATACCGCTCAAGTGGCTGTTCGGGGTCACGACCGCGCTGATCCTGTTTCTCGCCGCCGGCATGGCCTCGCGCATGGCCGAGTTTCTGGTGCAGGCGGATGTGCTGCCGCCGCTGGGAAGTCCGCTGTGGGACCTCTCCAGGCAATTGCCGATGGATTCGGCATTCGGCGCGGTGATGCACGCGCTGGTGGGCTATGACGCGGCACCGGCTGGCGTGCAGGTGCTGTTCTACGTCACCACGTTGGCCGTCATTTTCTCCGCAATGACCTACGTCCGGCGTCGCAAGCGCGCGGTGGCCTAAGAGTCCTGCATCGTCGTTATGTCGCCGACTCCTCGTCGGGAAGCCACGCGACGATGAGCGCCTTCACAGCCGCCACGCCGGCCATGGCCCACAGCAGTGTGGCGAACCCGACGCCCTTGACGACGGGCCCCAGCAGCCACACCGCGAACGAGCTGATACCGAATGCCACCGTGAGCCGCATGCCGGCCACGCGGGAACGCAGCCGGTCGTCCACGTAGCGCACGATCATCGCGTCGGTGAACGGGATGGAGCCGAACACGAAGATCATCACCGCAAGCAGGGCGGCAAACAGCGCCCACTGGTGCGTGTGCGCGGCAATGATCAGCAGCGGCACCTGAATCACCGACATCCAGAGCTGCAGCGGCTTGAACGGCATACGGTCGATCAATCGGCCGACGACGAGCTGCGCAAACGAGGCGATCACGTAAATCGCGGCCAGCATCGCGCCGAGCACGGCCGGGTCTTCGATCAGGCCGCGAAAACGCTCGGACAGCAGCTGCGAATTGCCATTGGTCGTGAAGTTGAAGATCAGCGTGCTGGTGGCGGCCGCGGCCGTCATGACGGTGAAGGCGCGTATCAGCATGGCGGGCGAAAGGCTCACCTTGGCTTTGCCTTTGCGTTTGGACGGCGCTTCGTGCTCGGGCGGGCACACGCGCGCGAACACGATGCCGCATGCGATGGCCAGCAAACCGGGCACCACGTAGGCCGCTCGCCAGCCTATCCACTTGATGAGAAAACCGGTGACGACTGCGGCAACGGCAATGCCGAGATTGCCGAACAGCCCGTTGACACCGATCACTTCGCCCGGATTGGGCACGTTCTGCACTAGCATCGGTATGCCTACCGGATGATAGATCGCCGCGAAGGCGCCCATCAGCGTAAGCCCCGCCGCCAATTGCCACGCGTTGTGCGCCATCGAGGTGATGAGCGAGGCCGCACCGATGCCGAAGAAAAAGATGAGCATCATCGCGCGCCGCCCCCACAGGTCGCCGAGCCGCCCCGCCGGCAGCGCGCCCAGGCCGAACAGGGCGAACGCGCCTATCCCGTACGGCATGAGATCGCTCCAGCTCGCATAACCGAAGTCGACTGCGATCGATGCCACTGCGGTGGCGAAGATGAGCAGGAACATGTGGTCAATGCCGTGCGCCACGTTGAGCAGCAGCGACACGACCCGCGGGTGCCGGTCGCTTACCGGCAGCACTGCATCGGAGTGTGCATTCATGCGCGCAGTGTGCTTGAGCTACAATCGTCTGTCTTTCGCAGTTTTACCTTTCACTTTCGAAAAATGGACAGTCGCGGCGGCGCACGCGCAGTGCGGGATACGGAGCAACCCGGCGCTGCACCCGAGAGCCCGGTGGCGCAGGTTCCACGCGCCATCGTCACGCGCCGCGCCACGTATGCGGCCGGCCACCATATCCGCCCGCACTGGCATGCGCGAGGACAGTTCATCTTCGCCGTCGAGGGGACGATGACGGTGCGGGCACTGCGCCGCGTATGGATCGTGCCGACGAGCCGCGCGGTTTGGGTCCCGGCGCGCACGGTGCACGAGATCGAGATGAGCGGGTTGGTCGAAATGCGCAGCCTGTACATCGACGAGACGGTACCCGGCATGCCGCCGTCGTGTGCAGTGCTCGCGGTGACGCCGCTCTTGCGGGAGCTCGTAGTACGCGCAGCTGCGGTGCCGGCGTATTACGACGAGGCCGGCGACGATGGTCTGCTCATGCGTCTGCTGCTTGCGGAACTGCGGCGCTTGCCACATTGCGCCCTCGAATTGCCGCTGCCGGCAAGTGCGGATCTCGCTGCGCTGTGCGAGCGCATCCTCGCGGATCTTGCCACGCGCCGTCCCTGCGGCGATGACGCCGCAGCCGCGAACACGAGCGCGCGCACCTTGTATCGGCGCTTTCTGCGGGAGACCGGCATCAGCTTCGCGCGCTGGAAGCAGCAGGCGCGGCTGCTCGAATCGGTACGGCGCCTTTCGGCGGGCGCCCCGGTCACGCGCGTTGCGCTGGATCTCGGCTACGAGAGCGCCAGCGCGTTCTCGACGATGTTCCGGCGCGCGCTGCGCATCAGTCCGCGCGCGTTCATCAAGGGTGGGGACGCGCAACACTGAAGCGATTCGTACGGCCGTACCTCATCTCGACACCCGCGTGTGCAACTGCCTCACATCAGCATGTACGGAGTGGCTGGGTGTGCCGGTCTTCTTTAAAATACGCAGCTTTTTTCGCAGCGCATTCCGCATCGATGCACCCACAAAAATCGAAAAGCACGCGTCGCATCGTCGTGCGCCGTTCCGCCATACACGGCAAGGGCGTATTCGCGACGACCGACATATCCGCCGGCACTCGGCTCATCGAGTACAAAGGCGAGCGCATCACCGACGAGGAGAGCGCCTTCCTCTACACCGAGACGACGCACACCTTCCTGTTCATGCTCGACAACAATGAAGTGATCGACGGCAGCCGCAACGGCAACACCGCACGGTGGATCAATCACAGCTGCGAGCCGAACTGCGAAGCGAGCGAGGAAGACGGGCGGGTATTCATAGACGCACTGATCGACATACACGCCGGCGACGAGATCACCATCGACTACAACCTGTATCTCGAAGCGCGATATACCGCGGCGTTGAAGCGCCAATACGCATGCGGATGCGGCACGCGTCAGTGCCGCGGCACGCTGCTCGCCAGCAAACGCTAGGCGCGGACCAGCGTCCAAGGAGCGCCGTGCTCGCGTTCCATCGCCGCAACGGTAAGCAGCGCGTCCTAACGATTCACGAGCTGCACGAAAGCGCCGAGCACCCGGGCTTGTTGCGCGCCCACTCGGGACGACGGTCGGCGAGCGCTTCGTGCTCCGGCTGCTCGTCGTACGGCCGCTCGAGGACTTTCATCAGCCGTTCCATCACCGATGCGTCGCCTGCCGACAAGGCGTCTATCGCTTCCTGCGCGAGATAGTTGCGCAGCACATACTTCGGGTTCGTGCGGTTCATGCGAGCGCGGCGCTCCGCTGCCGGCGCGCCGTCGGCGCGAGCCCGTGTGATATAGGCGCGCAGCCATTTCGCGAGGCGCTCTTGGTGCTCCGCAGCCGTGCCGAGCTCGTCGTAGAACGCGCGCGCAAGCGGCGCGACGAGCGCTTCGTCCGTCGCCTGCTCCGCGAGCGGCACGTCGGCCAGTCCGCGAAAGAACAGCGTCGTGTCCGTCTCGACCGCCTGCAGCACTTCGAAGAGCTCGGCGACGATCGCGTCGTCGCCTTCCCGGTCGATGGCCTGGAGTCCCAGCTTGTTCGCGAGCATGCGTGCCGACTCGCTCTCGAACGTGTTCGCAAAAACACCGAGCGCCTGCTCCAGCGCAGCCTTGTCCTCTATCAGCGGATAGATCGCGTTTGCCAGCCGCACGAGATTCCATTGCGCAATGCCAGGCTGGTTGCCATAGCAGTAACGCCGGCCTTCGGCGTCGGTGGTGTTCGGCGTCCACGTGAGGTCGTAGCCTTCCAGCCAGCCGTACGGACCGTAATCGATGGTGAGTCCAAGGATGGACATGTTGTCGGTGTTCATCACGCCGTGCACGAAGCCCACGCGCATCCATTCGACGACCATCGTGGCAGTGCGACGGCAGATCTCCTCGAACCAGCGAACGTAGGTCTCGCGCGATGGCGCACCGAGCTCGGGAAAATGCATTCCGATGACGTAATCGGCAAGCCGCCGAAGGTTTTCATACTCCTGCTGCGCGGCCAGGATTTCGAAATTGCCGAATCGCACGAAGGAGGGCGCCACGCGGCATACGATGGCGCCCGGCTCGGCCCGTGGATTGCCGTTGTAGAACATGTCGCGGATCACCGTTTCCCCTGTACCCACGAGACTGAGCGCGCGCGTGGTGGGCACGCCGAGGGAGTGCATCGCTTCGCTGCACAGGAATTCACGCAACGACGAACGGAGCACGGCGCGACCGTCCGCGGTGCGCGAATACGGCGTACGGCCTGCGCCTTTCAGCTGCAGGTCGTAGCGGCCGCCGTCCGGCGCAATCACTTCGGCAAGCGTGATCGCGCGTCCGTCGCCGAGCTGTCCTGCCCAGACGCCGAACTGGTGGCCGCCGTAGCGCGCGGCATAGGGCTGCATGCCGGGAAGCACGCGATTGCCGGCCAGCACTTGCACGGTGAGTCCGGTCGCCGATGTCGGGTGCGCTATGCCGAGCATGTCGGCAACGGCATCGGACCAGCCGAGCAGCCGTGGGCTGCGCACCGGCGTCGGATCCACGCGCGTGTAGCAGGCATTGCGTACGGCGCGAACGACGTTGTCGCTCGACTGGTCGCCGGGAAGCTCGCGCACGAAGCTATTGTCGTACTGCGCGTCGGCGAGATCGCGCGCCTCGACCCGGGGGGCGGCAGCAGTGAGATTCAAAAGGGCTTCCTCGTTGGATGATCGCGATAAATAACATGAATCACGGTTGCAAGGATCGCTCGGGCCCGCGCGACCGCATCAGTCAGAAAGCATCGATCTTGAAAAGTTGCTGCGCGAAGCGTAAAAGTAAAAGTGCTTCGCGAGTCGAGCGGAGTTCCGGCCCGCCGATCTTGTGGACCACCGCGGCGCGAAGATGCGACCCGGCGAGGTGAACGCCTCTCACGGGCAACCCAACTACCTCTTCGGTAGCTGTAGCGAGTGCCGACCGGCGCTGCAACGGCGCCGGTAGCCCGGTCGAGGGTGTAAACGGCAGTGCAGCAGGCAGGTATCGGCTGACGCCGGGTATCTACGGGTGCCCGGCGTTTTCCTTTTCTGCGATTGCCGAATCGATACAATGTCGCCCTTTGCACGCCATGGATGGCCCGCGGGCCTGCTGCATAGCGCCAATGTCCCCTCGCAACACGACACCGTACCGGTTGCTCAGCCACTGGCTGCCGATTACCGCATTCGCCGTCCTCGCCGGGTGTGCAGTACAAGGCGGACAGCGTGCACCGGTCGCCACGGCCCCGCCCGTGCGCGAGAGTGCGCCAGGCGCCATCGCACCGCCGGAGCAGCCGCCCGTCGTATCCGCGCCGACCGCTGCGCCGCCACCCGCGCCGACTGGGGGCGCGCAGCCCGTTCCGTTGCCGCCGCAACCGATTCCGACGCCGAGCGTAAGCGCGGCGGACGGGCGTGCGCTGGTGGCGCGCCTCCTGCCACCGGGCATAGCCGATCGCTACGGCTGGGCGACCGACATTTACGCCGCTTTCGCCGCGATGGAGATCGCACCGACACCGGAGAACATCTGCGCTGTGGTAGCCGTGACCGAGCAGGAATCGAATTTCCACGCGGATCCGCGAGTCCCGGGGTTGTCTCGCATCGCGTGGAAGGAGATCGAACGGCAGCGCAGCCGCTCGGGCATACCGAAAGTCGTGCTGTGGGGGGCGCTCGCACTGAAATCACCGAACGGGAAAAGTTATAGCGCGCGGCTCGACGCGGTGAAGACCGAGCGCGAGCTCTCCGAGATATTCGAGGATTTCATCGGCATGGTGCCGCTCGCGAAGCCGTTTCTCGCGAACCGCAACCCGGTGCGAACCGGCGGCCCCATGCAGGTGAGCGTTGCGTTCGCAGAAAGCCATGCGGCGGCGCGGCCCTATCCGTATCCCGTGCAGGGAAGCATACGGCACGAAGTGTTCAGGCGGCGCGGCGGCATGTATTTCGGCATCGCGCATCTGCTGGACTACGCGGCGTCGTACGATTCGCACATTTATCGCTACGCCGATTTCAACGCGGGTCATTACGCGAGCCGTAACGCGGCGTTCCAGCACGCGGTCACGCAGGTAAGCGGCATCCTGCTCGCCCTCGACGGCGATCTGCTGCGTTACGAGGAAGGACAACCGGTGAAGGAGCCGGGCAGCACCGAGCGCGCACTGCGCGTGCTCGCGAGCCGCCTCAAGATGAGCCATGCGGAGATACGGCGGGACCTGGAGCGTTCCCGCACGGCGGAGTTCGAACGCAGCCGGCTGTACTTCAGGCTGTACGTGCTGGCCGACAACGTTGCACGCAGGCCGCTGCCGCGGGCCATGCTGCCCCGGATCGATCTCAAGAGTCCCAAGATCACGCGCAAGCTCACCACCGACTGGTTCGCGCGGCGCGTGGACGGACGCTATCAGACCTGCATGGCGCGCGCGTTGTAGCGCGCCGTTACGCGGCTCGCGCGAAGGCCTCGAGCACCTGCTTTTCGTGCGCCAGCACGTTCTGCACGCTGACGCGCTGCTCCACGCGATGAAGATGCGCGGCGCAATGCACGAATTGCGACAGATCCAGCTTGAACGACAGCGCACGACGGAAAGCCCAGTAGAAGTAGGTGTCCACTGTCGTAAAATGATCGAAGAACCATGCTCGGCCGGCGAGCATGGCGTCGGCGATCTTGAAGTCCTCGAGCAGCAGCCGCCTGCCTACGCGTCTCACGCCTTCCTCGGAACCGGGCATGTCGCAATGGTTCTCCGGCCGCGGATGGTGGGTGAGATGCGGATGTATCGTCGAAGTGATCCAACTCATGAGCGAGATCGCCCTGATCCCAGCCTTCGGATCCTCGGGCAGCAACCGCGCGTGAGGAAACTGCCGCGCGATCCATATCTGTATCGCGAGGTTCTCGGTGAGCGGCTCGCCATCGATCACCAGCACCGGCACCTTGTGCTTGGGATTTACGGCGAGGAATTCCGGCGTGCGATGCGCATTGGTGCGCGTATTGAGGTTTTCGACCTCGAACGGCGCGCCGGCTTCCGTCAGCGCGACGTAAGGGACCAGCGCGCACGTCATGGGCGCGTAATACAGCTTGAGTTTCATGACGCTTCCATTTTGATGGCTGCTCGTTACTGTTACTGGTTACTCGTTAATCGGAAAACCGCTTAACGAGTCGCGAGTAACCGGTCATGCGTCACTGATCTTGAGCAGCTTCGCCGCCGTCCCGCCGAGGATGGCGATTTTCTCGTCGTCGGTGAGCGAGTCGGTGCTCATGATGTGATCGACGGGATTCGGATTCCACGGGATCGGGTGGTCCGTACCGATCACGATCTGGCTGCTGCCCACTTCCGCGGCGAGATGGCGCAGCGCTTCGCTGGTGAAAACGAGCGAATCGAAATAGAGATCGTTCATGTATTCGGATGGCTTTTTCTTCAGCTTGATCGCCGGATTGCACTCCGAGGGTGTGATACGGCACCCGTGATCCATGCGGTTCTTGTATGAGCCGAGGAAGCCGCCGCCGTGAGCCGCGCAGATCTTGAGCCCGGGGAACTTGTCGAGCGTGCCCTCGAAAATCAGATGCGCCAGCGCGATCGTCGTGTCGAGCGGATTGCCGATCACGTTCGAGAGCCAGCCGTTGCCGTTGAAGCGGCCGGCGAGCTCGGGCGTGCTTTGCGGGTGCAGGAAGACGAGCACGTCGAGTTCTTCGCACTTCGCCCAGAAGGGATGGAACTTCGCGTTTGCGAATTCATCGCCCGCCACGCTTGCGCCGACGGCGGCACCGCGCAGCCCGAGCTTCTTCACGGCGTGCTCGAGCTGCTGTACCGCGAGATCGGGATACTGCAAAGCGACGGACGCGAAGGCGACGAAGCGGTCGGGATGCTGCCCGCAAAATTCCGCGAGCTTTTCGTTCTGGATACGAACGATCTCGGTGGCGACCTCGCGCTCGGTGCGATACCAGTAGGGATTGATGGACAGCGCTTCGACATCTATGCCCATGTGATCCATCTGTCGTATGCGCTCTTCGCCGAGGATCATGCCCGGCCGGTGCACTTCGGTGACGGATTGCGTCGCAAGCTTCACCGCCTCGGGTATGAGGCAGTGGGCATGCACGTCGACGGTTTTGATGCGCTTGCCTTTCACCACCACTTCGCGGCGCTTGGCGCCCGGGGCCGGGGTGAAGGGCGCCGCGTTGGAATTGGTTACGCTGCATCCGGTGAAGACGATGTCGGGCGCGTCGGTGCCGCGCTGCATGGACATGGGGCTGCCTCCTTTCAGCTCGTCGTGTGGCCGGGATTATGGCATGCGGGTGGTGCTGCGCGCTGCACGTCCCGCGATGTCATACATCCTCGATGAGGCCCAGCGTTGCGAAGCGCAGGTACAGCTCGCGGCATGCCCACGCGTCGGTCGCCGCATATGCGACTTGCGCGTCGGAAAGGCGATGGGCCGCCCAGTTGGTGGTCTTCGCGCCCTTGGGAATGCGATAGCCGAGCAGCAGCCCGGCGAGATTGCGCAAGCCGGTCTGCTCCATACCGCGGCGGCGCGCCAGCACGCCGAGATCGACGACGTTGCGCGGCTCGAAGGGAAACACGCCCTTCAGCGTGCGCAAATCGTGAGCGACGGCAACCCCGGCTTTGACCACGCGTGGTGATCCGAGCAGCTGGGCGACGGCATCGTGCACCGCCGTGTGTCGCAGCTGGAAGAGATACACGCGCTGCGCCGTGGCGGCCTGGACCAGCGCCGGCAGATACACTTCGCCCCGCCTGAAGGCGGGGCGCGTCTCGGTATCGAAGCCGACGACAGTCTCGGCGGTCATGTCGGCCATGGCGAGCTCGATGTCCGCGGCGGTCTCGACGAGGCGTACTTCGCCTTCATAGCGACGAAGGGGCAGGTCGGCGATCTGTTCCCGGGAGATGCCGGAGCGGCGAGCGGGCGTGTCCATGATGGCCGGCATTATCTCATCCCGCCGCGGCGCCGATGATCATGAGCCAGATGGGCAGTGTCGCCATCGCGATGACAGTGCCGGCGGAAATCAGCACTGCGGATATGGCGGCGTCAGCGTTCATGCGCACGGCGAGGATGTAAGCCGAGGTCGCCGGCGGCAGTGCAGCGAACAGCACGACCGCATGCAGCGACACCGGGTCCAGTTGCAGGGCATGTCCGAGCGCCCATGCGGCGGCCGGTATGACGATGAGCTTCACCGCGGTCAGCCAAGCGATGAGTCCACGGCGCTCGTGCCCGCCTTCGAGCCGCAGCCCGGCGCCTACGGCAAGGAGCGCAAGGGGCAACGTTGCGCTGCCGAGCCGGCGGAGCACTTCCCAGCCGAACGGCGGAAGGTCGAGGCCGGCCATGCTGAATGCGATGCCCGACACGGTGCCTATGATGAGGGGATTGCGACCCAGTTCGCGCCCGATGTGGCCGGTGCGGTGAGCGAGGGACCAGATCGCCACCACGTTGACGAGCGGAATCGCCACACCCAGCATGAGACTCATGCTCGCCAGGCCGGCCTCGCCGTGCAATTGCCCGATGAGCGCGAGGCCGAGGTAGCTGTTGAACCGGAAAGCGCACTGGAAGCCGCCCGCGAAGGTGGCGGCAGGCGGGCGGAAGACGGGACGCGCAAACCAGGCCGCCGCGATGCCGGCGACGGTCGCTGCGACACCGGCCGCGAGCATCGGCGCGGCCGCGGAAAAGTCGATCTGTGACCGCGCATTGGCCATGAACAGCAGCGCGGGAAACAGCACGTAGTAGATGAGCCGCTCGAGTCCGCCCCAGAAATCGCTGCTGCCTTCGAACCAGCGGCGCAGCGCGACGCCGAGCAGGATCAGCGCAAAATCCGGAAACAGCAGCAGGGCGGCGGACACCAGTAATCGGATTCAAGCGGTGGCGGAGCCGTAACGTACCACGATACGCGCTGCACGGTATGATTTCGTCCGCATGCAACGCCGCTTCATAGCCCATCTCGACATGGACGCGTTTTACGCGTCGGTGGAACTGCTCCGTTATCCGCAGCTGCGCGGGCGTCCGGTCGTCGTCGGTGGTCGGCGTCGAGCCGCAGAGCACGATCCTGTCGACGCTGCGATGCCGACGCTGCGCGGCTACACCGGGCGTGGCGTCATCACGACCGCCACTTACGAAGCGCGCGCGCTCGGCGTGCATTCCGGCATGGGACTCATGAAAGCGGCACAGCTCGCTCCGGATGCGCTGCTGCTGCCTGCCGACTTCGATCAGTACCGCCGTTATTCCCGCCTCTTCAAGGCTGCGGTGCGCAGCATCGCACCACAGATCGAGGACCGCGGCATCGACGAGATCTATATCGACCTCACTGAGCTGGTGCTGTCGGACGCTGCCGATGACCCGCGCGGCGTGTGGACCCGAGCGCGCGATATCGGCGCATCGATACGGCGGACAGTGCGTGATGCGACCGGTCTGTCGTGCTCGCTGGGCATCACGCCCAACAAGCTGCTCTCGAAGATCGCATCGGATCTTGAAAAACCCGGCGGGCTCACGATCGTCCGCATGGAGGACGTGCCGGCACGTATCTGGCCGCTGCCGGTGCGCAAGATCAACGGCATAGGACCCAAGGCTGGCGCCAAGCTCGCGGACCTCGGCATCAGCACGATAGGCGAGCTCGCCGCCTCGTCGCCGGCGCTCCTCGTGCGGCATTTCGGCGGCAGCTACGGCGCATGGATGCACGAGGCGGCACATGGTCGCGACGAGCGGCCGGTGGTGACCTACAGCGAGCCGAAATCCATCAGCCGCGAGACGACCTTCGAGAGCGACTTGCATGCGGTGCGCGACCGATCGCAGCTCACGCGCATCTTCACCGATCTGTGCGTGCGAGTCGCGGAAGACCTGAAGCGCAAGGGCTACGTGGGCAGGACGATAGGCATCAAGCTGCGTTACGATAATTTCAAAACCGTCACGCGCGATCACACGCTCCCCGTCCCGACCGCTGATGCAGGCGCCATACGCAAGGCGGCCGGTGCGTGTCTCAAGCGCGTGCCGCTCGAGCGGCGCATCCGGCTGCTCGGGGTGCGCGTCGGGTCATTGAGCAAGCCGGGCAACGGGAGGGATGCGCCGGTCGCGGTGCGCAGCCGTGCCGAGCCGACGCTGTTCGATTGAAGCGCCGATATCACGGAGACGCCGATGAGCAAGGCATCATGGATGTTCAATTTGAAAGACGATCCGCGCGGCATCGCACGCGAGCTTGCGAAGGGCATCAACGCGTCCATATTCCCCGGCGAGAACGTCATGCTGTCGGTGGTGCACGTGGAGCCGCATTCGACCGGGGCGGTGCACAGCCATCCCGAGGAGCAGTGGGGCGTCTTGCTGGAAGGCGAATGCGTGCGCATTCAGAACGGCGAGGAAATACAGGCGAAGGCCGGCGATTTCTGGTGCACGCCGGGCGGCGTGCCGCACGGCGTGCGGACCGGCGCCATAGGCTGCACGATACTCGACATTTTCAGCCCGCCGCGCGCCGAGTACAAAAAAGCCGGTACCGGGTTCGGCAACGCCAAGCGCTAAGACGCGCGCTTACACGCGTTACTGCGGCGCTATGCCCGCTTGTCTCGCGATCTCGGCATACTTGCGCAAGTCCTTTGCCAGGAAGTCGGCGAATTCGCGGGGCGTGCTGCCGACCGCTTCCAGGTTGAGCGCGGCGAAACGCGCCAGGGTGTCCGACATCGTAACGATCTCGCGCACGCTCGCACTCAGCTTGTCGGCGATGGCTTTCGGCATTCCGCGCGGGCCGTACAGCCCATACCAGCCGGTCATCTCGTAGCCTTTCACGCCTGCTTCGTCGACCGTCGGCACGTCCGGCAGCTGAGGCGAACGCCTCACGCCGGTGAACGCGAGCGCTCTCAGCCTTCCCGCTTGCACCATGGGCACGACCACGGGGCTGGGGCCGAACATGAGCGGGACATGGCCGCCGAGAAGATCGTTCACGGCGGGGCCTGCTGCCTTGTAGGGAACGTGGAGCAGCTGCACGCGCGCCATGATGTTGAAGAGCTCGCCCGCGAGGTGGGTGGCGTTACCGTATCCTGCCGAGGCATAACTGATCTTGCCGGGCGCCGCCTTCGCCTGCTCGACGAGCTGCGGCAAGCTGCGTGCGCTGAAAGACGGGTGCACCACGACCACGAGCCCGCCCGAATTCGCGATATGGCTCACCGGCGTGAAATCGCGCAGCGCGTCGTACGGCAGCTTGCGGTACACGGACGGGTTGATGGTGTGGGCCCCGGCGGTGATGAGCAGCGTGTAGCCATCGGGTGCGGCGCGCGCGGCGAGCTCGGTGCCGATGATGTTGTTCGCGCCGGCCCGATTGTCGATCACGATATTCTGCCCGAGGACCTCGGCGAGCTTCGCGCCCATGATGCGCCCGACGACATCGATGGCGCCCCCGGGCGCGGCGGGCACGATGAGTCGGACAGGGCGTTCCGGATAAGCGGCCGCGCACGCGGTCGCGCATACCATCGCGATGAGTGCCGCCCAGCGTGCCAGCATAGTCGTTCGCCTCCGTCCGGTTGGCGCGTGGCGCCAGCTTCTCGTTCGCTATCTTGCGGACGCGTTCCCGCCGTCGTCCGCAGTGGACCATGGTAACACTCCGGTCGCGTGTGTCGTCCGGTGACGTCAGCTAGTTCGGTACGGTTGTTGCACAGCCGAGTTGTTGCTGTACCCATTCGGCGCCGTGCGGCCGCCGGCGCTTGAGGCATTACCCACCATCCCGAAAGTTGCAGATCGTCATGTTCGTATTTCCCGCGTGTGTACTGGGGCACCGGTCGACTGGCGTGCAGCGTGCGTCCTCGACACGGCTTGCCCGATGAGCACAGCCGCACCGACCGCGCCCGCTCGCATACTGGTAGTGAACGCTGCACAGGGTGCGCGCTATGTGATCACCCGCATGCTCGAGCGTTCCGGCTTCTCAGTGGTCGCCGCAGCAACGGGCGCCGAAGCGTTGAGCCGCGTCGCGTCCGATCGGCCTCGTCTGGTGGTGCTCGACATCGAGCTGCCCGACATCGACGGGCTGGAGGTGTGCCGGCGGATCAAGGCGGATCCCGACACGCAACATCTCAAGGTGCTGCACACCTCGGCGGTGTACATCGCGACTGAAAGCAAAGTGCATAGTCTCGAGTCGGGGGCCGACGGCTATTTAAGCCAGCCGTTCGAGCAGGAGGAACTGGTGGCGACAGTGCGTTCCCTGCTGCGCCTCACCGATACGGAGCAGGCGCTGCGCGACCGCGCTGACCAGCTCGACGAAGCGAACCGCCGCACCCACGAATTTCTCGCCATGCTCGCGCACGAGCTCCGCAATCCGCTCGCTGCGATCGTGGCGTCGCTGCCGCTCCTAGAGCGCCGTCCGCCGGCGGATGAGGCGGAAATCACGGCGCGCGACGTCATGCGGCGTCAAAGCGCGCAGCTCACGAGGCTCGTGGACGATCTGCTCGATGTCGCGCGCGTGACGCAAGGCAAAATCGATCTCCAGCAGCGCATCGTGGACCTCACCGGCCTCGTGAAACGCGTCGCGGACAACGCGCGCTGGTCCAAGATGGTTCCGCGCAGCCAGACGCTGGAGGTGAGCGTGCCGCCGTGTGCGCTGTGCGTGTATGCGGACGAGGCGCGCCTGGAGCAGATCGTCATGAACCTGCTCGACAACGCTTCGAAGTACACCGACCACGGCGGACGCGTGCATCTGGACTTGCAGTATGAAGAGAGCGATGCGGCGGCAGGCACGGCCATCATCAGCGTGCGCGACTCGGGCATAGGCCTTGCGCCCGAATCGCTGCAATCGATCTTCGGCTTGTTCTCCCAGGCCGATGTGCCGCTCGCCCGCTCCCGCGGTGGATTGGGCGTGGGACTTACGCTCGTGCGGCGCCTCGTGGAAATGCACGGCGGGGAAGTGCAGGCAGCAAGCGCCGGGCTAGGGCAGGGAAGCACCTTTACCGTCCGACTCCCGCTCAACGAGAAGCCGCGCGTGAACGCCGTCCACAGCGTATCGCCGGCCCCATCCGGGGCGTGTGCGTCGGAACGGAAGCGCATTCTGATCGTCGAGGACAACGAGGACGCGCAGACCGTGCTCACCATGCTGCTAGAGCTGTGGGGGCACGAGGTGGATACCGCGAAGGACGGACCGGGCGGTATAGCATTGGCGTTGCGCAAACGTCCCGACATCGCATTGATCGATCTCGGGCTGCCGGGGATCGATGGCTTCGAGGTGGCGCGCCGCATACGGGCTGCGCGCGAAGGTCGGGATATCGTGCTCGTTGCGCTCACCGGCTACGGCTCGGACGCCGACCGGGACAACGCGCTCGCGGCCGGTTTCGACATGCACGTGGTGAAGCCGATCGAGCCGGACGAGCTTCGCGAGCTCGTGTCGCATCCGGTCAAAAATGAGTACGAAAGCGCCCCGGTAGCCGCCCGTCCACGCATGCTGAGCGGCGGGCGACGAGCATAAGTTGCGCCGGCGTTTACGCCACGCCGTGTGCGCGGCCCGCCATGCTCTCGCGCGCGGCGAGCCACGCTTCCAGCGCCGCGCTCTCCAGCGGCCTGCAGTACAGGAAGCCTTGAGCGCGGTCGCATGCCGCGGCGCGCAGCAGCTCGGCCTGCGCCGGCGTCTCCACGCCTTCGGCAATGATCTCCAGGCCGAGCGTATGTCCCATGCTCAGTATCGCCCGCGTGATCGCGACCGCATCGTCGCTCGTGGCAAGATCGCTGATGAACGAGCGGTCCACCTTGAGGCGCTGTATCGGCAGATGGCGCAGGTAGCTCAAGCTCGAATATCCGGCGCCGAAGTCGTCGATCGCGAGCGTGAGGCCTTCCGCGCTCAGGCCTGACAGCGCGGCAGTGACCGCCTGCACGCCCTGCATCACCACGCTCTCGGTAAGCTCCAGCTCGACGCTCGCCGCAGCAAGACCCGTCTCCCGCAGCACGCCGGTGAGCAGCTTTTCAAAATCGGGCTGCCGGAACTGGATCGCCGAGACGTTGATGCACATCCGCACGCCGGCCGGCAAGGCATGCCACGCGCTTCTCTGGCGGCATGCTTCGCGCAGCACCCACTCGCCGATCGGGACAATCAAGCCGCTTTCTTCCGCGAGCGGTATGAAGCGGTCGGGAGATACGATCCCGAGCTTCGGATGATGCCAGCGCACCAGCGCTTCGATGCCGACGACTGCCCCCGTGGCGAGCTCGATCTGCGGCTGATAGGTAAGATGCAGCTCGCCGCGCTCCACGGCGTAGCGCAGATCGTGCTCGAGCTGCAGCCGCTCGCTTGCGCGCGCATTCATGTTGTGCGAGTAAAACCGGTAGCCGTTGCGGCCGGCCTGCTTCGCGGCGTACATCGCAGCATCGGCGTTGCGCACGAGCTCCACCATGTCGGCGCCGTTCTCCGGGTAGATCGCAATCCCTATGCTCGCCCCCGTCGCGAGCTCGTGCTGTCCGACGAAACAGGGGCGCGTCACTTCGGCGATGATCTTCTCGGCGACCCGCGCCGCATCGTCGACATGGCCGATATCCGGCAGCAGCACGAGGAACTCGTCGCCGCCCTGGCGGCCCACGGTATCGGAAGAGCGTACGCAGCGCAGCAGCCGCTCGGCGACGTTTTTGAGCACCTGATCGCCGATGAGGTGACCCAATGAATCGTTGATGAGCTTGAAGCGGTCCAGATCGACGAACAGCAGCGCGAGCTGTGTGCCGCCGCGGCGCGCGTGCGCGATTGCCGATTCGACGCGCTCCGCGAGCAGCGAACGGTTGGGCAGCGCGGTCAGCACGTCATGGTGTGCGAGGTGGCGCACGTGCTGCTCGGCCTGGCGGCGCTTCGCTTCGCGCACGTAGTTGTCGAGCGCGAAGGAGACGTTGTCTGCCATCTTGCGCAGCAGCAGCACGAGCTCCGGATCGAAGTAGCCGAACTCCCGCGCGTACAGGCATAGCGCGCCGAACGCTTTGCCGGACTGCGTGAGCGGAATGGTGGCGAGCGCGTGCATGTCGTGGCGTGCGCAGACCGCGCGCCAGGGTGCAGCGCCGTCGGGCGGCGCCTGGTTGAAGATCACCGCACAGTTGTTGCGCAGGCTCGTGGCGGTCGGGCTATCGCCCTGCATGCGCGACGCATTGATGCGCTCGCACGCTCCCGGTACGTAGGAGACTTCTGCGCCGGCGGCGGCAGCGCAGCGCACGGAGCGCTCGTCCCAATCAACTACCGCTATCCACGCAAGCGCGAGCTGCCCCTTCGTCGCAGCGATCTCGCACACACGCGCAAACAGGGCTTCGCGATCGGTGATGCGCATGATCGCTTCGTTGGTCTCATTGAGCGCGGCATAAAAGCGCGTGAGCCGCTCAATCCGCCGCTCCGCGTCGCGCCGCTCGCTGATGTCGCGCAGAATGAGCGAATTGCCGATCATCGCGCCGGTGGCGTCGCGTATGGGCGAAAGCGTGAGCGAGACGGGTATGCGTCGTCCATCCTTGCCGACGCGCACGGTGTCGTACGTTTTCACCATCCCGCCCCGCATGAGCAGCTGCCGATTCCGGCTCACCTCGTGGTGCAGCTCGGGCGGTATGAGGATGCCGATGTCCTGGCCTATGGCCTCCCGCGCGGTGTAGCCGAACATGCGCTCGGCCGCCGGATTCCAGGACACGATCCGGTAGTCGAGCCCGCGGCTGATCACCGCGTCTTCGGAGCTATCGACGATCGCCGCAAGGCGCGCATCCGTGCTCGCGCCGTGATAGCGTTCCATGGGGCGGGACAACTGCGCGGCGATATGGGCGATGTTCGCGAGGAAGAGCTGATCGGGCTCGCGCACCTCTTCGCTGAAGAATTCGAGCATCGCGACGACCTCGCCGCGCAGCATGACGGGAAAAACGAGTGCCGCGCGCGTTCCCAGGCCGCACAGCATCGCGGTGCGCGGACCCTGCGTGCTGCGCGTGAGGTCTTTCATCCACACCGGCATCTGCTCGCGCAGCGCACGGCCCAGGAAGCTGCCCTGCGCGGTGGAGTAATCGTACGCTCGCGTGCGTTCGGCGAACGCCTCGTAGGCCCCCGAGCGCGTGTGTTCCCACAGGGAATTGGCAACGTTCTTGAGCGCAGTGCCGGGGACGAATATCACGACGTGGCCGCATGACCAGCCGCCATACTTGCAGACGAGATTTAGCGATGCCTGCAACGCCTGCGACGGGCTGTTTGCCTCGTTTGCGGCTGCGGCGAGATTGCCGAGCAGCAGTACGAGCTCGTGCTCGCGTTGCTGCCGGTCCGCGGTGAATTGCGCCAGGCGCCGCTGCAGCCAGGCGGTAGCTGCGGCCGCAACACCGCCGGCGAGAACCAGCTCGAGCACCGTCACGGCCCGCGGCGGCGAATCGCCGAGGCCGCGCGACTTGTCCCGTGACACGCGCGAAGCGACACGAACATGAACCTCCTCCTTGCCGGGTATGCTTCTTGTGATCGGCGGTGACTACGGTTCCTGCTGCATCAGCGCTTTGCGCTGTTGGCGCGGCGTGGCCGGACGCGCTTCATGCCGCGTCCGGTCGGCGTGTCAACGGCGGTGCGCGTGCTCCTTGGGCGGGCTGCGGTGCGTTGCGCCGTGCCAGGGCGCGTTCGTCTGTGCGTCCTGGAACAGATAGCCTTCCGCCTTCGCGGCGGAAATGCACTGGTCGTAAGCGGGATACGAGGCGTGGGATTCCGAAAGAACCACCCGACCGGGCGTGAGAGTCTGCCAGCGCCAGCGCTGGTCGTCACCGACGAAAAAACGCCAAACTACGGTGCTCATACTTCCTCCTTGGTGGGTGCTCATATGCGCGTCCGTCATGCGGAGCGCTGTGGCCGTCTCGTGAGCGGGCACTGTAACATTTTTGCAGCACACGAGTAAGCGCTGCGTGGCTAAAAGCTGTAGCCGGCGCCCAGGAGGACTACGTCGGTGTCGCGATGATAATCGGCGAGCACGCGATGCCAGGTCGCACGCACGTGCCATTGCGGGGCGATGCGGTAACGCGCGGTGAGCGATACGAGGCCCGCCAGCTGCCGCTGACTTTCGCCGGTGAGGGCGGCGTGACGCCGGTCGAGGGCAAAATACGGCCCGAGGCCGATGCCGAAGCGCAGTCTGTTATCGAACGCCGAGCGCGCAAGCCACCCCTGCGCAGCCAGGCCCTTGCGATCGATGAATCGGGGCTCGCCTTCGTTGAGCCAGGCGGCGGACCAATCGAACCACGACGACACGGTGTGCCGGTACTCGAGGCTCAGCGCCGTGTCGCGCTCGGACTCGAAGCTGTTGAGTATCGTTTGGCCGGCGAGGAGCGTGATCTCGCGATGGCGGCGACGGCCGATGTCCGCCGTAGCGCGCTCGTCCGCTTTGGCGTCGAACTGATAGCCGATACCGAGCAGAGCGATGTTGGTATCGAAGCGGTCGCGTGCCACGACGCGATTGAACCGCAACTGTGCCGACCAGCGCTGGGCGAACGGGACGCTTGCCGCCACACTGTACACAACGCCCCAACCGTGGCGATTCGCGTACTCCGGCCCCTGTACTGTTGCGGTGTCAAAGTGATAATAAGGACCGGCGCCGACCGCGAGCCGCAGGCCGCGCGCAAGCGGCGCAGTACGCCACCAGAGCTGGGCAGCGTAGCCGTCGCGGTGATGATCGTCGTGGTGACCCTCGTTCAGGTACATCACCCCGACCGCGAGATGGTCGCTCACGGGCTCGACGTAATCGAGAGCGAAGGTGAACGACTGGCTCCTCCGCAGCTCGGGGGCATGCACGGTGCCGCCGTACAAAGTAAGCGTTTGCGCGTCGGCGGGGCGCTGGGGGGCAAGCGCCGCGACCGTGCACAGGACACTGAGTGCCGCCCGTAAGGCGGACGGGAAGCGGCGGTAACGGACCATCGGCGGCTCCAGGGGTTGATCGCCTAGAGCAAGCGCAATGCCGACGGTATGTGGGGGTGCCTTAGATCAGGCAGCGGCCTGCATCAGGATACGAGCTGCTCCGCGACCTCGATCAGCGCCTTCTCATGGAGCAGCGCGTTGCCCCGCTCCTGCTCCTGCATAGCGAGTCGCACGATACGGTTGAGCTCGCTCGTCTTCATACCGAGGCGCTCCGCCACGGTCTTCACGTCGTCGCGCAACTGGGCCTGCGCGAGCTTGATGCGGTCTTTGTTCTGGATGATGGCGTTGATCGCCTGCCGGTCGTGCTCCGACAATGCGCGAAACGACGCGAACTCGGTGCCGTTGCCTTCGGCTTCCCCGCGCGGCGTGCGTGCGCCGTGGTGTTTTTCGGGTGTCACTCTGAACCTTTGCTCGTTGTTCGATGTATTTGCGGCCACGCGGCCGTACTCTGCGCGCGCCGCTGCGTCCTGCAACACGGAAGTCGGCGAGGCGACCCGCGTGCCGGGCGGGAAGTATATACGCGGTCGGAGCGCAGTGGCGCGGTGAAAGTTACTCGTTCTCGCTATGCGGCTTGCCACCCTCGCCGGCACGACGCAGCCGCTGGGGATATGCCGGCCCATGCCGTGTCGTGCCGGACCCGGCACGTCCATTGCACTACAGCGACCGTGCATCCGTAGCCCGGGAACTCCCCCGTTTCCCATGGGTGCACGCATTCCTCTTGGGCGTTCTTAAACCCGGCCTGGTGCCGGGTTCTTTTTGACGGGCATGCGGCGTGCAACGACAACATTCAACGACGGCAGATACATGAACACCCCATCGCAGTGCAGGCGCAAATGACGCTCTGGTCGTACGTATCGCAATGGTTCGGTTATCTCGCTTACTGCGCTTCGGCGACCGATCCCGCATGCCGGCCGTTTATCGGCTTCCTCGCCTTGTCCGGTGCATCGGGCGGGGCCTTCGGTCTCATGGTGATCGGGCTTGTCAGCATGCTGAATGGATGGGAGCGCGATGTTCTCGCAGCGAAGCGCAGGCGGGAGCTTGCCGCAAAAGAGAAGCCACGACGTGCGGAGCCCGCGCTTGGCGTAGCGCCCGTGCGTGCGCCCGCGGCGCACGCCGAGCCGTTCCTGCCCGTCGCAGGCGCCCTGGCGATGGCCCCGAAAGCGCTGCATTCAGCGCCGGCGGTGGCGGTCGCACTCCATAGGGCTACACGACCCGGCCGCTGATGCGCTGCCCAGGCAGGGCGGCAGGCGCTACTTGCTGTCCGCCTTGAGGATCGCCATGCCGGCCTGCAGCGCCTGCTCGATGCGCGCTTTCTCCTTGGCGATCGACTCGTCGGTCCATTCCCAGAAGCCACGCTTGGTCTTCATGCCGATGTGGCCCTGCTCGATCATGTTCTTCACCACCGGTGCGGCTTCCGTATTGTTGTAAAGATGCGGATACAGCGCCCCGGCGACGTAGTAGTTCGTGTCCCAGCCCGACATTTCCTTCTGCATGATGGGCCCGCACGCGATGAACCGGAAGCCGAAGCCGTAGCGCACCGCAGTGTCCACGCCTTCCGGCGACACGATCCCGTCGTTGATGAGATAGAGCGCTTCGCGCATCATTGCGTGCTGGATGCGGTTGCCGACGAAGCCCGGCACGTCCTTCTTCACCCAGATCGGCGCCTTGCCGAGCTGCCTCATGAGTTCCACGGTGCTTTCGGCGATGTTGGGATCGGTCGCGTCCGCGCTGACGACTTCGACGAGCGGCACCAGATGCGCCGGCATGAAGAAATGCAATCCGAGCACGCGGTTGCGGTGCTTGAGGTGCTTGCCGACCTCGCCGATCGGAAAATTCGACGTGTTGCTGGTAAGGGGTACATCGGGCCCGGCGAGCTGCTCGAGTTGCGCGAAGATGCCCTGCTTCAGCGCGAGGTCCTCGGTCACCGCTTCGACCACGAACTTCACGTTCTTCCACGGTATGTCTTCGAGCTTCTCGTACGCCTTGACGTTGCTCGCCGCGGCAGCGCCGGCGCCGAGCTTGCCGAGTCCGGCGGCCATGCGCGCGGGCAACGCATCGCGCGTCTTCTGCGAAGGGCTCATCACGTGGACCTTCCACCCGGCCGCGGCAAAGATGATCGCGATGTCGCCGCCCATGATGCCACCGCCGATGATGACGGCTTCCGATGCTGCTTGTGCCATGTACCGAACTCCGGTTGAAATGCGTAATTGATGTAGAAATGACCGACCGCGGCATTATAGATCACGCCGCGCAGCCGCCCCGCGCGTAAAAAAGGCGCAGCCGGTCGCTGCGCCTTTTCGCGATGCGCGCGGAAGATCAGCTCACTTCACGCGCGTGGCAGTCCATTTCACTTCGCCGCTCGCCTTGGCGGTGCCTTCCATGCGGTCGCCGGCGAGCTTGCCTGTGAAGATCTTCTCGCCGACGCTGAACGTGATTTCGTCGCCGCGCAGCTTGCCGTCGCGTACCGGGATCACTTGCCCGTCGCTTCGCGCCTGGCCTTCCAGCATCTGATATTTCTGCTTCAGCTCGACGTCATATCGGGAAGGATTCGCGCCGGCCATATCGATGCGCCACTGGCCTTCGGCTTTGGCCGGCACTATCCACAGATAAGCCGTCCGGCCCTCGACGTTCTCCGTCTGGTCCGGATTCCAATCGTCCATCGTAAATGCATGCGAGACGACGCGCGTGCCGGGCTTCATCGCGAGCAGCGTCGGGCGCAGCTTGAGGTTGAGCGACGGCAGGAGATACATCGTGACCACCGTGGCGTGGCTGAAGTCCGTCGCGAAAATGTCGGCACGCTGGAATTGGGCCCGATCGGCGACGCCTTCCTTCTCGGCGTTGCGCTTCGAAAGCGCGACCATGTCCGGGTTGTACTCGAGCCCCAGCGCACGCGCACCGAATTTCTTGGCCGCGGTAATCACCGTCCGACCATCGCCCGAGCCTAAATCGACCACGAAATCGTTGGGCGTGACTTTCGCGATGGTGAGCATGCGCTCGACGAGCGCTTGGGGCGTGGGGACCCAGATGACGTCCTTGCCCTCCTGACCGACCGACGGCGTATACGGGCCGGCGGATTGTGCCGCCTCCGCACCGGCGACCGTGAATGCCGCAGCGAGGAGCGCCGCGGCAGCCGTCAGCCGTTTTCCATGTACCGACTTCATGCGCCTCTCCTATGAGGTTGGAAACGCGACTTTACCTCATTCGGGCCGCGCCCCGGACGCCTTCACGACGGGCGCCCAGCGGGCGATTTCCTTCTTGATGAATGCACCGAACTCTTCCGGGGAGTTGCCCACCGGTTCGGCCGCATCGGCGGCGAGCTTCTCGCGCACGTCGGGACCCTTGATCGCCTTCGCCATCTCCGCGTTCAACTTGGCCACGATCGGCTTGGGCGTTCCCGCAGGCGCGAGCACCCCGTACCACTGCGTGGCCTCGTAGCCCGGCACACCGGCTTCGGCGATGGTGGGCAGATCCGGCAGCAGGGGCAGACGCTTGGACGTTGCAACAGCGAGCGCGCGCAACTTGCCGCTTTTCGCGAACGTGAGCGTCGGCGGCACGCCGGTGATCATCATCTGGATCTGGCCGGCGATGAGATCCGTGACGGCAGGCGAGGTGCCGCGATACGGAATATGGGTGATCTCGGTCTTCGTCATGAGCTTGAAGTACTCGCCCGCGAGATGCGCAGCCGAGCCGTTGCCGCCGGAGCCGAAGTTGATCGTCCCCGGCTTCGCTTTCGCGAGCGCAACGAGCTCCTTCACCGATTTCGCAGGCAGCGCCGGATTCACGCTCAGCATGTTGGGCACCAGTGCGACGAGCGTGATGGGCTGGAAGTCCTTGATCGGATCGTACGGCAACTTCGGATAGAGCGTGGGATTCACGCCGAACGTGCCGATGTGGCCCATGACGAGCGTGTAGCCGTCGGCGGGCGACTTCGCGACGAGATCGACGCCGATATTGCCGCCGGCACCGGGGCGGTTGTCGATGACCACTTGCTTGCCCCACGCTTCGGTGAGCTTCTGTCCGATCACCCGCGCAAGAATGTCCGTGCTGCCGCCGGGCGTGAAGGGCACGACGAGCCTGATCGGTTTGCTGGGATAGTCGTTCACGTTTTCCGCCGCCGCTGCAGGGAGTGCTGCCGCTGCCATCAGGCAGGCTAAGATAGTCTTGCGCATGTTCATGTCCTCAGAGGTTTCTGTTTGTAAGGGGTGCCTGGCGAGCGATGAGCCGTACGCCGGAAGACGATGATGTCTTCTCGCGTTCACCATTCACCGCTTGCCGTTCACCGGGTCACTGCTTGCCGAGCCGTCCGTCGACGGTGACGCCCTGCTGGATCAGCGCGGCGATCTCCTCGTCGCGATAGCCGAGCTCGTGCAGGATGTCGACGCTGTCCTGACCGAGCTTGGGCGCCGGTATCCATTCCTGGCGTACGCCGCACGACCACTTGTTGGGCAGGCGCATGTTGCGCGTCTTGCCTTCGGTGGGATGGTTCTTGAGCTCGAAGAAGCCGATTTCCTTCAAGTGCGGATCCTCGAGCACGCTGTCCAGCGTGTGGTACGGCATCGCAGGCACGTCGGCGGCATCGAAGATTTCAAGCCATTCGGCGGTGGTCTTCGTCTTGAGCGCCGCCATGCGGATCTCGAAGTACTCTTTCACGTTCGCAAAGCGGGCCTGCACGCTGCAAAAGCGCGGATCGGTCTTGAGCTCGGGGCGTCCGATCGCATCGAAAAAGCCGAACGCCTGGTCGTTCGTGTTGGCCGAGATGCAGATCCAGCCGTCCTTCGTCGGTATGGGCTTGCCCAGCGGATCGAGCAGGCGCGGATCGCCCGTTTCGCCGAGCGGCGGCTCGAACGTCTTGAGATACATGTGCTCTTCGAGCACGAACTTCACGAGGTTCTCGAACATTGGAATCTCGATCGAGCAGCCTTCGCCGGTCTGCGTGCGCCGATACAGCGCCATCACGATCATTTGCACCGCGATGAGGCCGACCGTCTTGTCCGCAACCACCATCGGCACGAAACGCGGCTCGCCCGTCGCCCGGTGATGCAAGGCGGCCATGCCGCCCGAGCCTTGGATGATGGTGTCGTACGCAGGCTTGTCGCGATACCGGCCGTCCTGGCCGAAGCCGAACATGCCGCAATAGATGATCTTTGGATTGACGGCGCGCACGTCGTCGTAGGAGAGCTTCAAGCGCGCCATCGCCGGCGGACGCACATTCCACACGAGCACGTCGGCGCGTTCCACGAGCTTCATCAGCGCCGCATGTCCCTCGGGGTTCTTGAGATCGAGCACGATGGAGCGCTTGTTGCGGTTAAGATGCAGGAACTTCGCGCCCATGCCCGGGGTCACCGATTTTCCGTTCATGTGGCGGATGAGATCGCCGGTCTTCGATTCGATCTTGATGACCGTGGCGCCGTGATCGGCGAGGATTTGCGTGGCGAGCGGGCCGACCACCACTGACGTGAGGTCGACCACCGTGACGCCTTCGAGCGGACCGCCGGCCATCAGGCGAACTCCGCCGTGGCGTTGAGCGCGAGCGCGCCGGTATCGTCCTGCGCCCAGAGCTTCGCCGTCTTGCCGTCGGCAGCCGGCTCGCCGCACAGCGTGATCGCGCGACCCACGAACAGCGGACGCACGTTGCGCGAGCTGATGTACGTGAGGAGCGATTTGGCGTTGGCGCGCGCCAGCTCGAAGACGAGGACGGTGGTGAGCCCGCCGTTCATCACGAGGTTCGGATATTTTTCGACCTGCGTCACATACGGGTAATCGTAGTGGATGCGGTGGCCGTTGAACGTGAGCGCGGAGTAGCGAAACAACATCACTTGATCGGGCGTGACGGTGTTCGTCCACACCGCCTTGCCGGGCGCCGGTTGCGGCGCCGGTGCCGGTGCGCCGGCCTCCGGCTCGCCGCGATACACGATGTCCTGCTCCTCGGTGATCGCAAGGCCGCGCGGGCTCATGATGTCGGTCTGCACCGTGACGAAGACCATCTGGCCGGTACGCCCGGTCTTCAGCGTCACATCCTTGATGACGGACTCGCGGCGCACTTCGTCGCCAACCTTGAGCGGGGCGTGAAAGCGGATCCGTTTGCCGGCGAACATGCGGCGCGGCAGCGGCACCGGGGGCAGGAAGTCGCCGCGCTTCGGATGGCCGTCGGGGCCGATCTGTGACTGACGCACGACGCGCGGGAAGAGTATGGAGTGCCAGCCGATCGGCAGGTCGTCGCCGACACGCGGCATGGGATCGTCGCGATCGAGCGTGCATGCGAGCCGGTGCACCGACGGCACGGTCACGTGGTCGACGTCCGATTCCTTCTGGCCTATCCAGTCCTTCAGCTTCTCCAGGTCTTGCGACACGATGTTCTCCTTGCAAGTAGGCGTAACGTTGACGTCGCGCTTCAGTCGCGCGCACGCACGATGCGGCGCACGTCGGGCACGATGTCGGTGTGCATCAGCTCCAGGGTGCCTTGCGCGAGCGCCGTCAGCGGACGTTCGCGGCTCGTCGCAAGCACGACACGGCTCGTGATCGCAGGCCGCACGATCGACGTCGCGCGCAGCGCGCCGTTCTTCGCCCAGCTTTCGACCGCGATCCGCGACAGTATCGCGTGCCCGTAACCGCGCGCGACGAGATCGATGACCGACGAAATCGCGTCGATTTCGAGCGCCACGTCGAGCGCTATGCCCTGCGCTGCCGCTTCCATCTCGATCAGATTGCGAACCGCGTTGGGGCGGCTCGGAACGATCAGCGGGTAGTGCACCAGGTCTTTCATCCGCACGGTGGCGGGCAGCTTCGCCGCCCGTGCGCGGCTCACCAGGCACAGCTGTTCGGCCCATAAATGCGTGTACTCGAGCGGCGTCATGGGCGACGGATCGTGCAGCAGCGCGCAGTCGAGTCGGCCGAGCGCGAGCCATTCCTGCATGGAGACCGTCATGCCTTCCACGATCCCGATCGATGCCTGGGGAAAGCGCCGGCGGAACGCGGCGACGAGCGGAACGGCCACGTGCTTGCAGAGGCTGGGCGGCAGGCCGACGATCACCCGGCCGACGGGCGATGCATGCTGGCCCTCGATCTCCTGCCGCGCGAGCTGGACCTGATGCAGTATGCCTTTGCCATGCGCGAGCAGTCGCTTGCCGCTGTCCGTGAGGCGCACTCCACGCCCGTGGCGATACAGCAGGTGCTTGCCGAGCTCGCGCTCGAGACGACCGATCTGCCGGCTCAACACCGGCTGCGATACGCCAAGCGTCGTCGCCGCGCCGGTGAGGCTGCCGAGCTCCGCGATACGCACGAAATAGGTGAGTTGCTTGACGTCCATAGAGCGGCGCCGGGGGCGCAGGCGCGAGTATATAACGATATGCGGCAAAGGCATATCGATTTTCCCAGAAATGCCATTCTCCTATGGGTCAGACCGGATCGGACTTTGCACCGGCGCAGCACCCGCGGCATGCGCGGCCGCCCACCATGTCGATACGGCATGAGGCCCGCGGGCTGTGCGGCGGTTGCGCCGCCACGCGCATCGGTGAAGCGAGTTGCCGTCCAGCGGCCGCTCAGGGCCTTCGACATGGCAGGCACGAAGGACGTGTACTCACATACCGAGCCGCTCGTGCGCCATCTCGAAGTCGCGATAGACTCCGTGTAGCGCAACGCATGACGCCGTGGTGCTGGGTGCGCAAACGCGCTTTGCGACGACATCGCGCGCGGCGAACGGCCGGCACAGTTGCCTCACGGAGAGCAGCAACATGATCATCGATTGTCACGGTCACTACACCACCGCGCCGAAGGCGCTGGAAAACTTCCGGCAGGCGCAGATCGCCGCGTTGAAAGATGCCGGGCGCGCGCCGAAGAAAGGATCTCTGTCGATTTCCGACGACGAGCTGCGGCAGAGCCTCGAGGGCGCGCAGCTCAAGCTGCAGCGCGAGCGCGGCACGGACCTTACGATCTTCTCGCCGCGCGCGGGCGGCATGGGTCACCACATCGGCGACGCCGATACCAGCGCCGAATGGTCGGCGGTATGCAACGAGCTCATCCACCGCATCTGCACCCTGTACCCGCAGAATTTCATCGGCGTGTGCCAGCTCCCGCAAAGCCCGGGAGTACGTCCGGACAACTGCATAGCGGAGCTCGAGCGCTGCGTGAAGGAGTACGGCTTCGTCGGGTGCAACTTGAATCCCGATCCTTCGGGCGGCTACTGGACCGATCCGCCGCTCACCGACAGGTGGTGGTATCCGCTGTACGAAAAAATGGTGGAGCTCGACGTGCCGGCAATGGTGCACGTCTCGGCCTCGTGCAATCCGTGCTTTCATTTCACCGGCGCCCACTATCTCAACGCCGACACGACCGCGTTCATGCAATTCGTGACGTCGGATCTCTTCAAGGATTTTCCGACGCTGCGCTTCATCATTCCGCATGGCGGCGGCGCGGTGCCGTATCACTGGGGGCGCTATCGCGGCATCGCGCAAGACATGGGGCGACCGCCGCTCAACGAGCTGCTGCTGAACAACGTGTACTTCGACACCTGCGTCTATCACCAGCCGGGTATAGACTTGCTGCTCAAGGTGATACCGCTGGACAACATCCTGTTCGCCTCGGAGATGGTCGGCGCCGTGCGCGGCATCGATCCGGAGACGGGACATTACTACGACGATACGAAGCGCTACATCGACGCGGCCGCGCACTTAAGCGATGTGGACCGCGCGCGGATCTTCGAGCGCAATGCGCTGCGCGTGTATCCGCGGCTGGGGGCGGCGCTGGCGAAGCGGTGACGACCGTTCAAAAGCTTCACCACGAAGGGCACAAAGGACGCGAAGGATCTAAAGTAAAAGCTGCTGATGGATGCGGCTTGGGTAATGTCGAGGCGCACGAAGGAACCGATTGGTTTTAACTTCGATACCTTTGCGTCCTTCGAGTCCTTCGCGGTACGGCTTTGCGCTTTTCCTTGGCGTCCTTCGAGTCCTTCGCGGTAAAGCTTCGGGAATTTCTTTCATTCCGCCTTTGCGCCGGAGTCGCGTACGGCCTTCGCCCATTTCTGGCGCTCGATGCGTATGAACGCCGCGAATTCCGACGGCGTATTGCCGACCGGGTCGACCCCCTCGCGCACGAAGCGGTCGCGCATTGCGGGCCGCTGCAGTATTGCCACGATCTCGTCATGCAGGCGCTTCACGATTACGGGCGGTGTGCGGGCCGGCGCGAGCATGCCGAACCACGGACTCACGTCGAAGCCCGGCACGCCGGATTCCGCAATGGTCGGCACGTCGGGCAACGCGGGCGTGCGGCGCGCGCTCGTTACGCCGAGCGCTTTCAACCGGCCGGCACGTATCTCCGTGGCGACGGGCGGTATGCCGGTGAAGAACAGCTGCGCCCGGCCGGCCATGAGATCGATCTTGGCCGGCGTGCTGCCTTTATAGGGCACGTGGAGGATGTCGAGGTCCGCACTCTTCTTGAACACTTCGCCGATGAGATGCGGCGCGCTGCCGCTGCCGCCCGAGGCATAGATGAGCGCGCCCGGCTTGGCCTTCGCCAGCGCGATGAGCTCGCGCACATTGGACGCGGCGACCGAGGGATGCGCGACGAGAACGTAAGGCGTAGTCGCAAGCAGCGTGATCGGTGCGAAGTCCTTCTCGGGATCGTAGCCCAACCGTCGATCGAGCCCCGGGCTGATGGCGAGCGTGCCAGTGCCGCCCATGACAACGGTGTAACCGTCGGGCGGCGAATGCGCGCCCATTTCGGCGCCCAGCGTGCCGCCGGCACCGGTGCGGTTGTCGACGACGAGCTGCTGGCCGAGACGCTCGCCCAGCTCGAGCGCGACGGCGCGTCCGGACAGGTCGATGGTGCCGCCCACCGGGTAAGGCATGATGAACCGTATGGGCCGCGACGGATAGGAGTCGGCTGCCTGTGCCGGACAGGCAACGCTGAGCGCGATCGCAACCAGTACTGTGCTTGCACGCATGGCGGGTCTCCTAGCCGCGGCCGGCGAGCACCACGCCCTCGGCGATCGAACGGAATTCGTCGAACGTGAGGTAATGGCGTCCGTAATTCGTCGCGACCGCCGCGCGCGACCGCAGCAGAATCGTCTGAAATTGCTCGTCGCTCGCGTGCATGCCCCAGTCGGCGATGAGCTTACGCAGGAACACCGGCTCGTCGGTGTGCGCGCTGCTGCGCTCGCGGCCGAAAAGTATTTTCGCGCCGACGACCGCTTCGAACTCGCGTCCCACCACCTGCGGCGCTATGCCGATCGTCGCCTCCGCGTTCGCGCTGCCTTCCAGGTGACCGACGCCTTCTTCCTTGTTCCAGTTCGCCCCGACAATGGGCTTCCACGGTGGCAGCGCGATGCCGTACGCCTGCTGCACATAGCGGCACAGCTCGTACAGCGCCTCGAGCTTGATGCCCGTCTCTATTCCGTACATCTCGAACAGCGCTGCGGCTTCTTCCAGCGCCACGCAGCCGCCGCGATCGCCGATGCCGATGACCGACGCATCTATCCAGTTCGCGCCGCCTTCGGCAGCCGCCATGGCATTTGCCGTCGCGACGCCCAGATCGTTGTGATGCTGCACGTACACGTCGCATCGATCGCCGATGGCCTCGCGGATGCGCGAAATGAACACGCGCGTAGCGAGCGGGGTGCTGTTGCCGCGGCTGTCGACCACGTACACGCCGTCGGTCCCGGCATCGGCCATCGCCTTGAAGAACCGGCACGCGGTATCGATCGGGCTTCTCATGCTGTCCACCATCCACGGCACGACGCGCACGTTCTGGCGCTTCATGTAGCGTATGCTTTCGCCGATCGCCTCGACCACCGTTTCCTTCGACAGCGCGCCGCCGAAGTCGGACAGCGTGTCCTCGTAGCTCCATTTGAAGATCGGGCTGATCACTTCGGTGCCGAGGTCGATGTGGCGGTCGATGATGCCTTTCCAGTCGCCGCACAGCGGCGCCACCACACCGGGGCCCTTCGCCACCAGCGGCGTCTTGATGCCCATGCGGCGGCATGCCTTGATGAGATCGCGTTCCTCGCTGAAGGTGACATGGCTCGGCATGGTGATCTCGCCCACGCCGATGGCATCCAGCCGCTCGATGACGCCGAGCCGCGTGTTCCAGTTGAGCTGATGGCCGACGCAGTCGTCACCTTCGCTCACCGTGCAGTCGATGAAGCGTATGCGGCGCGGCGCACGCGAGCGCGCCTTCTGCGCTTCGTCGTCCCAGTATGCGGGGTTGACGAGCCAGCGCCCCGATTGGTGCCAGGGCTTGTGCTTTTCTTGTGTCGCCATTGCTGCTCCTCCGTTAGCCGGCGCGGACGATGTCCATGATCGCGCGCACGTCGCGCAGTGTTTCGAGTCGCTCGACCAGCTCCACCACGCGATCGGCCGCAGCGCGCGACAGCACGCGCCGCGCGCAGGTGTGGAACTTCTTCAGCCGCTGCTCGCGCGTGAGCGGCGAGCCGAGCCATCCGGACAGCTTGTCGACGCGCTGCGAGAACTGCCGATCGTCACGCAGCGTCACCGTTACGACGGTGTGCATGGCATCGAAGTCGTTCGGTATCGCGGGATCCGTTTCGAGCGCCACGCGCGGCAGCAGCGCTTCGACATCCGCCGCGAAACGGCGCTCGTTGGTGAACGAGTCTATCGTGACCTCGCCATCGAGCAACGCCACCGCAGTGGTGTATTGCACGCTGAACTTGCCGTCGAGGCCGGTGCGCGGGGCCGGCCGGTTCACGTAGTCGAAGCGCGGAAACAGCACATGCACGCGCTCGATGTCGTGCGGCGCGAGACCGTGCTGCTCGCGCAGCGCAAGCGCGGCATCGATCGGCCGGTGAGTGAAATAATTGCTCGGGTGCTTTTTGAAGCCGACGCCCGGATCCACCATGCGCAGCGGCGAGGCGAAATTCTGAAGCAGCAGTTCCGGCTTGCCTTCGCCGCGAAAGAACGTGTCGAAGAAGCCGCCGCGGCCGAATACGTCGCGGGAGGCGGTCCAGCCCATGCTCGCGAGCACGCCGCATTCCACGCCCATGCGCGCCGCATGCCCGGAGTGCGAGGACTTCGTCATGGTGCCGGTGTTGATGGCGATGCTGCCCGCGCGCGAGCCGGCGAGGCCGAAGGCCATCAGCGTCTGCTCGCGGTCGAGATCCAGCAGGCGCGCGGCGGCGGCCGTGGCCCCGAACGTTCCCGTCATGCCGGGCTTGTGAAAGCCCGAGCCCGTTTCCATGCCGGTGGCCGCGAGACGCAGGCGGCCTTGCACTTCGAACGCGGCGACGATCGCCTCGATGACACGCTCTCCGGACAGCGCGTGATGCTCGGCAATCGCCAGGATCGCCGGCAGCGTGGGCGAGGTCGGGTGGTTGAGCGGATACCAGGTGTTGTCGTAGTCGAGCGCGTGCGCCATCGTCCCGTTCGCGTACGCGGCGCCCAGCATCGACGTCTTGAAGCCGCCGCCGATGACGCTCGCCTGCGGTGCGCCGCCCATCGCCTTGACGTACTCGATGCTGATGCGGCCGACACCGAGCGGCTCGGTGGCCCCGGCCAGCATGACGGCGAGACCGTCGAGCGTCACCTGTTTCGCCACGTCGACCGCTGCAGCGGGAAGCGTTGCGTAGCGCAGTTCGCGCACGCGATCGACGAAGTCTCCGGTAAGCGTTGCGTGGTCCGTTTTATTCGCTTTCATATCTGTCAGTCGGCTCTCGCGCCGGAGTCTTTCACTGCCTTGCCCCATTTTTCGATCTCGGACTTGATGTAGGCGGTGAATTGCGCGCGCGTGTCCCCCGCCGGCGTGAATGCAAGTGTGGCGAGCCTCTCCTTCACGTCGGGCTTGTTGAGTATCGCGTTCATTTCGGCATTGAGCTTGTCGAGTATCGCGGCAGGCGTCTTCGCTGGCGCCGCGATGCCTATCCAGCCCACGGCCTCGAAATCCTTGAAGCCTTGTTCGTGCAGCGTCGGCAGGTCGGGCGCATACGGCGAACGCTTCAAGGTGGCGATGCCCAGGCCCAGGAGCTTGCCCGACTTCATATGCGGCAGTGTCGCTGGGATGGCGTCGAACATCACCGGCACCTGGCCGCCGATCAGCTGCGTGTGCGCGTCGGCGCTGCCCTTGAACGGCACGTGGTTGAGCTTCGCGCCCGCCGCCGCGCGAAACATTTCCATCGTGAGATGGCTGGTCGATCCCGTGCCGAGGGACGCGAAGTTGATCTGCCCCGGTCGCTCGCGCGCGGCCGCGACGAATTCCTGTGCCGTCTTGAACGCCGACGGGTTCGCGACCAGGGTCTGTGGCGTAAGGCCGAGATTCGAGATGGGCGCGAAGTCGCGCAGCACGTCGTACGGCAGCTTGCTGTAGAGCGTCGGGTTGATGCCGAAGGCGCTCGATACCGCCATGGTGAGCGTATAGCCGTCGGGGTTCGCCTTGGCGCCGAGCTCGGTGCCCACAATCGCGCCGGCCCCGGGGCGGTTGTCGACGATGACCTGCTGTCCCCAGTCCTCGCTCATCTTCTGGCCGATGAGCCGCGCCAGAATGTCGGTCGAGGTGCCGGGCGTGAACTGCACGATGATGCGTATCGGGCGTGCGGGATAGGACGTGTCGGCCGCCTGCGCCGCAGCGATGCAGCATGCAAGGGCAGACAGTGCAGCGATGAGCGTGCGACGCATGCTTTTCTCCTCCATCGGCTTCGATGCCACAGCGGCACTCCTAATGGAGCGCGCGGAACCGTGACGTCGGGTTGCAGCCTATCACCAATGGCATGGCGGCGAACGTCCTCAGTGGGCGCGGAGCCATTGCGCGCGGGGCGTAAGGTGTCGGGCTTGGCGGGATGGGCGCCGAGCAGCCGATGCGTCGCGTCCCGGATGGTTAACGGTTTTGCGCCCGCCGCCTCACTGCGCAGCGGCGGCCAGCGTCTTCGCTTCGCGCGCCTTGATCGCTTCAAAGCGGCGGATCAGCTTCTGCGCGCGTACGATGATGGGTATATCGATCATCTTGCCGTCGAGCGAAAACGAGCCGCGGCCGCTCGCCGCCGCTTCCTTGTCGAGCGCGATGACGCGCTGGGCGTACTCCACTTCGGCCGCGGTGGGCGTGTATTCCTCGTTCACGATCGTTACCTGGCCGGGATGGATGCAGCCCGCGCCCATGAAGCCGAAGTCGCGCGAGCGGCGCACCATTTTGCGGAAAGCCTCCCAGTCGCCGAAGCCCGCGACGCTGTCGATGAAGCCGAGCGGCATCACGCCGGCGGCATTCGCGGCGATGATCATGCGTTGCTTGGGATAGAACAGCGCCTCGCCGGTCGGCTGCATGTTGCAGTTGAGGGCGAAGTCCTCGCCGCCGATGTTGATCGCCACCACGCGGTCGCTTGCGCCCGGAATCTCATCGATGCGGGTGAACGCCTGCGGCGTCTCTATCATCGCAATGAACTTCGTGTGACGGACTGCCATGCCGCGCTTTTCTTCCAGCTCGGTCACGAGCTCGTCGAGTAGACGCAGGTGCGACGCACTGTCGATCTTGGTGCAGGCAATGCCGTTCACGTCGGGGCAGATGGAATGCTCCAGGTCGCGCACCGCGAGCGACAGCGGCTGGTTGATGCGCACGACGACGTCGGCGCCGCCGCGCCGCACCCGTGCAGCGGCTTTCTCCACCAGCTTGCGCGCGTTCGCCTTCTCGGCAGGCGGAACGCTGTCTTCGAGGTCGAGCTGTATGACATCGGCGCCGCGCGTGTGGGCCTTGTCGACGTATTTTTCGACGTTGACGGGCACATACATGAGCGAGCGCCAGACGGGCAGTTCTTTAGGCATACGATTCTCCGGAGTGGGTGGCCGGAACGCGAGCTCCGGCGGCGCCCGAGGTGTCGAGAGCTACTCGGGCTTGATGTTCGCCTCTTGCGCTACTTTGCGCCAGCGCGTGATTTCGTTGGAGACGAACTTGGTGAATTGTTCGCGCGACATGGCCGCCGGCTCCGCGCCTTCTGCCGCGAAGCGCTGCTTCACGTCGGCCGACTGCAATGCCTTGCTCAACTCGGCGGCAAGGCGGTTCACGATCTCGACCGGCGTCTTCGCGGGCGCCGCTATGCCCCACCAGAATTCGGCCATGTAACCGGGCACGCCCGATTCCGCGATCGTGGGCAGCTCCGGCATGAATGACGAGCGCTGCTCGCTGCCGACGGCGAGCGCTTTCAGCCGTCCCGCGTGCACCTGCGTCATCGCGGAAGGCAGGCTGGTCATCACGAGCTGCGTGTGGCCGCCCATGAGGTCGGTGAGCGCGGGCGCCACGCCCTTGTAGGGCACGTGGACGATGTCGACCTTCGCCATGCGCTTGAAGAGCTCGGTGGCGAGATGATTGTGACCGCCGGTACCGGTGGATCCGTACAGCACCTGACCGGGTTTCGCGCGCGCGAACGCTATGAATTCCTTCATCGTCTTTACCGGCAGCGACGGGTGAACGACGACGAGCAGCGGGCCGCGCGCCATCATGCCGATATAAGCGAAGTCGCCCATGGGATCGTAGGGCATCTTGGTGCGCAGCGCCGCGTTGGCCGTGAACGACGCCTGCACGTTGACCAGCGAGTAGCCGTCGGGTGGAGATTTCGCGACGTTGTCCGCGCCGATCATGCCGCCTGCCCCGCCGCGGTTGTCGATGATGACCTGTTGGCCGAGACCCGCGCTCATCGCCTGCGCCGTGATGCGCGAGAGCACGTCGTTGCTGCCGCCCGGCGGATAAGGGACGACGAAACGTATCGGCTTGACGGGGTACGCGCTGCTTTGCGCGTGGGCGGCGACCGGGCAGGCGAGCGCGAGCAGCACGAGCGCGATACGCGACGGGCGGTGCATGGTGGACTCCTCGTAATGGCGGGAGCGGTGCCGCGCTTTTAGCGCAGGTCCCCGCCGGACGCCAGTTGTTTTTCGATGAGGCGTGTTTCGTTCTTGAGCAGCGTCGCGAGCTCGCTCACGCGCTTCTCGGTCATGCGGCTCGAGATGGCGGACACCGACAGCGCGGCGAACGCCACGCCGCTGTGATTGTGCACGGCCTGGCCGATGGAACGCACGCCGGCGAGCGTCGGCATCTCGCGCACGGCATAGCCGAGTTTCTGGGCGCGCTTTACTTGCGTGAGCAGGCTCGCGGGCGTAAGGCCGTATTCGGTGAGGCGGGCGGTGTTGCTGTTGACCACGCTTTTTACTTCGTCCTCCGACAGTGCGGACAGTATCGCAAGGCTTCCGGTGCCGACGCCGAGCGGGCGGCGTACGCCGACATCGAGCGTGAAGGTCTTGATGGGGAAGGTCCCTTCGTGGCGGTCCACGCAAACGGCATCGAGGCCGCTACGTTGCGTGAGGAACACCGTGTCGCCGGTCGCGTCGGCGATGCGCGTCATCGAGGGATGGCAGATATCGCGCAGATTGAAGCGCGGCGCGGCGGTGAGGCCGAGCTCGAACACCATCGAGCCGAGGTAGTAGCGATGGGTGTCCGGGTCCTGCTGAACCATGCCTTCCAGCGTCAGGCACTTCAGCATGCGGTGCACGGTGGGACGCTGCAGTCCCGTGCGCGTTGCGAGGTCCAGCAGGCGCGAGCCTGCGCGGTTATGAGCGGCGATCTCGCGCAGCAGTAACAGCGCGCGCTCTATGCTTTGGGTGCCGGACAGGCGGACGGCCTCGTCCTCCGGGTTCTTTTTCACCATGATATCGAAGTCCGAATCGTGAGAGCCGTCATTATGCCACTGTCCACGCTCTGGAGAAATAGCTGCGTTTATGCTAGTGTGGCGGCCTGTTTCGGACGGCAAAACAGCCGTCCACATCACGGACAACTTCACGCGACGGCACCGTTGTCGGCGACGCCGCGCACACAAGGAGCACTCCATGACCGATTTGTCGAATCCGGCGCTTGCCGCCAGTGCGGGCGCGCGTTTCCGCGCGGCGGTAGCGCAGGAAAAGCCGCTGCAGATCGTCGGCGCCATCAACGCGTACGCAGCCCGCCTCGCCGAGCGCACGGGCTTTCGCGCGATCTATCTGTCCGGCGGCGGCGTTGCGGCCGGCTCGCTGGGGCTGCCCGATCTCGGCATCAGCACTCTCGACGACGTGCTCACCGATGTGCGCCGCATCACCGACGTGTGCAACCTGCCGCTGCTGGTGGACGTCGACACCGGTTTCGGCGGCGCGTTCAACATCGCGCGCACGGTGAAGTCGCTCATCAAGTTCGGCGCCGGTGCGATGCACATCGAAGACCAGGTGCTGCAAAAGCGCTGCGGCCACCGCCCCAACAAGGAAATCGTCAGCAAGGACGAGATGGTCGACCGCATCAAGGCGGCCGCCGATGCGAAGACCGACCGCGACTTCGTGATCATCGCGCGCACTGACGCGCTCGCCGTCGAAGGCCTGGACGCCGCGGTGGAGCGGGCGTGCGCCTGCGTGGAAGCCGGCGCGGACATGATTTTCCCGGAAGCGATCACCGAGCTCTCGATGTACAAGAAGTTCGCCGACGCGGTGAAAGTGCCGATCCTCGCCAACATCACCGAATTCGGCAAAACGCCGCTCTTCACCACCCAGGAGCTTGCGAGCGCGAACGTCGCGATGGCGCTCTATCCGCTCTCGGCGTGGCGCGCGATGAATGCCGCCGCGCTGAAAGTGTTCCAGGCGATCCGTAAGGAAGGCAGCGCGAAAAGCGTGGTGGATCTCATGCAGACGCGCGACGACCTGTACGATTACCTGGACTACCACGCGTACGAGAAGAAGCTCGACACGCTGTTCGCCCGCGAGAAGCAGAAGAAATAAGCGCTGGCTCCGGCATGACGGGAGTGCTGCTCTCGACGGGGTTCGTTGCGCGTTTCGGTGACCGGCTGGCGGCGACGCTCGCGTCCGTCGGCCGCGAGCCTGACATCATTCATCTGCCCGATGAGCCGAACGTCGCGCTTGACCCGGCCACCTGCGACCGCATAAAGATCGCTTACCTCTCGCGCGACCTGCGATTTTCCCGGCTCTACGAAGCGTTCGGCGCGGCGGTGACTGCTGCGTCGCACCTCGAATGGGTGCACTTCGCGAGCGCCGGCATCGACCAGCATCCGTTTCTCGCTGCCCTCCGGGAGCGCGGCGTGCGCCTCACCACGTCCTCGGGCACCAATGCCGAGCCGGTGGCGCAGACGGCGATCACCGGGCTTCTCATGCTCGCGCGACGGTTTCCGCACTGGATGCAGGCGCAGCGCCGCCATGCCTGGGAGCCCTTGCGCGGACCGGCCTTGCCGCCCGACCTGCGCGGACAGACCATTCTGATCGTCGGTATGGGCGCAATCGGCGGGGCGGTCGCGCGCTTCTGTCGCACGATCGGCATGCACGTCATCGGCATGCGGCGCACGCCGCTCCAGCCGGGCGATCCGGCCGACGAAGTGCTGCCGATATCGGCGCTGCGCGGTGTGCTGCCCCGCTGTCAATGGGTGGTCCTCGCGTGCCCGCTCACGGAAGAAACGCGCCGCTTGCTGAACGCCGAAACGCTCGTACTGCTCCCTCGCGGCGCGCAGATCGTCAACGTCGCTCGCGGCGGCTGCATCGACGAGCGCGCGCTGATCGAGGCGCTGCGCAACGGTCATATCGGCGGTGCGTATCTGGACGTCTTCGAAACGGAGCCTTTGCCGGCCGCCTCCCCGCTTTGGGATATGCCGGGCGTCATCGTGAGCCCGCACAGTGCCGCCGTCTCTGCCGGCAACGAACGGCGGGCGGCGGACATCTTTATGGAGAACATCGTGCACTGGGCGCACAACGAGCCGCTCAGGAACCGGCGCGACGCGTAGGACGGTACTTGCGCGTGTAGGATTATTCCTACAAATCAATGATTTTCGATTTGTCGTACCCCTGCGGGCGGTTATAAAATAAGCGCGCTTACAGCGCACACGCCCGTCCCCATGCATCTCTTCACTTTCGGCGTCAATCACCAGACCGCCCCCCTCTCGGTAAGGGAGCAGGTGGTTTTTCACGCCGAAAATCTGGTTCAGGCGCTGCGCGATCTCGTAGACCGGCGCCCGATACAGGAAGCGGCGATCATCTCCACCTGCAATCGCACCGAGGTCTATTGCAATACCGAAGAGCCGCGCGCGGCCGTCGACTGGCTTGCGAGCTACCACCGTCTCAAGACGCAGCACATCGAGCCGTACCTGTATCGCTATACGAGCGCCGACGCGGTAAAGCATGCGTTCCGCGTCGCGAGCGGTCTTGATTCGATGGTGCTCGGCGAGCCGCAGATCCTCGGGCAGTTCAAGCAGGCGGTGCGCACGGCGGAGACGGCGGGCACGCTCGGGCTGTTGCTCAACAAGCTGTTCCAGCGGACGTTCTCGGTCGCGAAGTGCGTGCGCACCGAAACGGACATCGGCGCGAGCACCGTGTCGATGGCCTCTGCGGCGGTGGAGCTCGCCGAGCGCATCTATCCCAGTGTCGCCGGTCAGAACGTGCTGTTCGTCGGCGCGGGAGAAATGATCGAGCTCTGCGCAGCGCACTTCGCTGCACGCCATCCGCGCAACATGACGTTCGCGAACCGCACGGAAGCGAAGGCCCAGCAGCTCGCCGAGCGTTTCGTCGGTCGCGTGGCATCGCTCAACGACATGGCGGCACAGCTGCCGCTGTATGACATCGTCGTGTCCTGCACGGCAAGCCCGCTGCCGATCATCGGAAAAGGCGTGGTCGAAAGCGCACTCAAGGCGCGCAAACACCGCCCTATGCTGCTGTTCGATCTCGCCGTGCCGCGCGACATCGAGGCCGAGGTGTCGACGCTGGACGACGTGTTCATGTATGGCGTGGATGATCTGGGCAAGATCGCCCGCGAAGGGCGCGACATACGGCAGAAAGCGGTCGCGCAGGCCGAGGTGATCATCGAAAACCAGGCCACCGATTTCATGCACTGGCTGGCCAATCGCGAGCTGGTGCCGACGATACGCGCGCTGCGCGACAACGCCGACCGGGCGCGCCGGCACGAACTGGAGCGCGCGATACGCCGCCTCGCGAAAGGCGACGATCCGCAGCTCGTGATGGAGCAGCTCTCGCACGCGTTGACCAACAAGCTCTTGCACGGGCCCACTCACGCGCTGCATCATGCGACACCCGACGAGCGCGAAGCGCTGAGCGCGGCGCTCGCCCGACTTTACCGCCTCCAAACTCCTGAGTAGCCGGCCTACCGTGCCGGCGCTCCGTTCCGGAATCCGATGAAACCCAGCATCGCTGCGAAGCTCACGCAGCTCACGTCCCGATTGGAAGAATTGAACCGGCTGCTGTCCGCAGAGGACGTCACGTCGGACATGGAAACGTATCGCCGGCTCACACGCGAGCACGCGGACATCGGCCCGGTGGTCGACCTCTATCGTGCGTACCGCCAGGGCGAAAGCGATCTCGCCGCCGCTCAGGAAATGACCGCGGATCCCGAGATGCGCGCTTTTGCGGAGGACGAAATCCGCGACACGCGCGAGCGCCTCGCGAAGATAGAGACCGAGGTGCAGAAGGCGCTGTTACCCAAGGACCCCAACGACGAGCGCAACATCTTCCTGGAGATTCGCGCCGGAACGGGCGGCGACGAGTCGGCGCTGTTCGCCGGCGATCTTTTCCGCATGTACGCGCGCTTTGCGGAGCGCAACCGCTGGCAGGTGGAGATCATTTCGCAAAGTCCTTCGGATCTGGGCGGCTACCGCGAGATCATCGCCAAGATCATAGGCCAGGGCGCGTATTCGAGGCTCAAGTTCGAATCCGGCGCACATCGTGTGCAGCGCGTGCCGGCGACCGAGACGCAGGGGCGCATACACACGTCGGCGTGCACGGTGGCCGTCCTGCCGGAAGCCGATGAAGTCGCCGACATCGTCCTCAATCCGGCGGACTTGAAGATCGATACGTTCCGCGCCTCGGGTGCCGGCGGGCAGCACATCAACAAGACCGACTCCGCGGTACGCATCACGCACATTCCGACCGGCACCGTGGTGGAGTGCCAGGACGACCGCTCGCAGCACAAGAACAAGGCGCGGGCGATGGCGGTGCTCGCCGCGCGCATCAAGGACAAGCAGGTGCGCGAACAGCAGGCGAAGACGGCCGCGGAGCGCAAGTCGCTGGTCGGCAGCGGCGACCGTTCCGAGCGCATCCGCACGTACAATTTTCCGCAGGGGCGCGTCACCGATCATCGCATCAATCTCACGCTCTACAAGATCGCTGCGATCATGGATGGCGATCTGTTCGAGCTGACCGACGCGCTCGTGGCCGAGCATCAGGCCGAGCAGCTCGCCCAGCTCGCGGAAGACGCGGCGGCGTAATCCCTCGTGGCGGCGGACGCCATTACCGTACAGTCAGCGCTTGCCAACGCACGCCGGCGCATCGATGCAGTGGACGCAAAGGCACTGCTTTGCGCCGTGCTCGGTCGCGATGCCGCTTACCTGATCGCGCACGCCGAAGACGGTATGCCGGCGGAGCAGGCGCTCACCTTCGAGGCGTGGGTGCAGCGGCGCGCCGCCGGCGAACCGGTCGCCTACATCACCGGGTGGCGCGAGTTCTACGGCCGAACGTTTCGCGTCACGGCCGATGTGCTGATTCCACGTCCGGAAACGGAGCTGCTCGTCGATGTTGCGTTGGCGCAGCTGCGCGGCTTCAGCGCAGCGCGGGTGCTCGATCTCGGCACTGGCAGCGGTTGCATTGGCCTTACGCTCGCGGCGGAGTGTGTCGGCGCTCACATTACCGGCGTGGACGCCTCCGAGGCGGCGCTCGCCGTGGCGCGCAGCAACGCCGCCCGGCTCGGCATCGACCGCGTCGAATGGCGCGTGAGCAATTGGTTCGATGCATTGGGCACGACCAGCTACGAGGTGATCGTCTCCAATCCGCCTTATGTCGCGGGAAACGACGAGCATCTCATGCGTGGCGACCTGCGTTATGAGCCGCGCGCGGCGCTGACACCGGGCGGGGACGGGCTGGACGCGATCCGCCACATCGTACGCGCGAGCGTCGATCACCTGAGGCCTGGCGGCTCGCTATGGTTCGAGCACGGCTACGATCAGGGCGCGGCATGTCGCGCACTGTTGCGGCAGGCAGGCTATACGGCGATCGCCACACACCGCGATCTTGCCGGCATCGAGCGTGTGACCGGCGGACGCAGAATATGAGCGGTTGACGCTGCACAGCACCAAAGTTACACTTAACCCGACAAAAGCACTCAAGTTTTTTAACGGAACGCTATGAGCACCCAAGACACCATCAGAGACCAGGTCACCAAGCACAAGGTCGTGCTTTACATGAAGGGCTCGCCCGACTTTCCCCAGTGCGGCTTTTCCGCCAACGCCGTGAATATTCTGCGCGCATGCGGCGCGGAAGACGTGTTCACCGTGAACGTGCTGGAAGATCCGGAAATCCGTCAGGGCATCAAGGAATACGCCAACTGGCCGACGATCCCCCAGCTGTACGTGAACGGCGAATTCGTCGGCGGGTCGGACATCATGACGGAGATGTACAAGAGCGGCGAGCTCGCGCAGCTGTTGAAGTCCTGATACGTTTGACGCTGCATCTCGACGGGCCGCCGCCAGGCGGCCTGTTTTCTTTTTAGCGCGCCGTCACGACCACCGCCACACCTGCTGCGCGACGAGCACGATGGCAATCGCGAACAGCGCCCATTTAAGCCAGCGGCGATAGGTCTCCGCAGCGATGCGGCTGCGCAGGCGTATCCCTATCCAGGCGCCGGCCGCGGCGATCGCCGCAAGTGGGATGGTCACGAGCCACTGCGTTGCATTGACGCCGCCGGCCGTCGCGAGGGTCAGAAACTGGGTCGTCTTGCCGGTGAAGAAGCACAAATTGAGCGCCTGAACGAGTAGCAGCGGCGATGTGCCTATGCCGAGGTAGTACACGATGAGCGGCGGCGCGGCCACGTTGGCCGTGCCCTCCGACACGCCGGCCATGACCCCGAACAGCGCCGCGTATCCATGGCGATAACGCTGCATCGCGGGCCAATCGGTCCGGCCGAGGCGATCGAGATTAAGATACACGAAGATCACCACGGCGAGCAGCAATGCGTACGGAAACTCCGGATACGCGACGAACAGCCGGGTTCCCGTGGCCGCGCCGATCAGCATGTAGATCGGCATCATCCAGAACTGTGCGAGCACCGGCCGCATGGGGCCGCCGCGGAAGAGATTGAGCGCGACGGTCGCAAGGCACGGCAGCAACACCAGCACGACGGCCGTACGGATGTCGGTCACCATCGTTATGAGCGGCGTCGCGACGGTCGGAAAGCCGAGACCGAGAGCGCCTTGCATCGCGCCGGATAAGGCCATCACGAGCACGATCCAGGCGAGCGTTGCAGGCGTGATGGTTTCGAAGCCCGGCATCCCTTCAGCTTGCCGGGGTGTCGAGTGCGCGCGCTGCGACTTGCGCGATGTGCACCGTCTCGCGCGCCGCGCCGTGCTCGATTTGCTCGCGGCAGCTGTACCCGGATGCGACGATCAGCGTATCGGATGCCGCGTTTCGTACCGCGGGCAGCACGCTCGCTTCGCCGGCTTTCATCGAGATGGCGTAATGCTGCGGATGGAATCCGAACGAGCCCGCCATGCCGCAGCAGCTCGATGGGATGAGCGACGCGGTAAGACCTGTCGAGCGCAACAAGGCAAGATCGCTGTCCATGCCGAACAGGGCTTTCTGATGGCAATGGCCGTGGACCAGCGCGGCGCCGCTCAATCCGCCGCGCTTCGGCCAACGCGGGTGCGTCACCACGAAGTCGCTGAACAGGCGCGCCTGAGCAGCGAGCTTTGCCGCTCTCGCATCGTCCGGCAGCAGGTTTGGCATTTCGTCGCGGAACACCGAGAGGCACGCGGGCTCGAGCCCGATGATCGGCGTGCCGGCTTCGATCTCGGGCGCGAGCGCGTCCAATATGTCGAGGAGCTGACGGCGCGCGAGCTCGATCATCCCGAAGTCGTACAACGGGCGGCCGCAGCACAGCTTGCGCGCAGGCACGACGACCATGCACCCGAGCGCTTCCAGGACGCGCACGGCCGCCATGGCGGCATGCGGATGAAAGTGATCGTTGAACGTGTCCGCCCATAAGACGACGCGTTCGGAACGTGTCCCCGGCGATGCGCGCTTCGCGTACTGCTCGCGAAAACTCCGCCGCGCAAAGCGTGGGATGTCGCGCTCGGGCGCGATGCCCGCCAGCCGCTTCGCCAATGCGGCGATTCCCGGTGTATGGGTGAGCGTGTTCACGAACCGCGGCGCGCGCGATGCGAGCCGAGCCCAGCGATGGATAAGGCCCATGCTGTACGCCTGCACCGGACGTCTGCGGCCGGCGTAATAGTGCGCCATGAACTCCGCTTTGTACGTCGCCATGTCGGTATGGGTGGGGCAGTCGCTTTTGCAGCCCTTGCATGCAAAGCACAGCTCCAGCGCTTCGCGGACCGCATCGCTGCGCCAGCCGTCGGCGATCACGTCGCCGCGCAGCATCTCGGAGAGAAGGCGTGCGCGTCCGCGCGTCGAGTTGCGCTCGTCGCCCGTCGCGCGAAAGCTCGGACACATGACGCCGCCCTCGTGCGAGCGGCACTTGCCCATGCCGACGCAGCGCTCGACCGCTCGCGTGAAGCCGCTGCCCTCCGGCGTACGGAAGGCGAAGTGAGACACAGGCCGCGCCGGACGGTAGTCGGGGCCCAGGCGCAGGTGTTCGTCCACGCGGTACGCATCGATTAGCTTGCCCGGATTCATGCGATTGCCCGGATCCCAGATGCGCTTGAACTCGCGGAAGGCTTCCATGAGCTCCGGGCCGTACATGAGCGGCAGGAATTCCGCGCGCGCCTGGCCGTCGCCATGCTCGCCCGAGAGCGAGCCGCCGTACGCGACCACGAGCCGCGCCGCGTCGCGCAGAAAAGACTTCCATGTCGCGACGCCGCCGTCGGAACGCAGGTCGAAGGTGATGCGCGCGTGTATGCAGCCGTCGCCGAAATGGCCGTAGAGGGAAGTCTCATAGCCGTAGCGGTCGACGAGCGCCTGGAACTCGCGCAAATAGTCGCCGAGTCGCAAGGGATCGACGGCCGCATCTTCCCAACCGATCGTCGGGTCGACCGCGCCCGGCGTGCGCGAGAGCGCCGTGGCGGAGGCCGCCGTTTCGCGTATCGACCACATGCGCTCGCACAGCTGAGGATCGGTGATGAGCGACGCACTGGGCGCATGCGGGCTCGCTTCGTACGACCGAACGAGTGCGTTCGCCTGCACGGCGGCCGCCCCCGGCGTTTCGCCGCCGAATTCGATCATGAGCCAGGCGCGGCCGGCGGGCAGCGCGGCGATGTCGGCAAGCCGCAGTCCGCGCTCGCGCAGGCCACCGATGAGGCGCTCGTCCAATCCTTCGGTGGCAATCGGCTGGAACGGCAAGACGTGCGGCACCGCGTCGCCCGCCGCATAGATGTCGCGAAAGCCCAGGATCAGCAGCACGCGATGGGGCGGGCTGCGCACCAGCCGCGTCACTGCTTGCAAGGTGTATGCGCACGTGCCCTCGGAGCCGACGAGCGCCCGCGCGACGTTGAAGCCGTTCTCCGGCAAGAGCTGATCGAGGTTGTAGCCCGACACGCGACGTTTGATGCGCGGGAATTGCGCCCGGATGAGATCGGCATAACGGTCGCGCAGCGCGCGCAGCCGGGCGTAAATCTCGCCGCGACGCCCGCCGGCGCGGATGATTTCTTCGAGTTGCGCGTCGGTCGTGGCCTCCACCCACATGCGCGCGCCGTCGTACGTCAGGACTTCCAGCGCTTCGATATTCTCGACGGTCTTGCCCGCCATCACCGAGTGCGCACCGCAGGAGTTATTCCCTATCATGCCGCCCAGCGTGCAGCGGCTATGCGTCGCCGGGTCGGGACCGAAAGTAAGGCCATGCAGCTCTGCGGCATCGCGCAGCGCATCGCATACGATGCCGGGCTCGACGCGCGCAGTCGCTGCCTGCGGATCGATGTCGAGGACGCGACTGAGGTATTTCGAATTGTCGATGACGACGGCCACGTTCACGCACTGGCCGCACTGCGATGTGCCGCCGCCGCGCGCGAGGACCGGAACGTCGCGCTCGCGGCAGATCGCCATGGTGGCGACCACGTCATCGACCGTCCGGGGAACGACCACGCCTATGGGAATCTGCCGATAGTTGGAGGCGTCGGCCGAATACGCCGCGCGGTTGCCGGCGTCGAACAGGACTTCGGCCGTTGTGCGCCGGGCGATTTCGACGGCGAGTTCGCGTTGTGCGTGCGGCGGCAGCGATAGGGCGGTCGGCGGGACGGTCTGGTCGGGCATGAGCTCGCTCGGCTTCGGGGCGCCGGTATTGTAACTGCATCAGGGCGCTGCTCCGGCGGTTTCGTGCAAGCGCTTGCACGAGCGACGTCGCCGCGTATAATGGGCGCCTCGTTCGCCCGTGACTTTATCCGTTACCCGCATGCCGGCTACACCAGGAGGATATTCATGAACACGATGACCGACACCAAGAGTCTCGCCAAGCAGCAGGCGGGAGGAAAACTACGCATGACGCCCAGCGAGGCGTTCGTGGAGACGCTGGTTGCGCAAGGGGTAAAGGACACGTTCGGCATCGTGGGTTCGGCCTACATGGACGCGCACGATCTCTTTCCGCTCGCCGGCATACGTTTCATTTCGGTCGCGCACGAGCAAAACGCGGCGCATATGGCGGACGGCTATTCGCGCGTCACCGGCAAGCATGGTGTGTGCATCGCCCAGAACGGCCCGGGCATCACGAACTTCGTGACCGGCATTGCGGCCGCGTACTGGGCGCATTCGCCGGTCGTCGCCATCACGCCGGAATCGGGCAGCATGACGATGGGGCTGGGCGGTTTCCAGGAAACCGAGCAGATGCCGATCTTCTCCAAGATCACGAAATGGCAGGTGCACGTGAACTCGCCGCTGCGCATCGCGGAGCTCACCGGTCGCGCGTTCGACATCGCGATGGCCGAGCGCGGCCCCGTGCAAGTGAACATTCCGCGCGACTACTTCTATGGCGAGGGCGACTTCGAGATTCCGCAGCCGCAAAAGCTCGAGCGCGGCCCCGGCGGACCGGAATCGCTCGATGCGGCCGCCAAGCTGCTCGCGAAAGCGAAGTTCCCCGTTATCCTCTCCGGCGGCGGCGTGGTGATGGCCGACGGCATCAAGGAATGCGTCGCGCTCGCCGAGTATCTGACCGCACCCGTGGTCAACTCGTATCTGCACAACGACTCGTTCCCGGCGAGTCACCCGCTGTCCTGTGGCCCGCTGGGCTACCAGGGCTCGAAGGCCGCGATGCAGCTCATCTCGAAAGCCGACGTGGTGCTTGCGCTCGGCTCGCGGCTCGGCCCGTTCGGCACGCTGCCGCAGCATGGTCTCGACTACTGGCCCAAGGACGCGAAGATCATCCAGGTCGATGCCGATCCGCGCATGCTGGGTCTCGTGAAGAAAGTAAGCATAGGCATCTGCGGCGACGCGCGTCTTGCCGCCGTCGCGCTGCTCGAGCGCCTGAAGGCGCAGGTGAAGCTCGCGCCGAACAAGGCGCGCCTTGCCGAAGTGGCGAAAGAAAGGAAGGCATGGACCGAAGAGCTCGCGAAGTGGGCCTCCCCCAATGAAAAAGGACGGATCGGTCCGCGTCAGGCGCTTGCGGCGCTCGCCAAAGCGATGCCCAAGAACGCGATGGTGTCCACCGACATCGGCAACGTATGCTCGGTGTCGAACAGCTACCTGCACTTCGAGCAGGCGCCGTCGTTCCTCGCGGCGATGAGCTTCGGCAACTGCGGCTATGCCTATCCCGCGGCGATGGGCGCGAAAGTCGGCCGTCCCGACCGCCCGGCGATCGCCTATGTCGGCGACGGGGCGTGGGGGATGAGCCTCAACGAAGTGATGACCTGCGTGCGCGAGAACATCCCGGTCGTTGCGGTGGTGTTCAACAACGGTCAGTGGGGCGCGGAGAAGAAGAACCAGATCGATTACTTCGAGAACCGTTTCCTCGGGACGAATCTGAAAAACCCGAATTTCGCCGAGGTGGCCGAAGCGATGGGCGCGAGCGGCATCACCGTCGATCATGTCGACGAGATCGGCGACGCGTTGCGCGGTGCCGCGAAATCGAACAAGCCCACGGTCATCAATCTCCTGCTCACGCAGGAGCTCGGCGATCCGTTCCGCCGGGATGCGTTCCGCCAGCCGCGCCGCCTGCTGGCGAAATACAAGAAGTTCAGCGCGAAGGAATACCGCTGACGCGGGTGAGGCGGGAGGCGATGAAGCGTTTGTGATACTCTTCCCGCCCTGTTACCGAAGAAGCCGGCCGTGAGGCCGGCTTCTTTCATTCATGAAAACGACAGAGCCCCGATCGACAGCCAAGCTCTCCGACGTCGCGCGCATGGCGCACGTGTCGACCGCTACGGTGTCGCGCGCGCTCACGTTGCCGCACAAGGTGCGCGCCGACACGTTGAAGCGCATCGAGGAAGCGGTGAAAGCGCTGGGCTACGTCGCTCACGGTGCGGCGCGTGCGCTCGCCACACGTCGTACGCATACGATAGGCGCGGTGATACCGACGCTGGACAACGCGATCTTCGCCAACACCACGCACGCGCTACAGAAGGCGCTGGACGACGCCGGCTACACGCTGCTGCTCGCGAGCCACGAATTCGATCCGGACACCGAGCTGCGCGTGACGCGTGCGCTGATGGCCCGCGGCGTCGACGGACTCGTGCTGGTCGGGACGGCGCACCATCCGGAGCTGTTCCGAATGATCGAGTCGCAGGGTGTTCCGTACGTGCTGTCGTGGGCGCTCGACAAGGCCGGGCGTCATCCCTGCGTGGGCTTCGACAACCGCGCCGCGGCGACGCGGCTCGTGAAGTACCTGCTCGAGCTCGGACACCGGCGCTTTGCAATGATCTCCGGCATCACGCTCAACAACGAGCGCGCGCGGGAGCGGCGCGAGGCCGTGCGCGACGCCCTCGCCGCACGCGGCATCAACCTGCCCGCGACGCGCCTGGTGGAGAAGCCGTTCCACCTGCGCGCGGGACGCGAAGGGCTTGCCGAGCTGCTCGACGGCCGCGAACCGGCGCCCACGGCAGTGATTTGCGGCAACGACGTGCTCGCGATAGGCGCGATGGCAGAGTGCCACGCGCGGGGCCTGCGCGTGCCGCACGATATTTCCGTGACGGGCTTCGACGACATGGAAATCGCGGCGCTCATTACCCCGAGCCTTACAACCGTGCGGTTTCCCACGGCAGAGCTCGGCACGCTGGCGGCCCAACATCTGCTTGCGCGGCTCACGGGAAAGACCGTTCCGCAGCGGCGCGAGCTGCCGGTCGAGCTGGTCGTGCGCGAGAGCACGGCGCCGCCCAAGCGCGCTCTTAGGCTAGGGCGAGCAATCGCATCGTCATCGCTTCGGCCTGCTCGAGATAGCGTCCGCCGAAGAGGTTGAGGTGGTTGAGCACGTGGTACAGGTTGTACAGCGTGCTGCGTTCGCGGTAGCCCGGATCGAGCCGATACGATGCTTGATACGCCGCGTAGAACCCCTGCGGATAGCCGCCGAAGAGCTCGGTCATCGCGACGTCCGCTTCGCGGTCGCCGTAATAGCTGGCGGGATCGAACACGACCGGCGCATCGGACATGTCGCATGCCGCATTGCCGGACCACAGATCGCCGTGCAGCAGTGATGCGGGCGGCATGTTGCCCGGGAAGAAGCGCTGGAGCCGCTCCATCAGCCGCTCTCCGTTCTCCTGCAGCGCGCCGCCATAACCGTTCCGAAGGGCGAGCGCGTATTGCGGGCGCAGGCGGCGCTCGCGCCAGAATTCCACCCAGTTGCTGCACCACGCATTCGCCTGCGGTGTGCTGCCTATCGTGTTGTCGCGATCCCAGCCGTACCGCGCCGCGGTGCATCGGTGCAGTTCGGCGAGCTGCTCACCCAAAGCGCCCGCCGCCGCTTGCGAAAGCGGATGAAGATTCACGTGCTCGAGGACGAGCCATGCAGCGGCGGCGTTGCGCCCATGGCAGATCGGGCACGGCACGCGCACGCTGCGCGTGCCGGCGATCGCCGTGAGCGCTGCGGCTTCTGCGGCAAACATCGCGTGCGCGGGTGCGGCATTGGTCTTCACGAAGTAAGTGCGGCGTCCATCGCTCACGGCGTGTCCCGCATTGATGCACCCGCCACTCACCTCGCGACGCGTGCGGACCGTGAACGGATCACCGGTGGCAGCGCTGATGTCGCGTGCGATGTCGGTCCACACGCCGCAAGGTCGGGCCGGATCAGCCGAGCGCTTTGCGCGCCTTGACGATGGCGGCCTTGACCCGCGCCGGCGCGGTCCCGCCGATGTGGCTGCGGGCGGCGAGCGAGCCCTCGAGCGTGAGCGCGTCGAATACGTCCTCGCCGATCAGCGAAGAGAACTGCTTCAGCTCGTCGAGCTTGAGATCCTCCAGGCCGCGCTCGCGCGACTCGGCGTAACGCACCGTCTGCGCGACGATTTCGTGCGCTTCGCGGAACGGTACGCCTTTCTTGACCAGGTAGTCGGCGAGGTCGGTCGCCGTCGCATACCCTTCCAGCGCGGCGCGACGCATCGCCTGCGGCTTGACTTTAAGCCCGCCGAGCATTTCGGTGAACACGGCGAGCGTCATCATGATGGTGTCCACCGTGTCGAGCAGCGGCTCCTTGTCTTCCTGATTGTCCTTGTTGTAGGCGAGCGGCTGCCCCTTCATCAGCGTGAGCAGTGCGACAAGATGACCGTTGACGCGTCCGGTCTTGCCGCGCACGAGCTCTGCGACGTCGGGATTCTTCTTCTGCGGCATGATGGACGAGCCGGTGCAGAAACGATCCGCGAGATCGATGAAGCCGAAGCGCGGGCTCATCCACAGCACGATCTCCTCGCAAAAGCGCGACAAGTGCGTCATCAGCAATGCGGCGCAGCTCGTGAATTCGATCGCGAAGTCGCGATCGGACACGGCGTCGAGGGAGTTCTCGCACACGCCGTCGAATCCGAGGTCCTTGGCGACCATCTGCCGATCGATGGGAAACGATGTGCCGGCGAGCGCTGCGGCACCCAGGGGCAGGCGGTTCACGCGCTTGCGGCAATCGGTAAAGCGCTGGGCATCGCGCGAAAACATCTCGAAATAGGCGAGCACGTGATGTCCGAACGAAATCGGCTGCGCCACCTGCAGATGCGTGAAGCCCGGCATCACGGTGTCGGTGTGCTTTTCCGCGATGTCGAGGAGCGTACGCTGCAGATCCTTGATCAGCGCCACGGCATGATCGATCGCGGTGCGCACGTACAGGCGCACGTCGGTCGCGACCTGATCGTTGCGCGAGCGGGCGGTGTGCAGGCGCTTGCCTGCGTCTCCGATGAGATCGGTGAGACGGCGCTCGATGTTGAGATGCACGTCTTCGTAATCGAGCGACCACGGGAAGGCGCCGCTGCGGATTTCGTCACGGATCTGCGCCATGCCTTTGTCGATCGCGGCAAGGTCGGCCTTGTTCAGTATGCCGACCGCCTGCAGCATGCGCGCATGTGCGAGCGAGCCGTCGATGTCGAACTCGGCGAGCCTCTGATCGAACTGCACCGAGGCCGTGTAACGTTTCACGAGATCGCTCACCGGCTCCTTGAACCGGCCCGACCACGGCTTCGCCTTGACGCCTGACTTCTCACCTGAAGACATATGCCCTGCTAGAATGATCGCGCGCTCGGGACCTCATGTCCCGTCGAACAACGGTGGGAGAACGAGCCGCGCTAGGGTTGTATTTCCGCATGGCAAGTATAAATCAAAACGCTTACAGCAGCGCCCTGCCGAACTTCCGCAACCTCGGCATTCTGTTGCGCATCATCGTGATGGCGAATCTCTTCGCCATCGCCGCCGCCATTGTCAGCGTCGCAAGCTGGCGCGAGTTCTGGAGCGAAGTGCCGGAGATCGCAGCGGTGGTTCAGCCGCTGCTCATCGCGAGCCTGCTTCTGCTGATGGCGTTGAACGGCGTGCTGCAGCGACTGCCGTATTCGCTTGCGCTCGCGGCCGTGATCGTGCTCGAGCTCGCGCTCGCCGCTGCTCTTCACGCGGCTGCCCAACCCGTGCTTGCGCTGGGACTCGGTCCGCTGCCGCGCGCGCTGCTGCTCACGTTCATGGTCACGGTCGCGCTGCTCTTCTACCTTGACCTGCGCGGCCGCGCGCTCTCGCCCGCGCTGAGCGAAGCCCGACTCCAGGCGCTCCAGGCGCGCATACGCCCGCATTTCCTCTACAACAGCATCAATGCGGTCCTGTCGCTGATACGCCAAGATCCGCGCCGTGCGGAGACAGCGCTCGAAGATCTCGCCGGTCTTTTTCGCGTGCTGATGGCGGACAATCGCGAGCTCACGACGCTCGCGCATGAGGTCGAGCTCTGCAAGCAGTATCTCGACATCGAGCAGCTGCGGCTGGGCGAGCGGCTGCAGGTTGTGTGGCACGTGGACAAGATGCCCCGCAGCGCGCTCGTCCCACCGCTCGTGCTGCAGCCGCTGCTCGAGAACGCCGTGTATCACGGCATAGAGCCGCACGTGAGCCCCGGTCCTATCGTGGTCGACATCTACACGCGCCGCGATCAGCTGCACATACGGCTGCGCAATCCGTATGAGCGCAGCGGCAATCACCACGGCGGCAACAAGATGGCGCTGGGGAACATTCGCGAGCGGCTCGCTTTGCATTTCGACGCGGAGGCGAGTCTCGAGACGCGCGTGCGCGACAACAGCTACGAGGTGCACATCGCGATGCCGTGGGTGCGGGAGCGCGGGCAATGAGCGGCCGGCCGCTGCGCGTGCTGATCGTCGACGACGAGGCGCCGGCGCGCAGCCGCATGCGGGATCTGCTTTCCGATTGCGCCGAGACGGCGGACGTCGCCGTCATCGGTGAAGCGGCGACCGGGCGCGCCGCGCTTGCGATACTCGCTGCGACGCCGGCGGACGTCGTGCTGCTCGACATCCGTATGCCCGAGATGGATGGCGTAGAGCTCGCGCAGCACCTGCGCGGGCTTGACCCCGCGCCAGCGGTGATTTTTACCACCGCGTACGACGAGTACGCGATTCGCGCTTTCGAAGTGCACGCGGTGGATTATCTGTTGAAGCCCATCCGGCTCGCCCGTCTCAAGGAGGCGCTGTCACGCGTTCGCAACGCCCGCGCGATTTCCCAGGAAGCGCTGGAGGCGGCCCGCACGAAGCCGCGGGCTTTTCTTTCGGCGCAGGAGCGGGGCAAGGTCACGCTCATCCCGATAGAGGACGTCATCTACTTCCGCGCGGAGCTCAAGTACGTCACGGCAAGAACGGCCGAGCGCGAATTCCTGCTGGAAGAATCGTTGACGCGCCTGGAGCACGAGTACGCCGAGCGCGTTGTCCGCGTGCATCGCAGCTGCCTCGTTGCGAGATCTGCCATACGGGGATTCGAGCGGAGCACCGGCGACGGTGGCGAAGGCGGCTGGTGCGTGGTGTTGAAGGGTATCGATGATCGCATACCCGTCAGCCGCCGCCAGCAGCACGTGATCCGCGAAGTGGGACGGGAAAGCGGCTGAGCGTTCAGCTTCCGCGCTTTACTTTCGCAGCCGCGGCCTTCAGCGCTTCCTCGACGTAATAAGTGTAAAAGTCGTCCGATGCGATCCCGATCACCGGATCGGCTGCCACGCGCCCGTGCTGGTCGAACACGATGATGGTCGGCACCATCCGTACGCCCTGGCGTCGGGCGAAATCTTGCGCAGTGGTGAGCTTGCCCTCGAAATCGCGCAGGCGCTCCGTGCTGTCGACATCTATCTCCAGCATGATGGCCTGGTTGGACCAGGCGGCGCTCGCCTGCAGCGGCTCGAGATGCCGCCGCGCACGGGCGCAGTACGGACAGGTCCGTTGCATGAATGCGAGCAGCACCGGAACGCGCCGCTCGCTTGCTTCAACTGCGATGCGCGCGAGGTCGTCCGCCATCGGGAGCGGAGCGGCCGCGCGCACCGGGCCGGCCATCATCGCGCATGCTAAAATCGCAAGCAGCCAAACGCGCTTCCAGCTGATTCCCATCATGGTCCAATCCCGAGCCGCGGCGATCGTGCCTCCGCGGCGTATCGTCATCGCCAGCCGCGAGTCCGCACTCGCCATGTGGCAGGCGGAACACATACAGGGCCGGCTTAGGCAATTATATCCGGCCACCGAAGTGGCCATCGTCGGCATGACGACGCAGGGCGATCGTGAGCTCGGCGTGTCCCTCGCGACCATAGGCGGCAAGGGCCTCTTCATCAAGGAGCTGGAAGATGCGCTCATGCGCGGCACCGCGGATCTCGCGGTGCACTCGCTCAAAGACGTGCCCATGCACCTGCCGGAAGGCTTCACGCTCGCCGCGATCACCCAGCGTGCCGATCCGCGCGATGCGTTCGTGTCCGCGCGTTATGGTGCGCTCGCGGATCTGCCGTCGGGCGCGCGGGTCGGGACCTCGAGCCTGCGCCGCGAAAGCCAGCTGCGCGCGCGCTATCCTCATCTCGACGTCCAGCCTTTGCGCGGCAATGTGCAAACGCGTCTGCGCAAGCTCGACGAAGGCACATACGATGCGGTCATACTCGCTGCCGCAGGCCTCAAGCGGCTTGGACTTGCCGAGCGCATCACATCGGTGCTCACGCCGGAAGAGAGTCTGCCCGCGGTGGGGCAGGGCGCTCTCGGCATCGAATGCCGCAGCGATCGTGCCGACATCACAGCCCTGCTCGCGCCGCTCAACGACCCGACCACCGCGCATTGCGTGACGGCTGAGCGCGCGCTCTCGCGCGCGCTCACCGGAAGCTGCGCCGTCCCGCTCGCCGGGTATGCCGACATGCACGAAGGCGAGCTGAGACTGCGCGGATACGTCGGCGCGCCGGACGGCACGCGAGCCGTGCGCGGGGAAATGCGCGCGGCGCCCGAGGCCGCCGAGCGTCTCGGCCAGCAGCTCGCCGAGGACATGATGCGACGAGGCGCGGCCGACATACTGGCTGCACTCGATGGCACCCACTGACCCGCAGCCGGCCGCCGAAGCGCCGTTGCGCGGGCGCGGCATCCTCGTCACCCGCCCGGCGGGGCAAAGCGAGCGCCTGGTCCGCCTCATCGCCGCCGCCGGCGGCACGCCCATCGTCTTTCCGGCAATCGAGATACGCGCTGTCGCAGATGCGCGGCAGGCACGCGATCGTATTGCACATCTGCGCGATTACGATGTCGTCGTGTTCGTCAGCGCCAATGCGGTGGAGCACGGGCTTGCATTGATGCCGCCGGGCGAGTCGCTGCCCGCGTCCGCGATCGTCGCCGCAGTGGGTGCCGGCACGGCCCGGGCACTGACAGCGCGCGGCGTGTCCCGGGTTTTGCTTCCTGCCGACCGTTATGACAGCGAAAGCCTGCTCGCCATGCCGCCGCTCACCGAGGTCGCCGGCAAGCGTGTCCTCGTCGTACGTGGCGTCGGCGGACGCGAGCTGCTCGCCGATACACTGGTTGCCCGCGGCGCGCAGGTGGATTACGCGGAATGCTACGAGCGTATGCCGCCGTCCGCATCCACGGCGCCGCTGCTCGATGCCTGGCGTGCGGATGCGTTGCATGCCGTGACGATCACGAGCAGCGAAGGCCTGCGTCATCTGCACGGCGTGTTGCCGGAAGAAGGCCGCGCGCGTCTTCGTGCGACCACCATCTTCGTCACGCACCCGCGCATGCGGGAGACGGCGTCGACTCTCGGGCTCCATGACGTCGTAATCGCCGAGGCGGGAGACGAAGGTCTGTGCGCCGCGCTCGTCGCGCACTATGCCGCTCGTGCGTGAGCGCTTGTTGCGGCGTTGATGCGTTGCCCGCATACTATCGCGCATCGTCGCCGTCGTTTCCCCGAATGAATACCGCGCCACCGCCGGAGAGCATCGTCCCGGCTCCCGAACGTCCTGCTCAAGCCGGCACGCCACGCGTCGGGCTGGGCGGTATCGCCCTCGTCCTGGCGGTGATCGCGGTGGCCGGCATGGGCTGGCTGTGGTTCTACCAGCATGCGCAGCTCGACACGTTGCGTCAGGAGCTCGCGCGCAAGCTCGCCGATGCCGACACGCAAAACAAGGAAAGCCGCCTGATTTCGCAGCAGGTGCGCGAGGCGACGCAGGAGGCGACCGTCAAGATCGGCGTGCTCGAAGCCAAGCTCGCGGAATCGCAAAGCCAGCAGATCGCGCTCGAAGCGTTGTATCAGGACCTCTCGCGCAACCGCGACGAATGGGCATTTGCGGAAATCGAACAGTCGCTGCTCATCGCCAGCCAGCAGCTGCAGCTTGCCGGCAACGTGAAGGCCGCCCTGATTGCCCTGCAGAACGCCGATGCGCGGCTCCAGCGCATGGACAGGCCGCAGCTCACGCCGCTGCGCAAAGCGATCAGCCGCGACATTGAGCAGCTCAAAGCGGTGCCCTATGTCGACGTTATCGGCATCAGCGCGCGTCTGGACGCGCTCATCGCCGCGGTGGACAAGCTGCCGCTGGCGATGGAGCTCCGTCCCGTGCAGCACGCGACGCCCACGACGCCGAGCGCGGCCGATGGCAATGCCTGGATACGCTTTCTGCGCGAAGCGTGGAACGATATGCAGCAGCTCGTGCGTGTGCAGCACATGGAAAAAGCCGACGTGCCGCTCCTCGCGCCGTCGCAATCGTTCTTTCTGCGCGAGAATCTCAAGCTGAGGCTCATCGGCGCGCGTCTCGCGCTCCTTACGCGCGACCAGGCGAGCTACAAGGACGATCTCAGCGCGGCGCGCAACTGGCTCGCGCGCTATTACGATGCGGGCGACAAGGCCGTGGCCAGTACTGCCACCACGTTGCGCGCGCTGCATGAAAGCCCGATCAGCATCCAGCTGCCCGATATTTCGGCGACGCTGGAAGCGTTGCGCGCGTTTCGCCAGCCGCGCGAGCGGCCGGCGCGTTAGGGCATCGCGATGCGCGTGCTGTTCTGGGTGCTCGCGATATTCGCGCTCGCGGCGGGGCTCGTCGTCGCGGCGCGCTACAACACCGGCTATGCGCTGCTGGTGGTCCCGCCGTACCGCGTCGAGCTCTCGCTCAATCTTCTCGTCATCCTGATCCTCGGCGCTGCAATTCTGGCGTACGTCATGATCCGGCTCGTCACGGCGACTGTTGCGTTGCCGACGCGGGTGAAACGCTATCGCACCGAACGTCGGCGCGCACGCGAGCTCGGCGCGCTGCTCGAAGCGTTGCGCGAGTGGGTCGCCGGGCGTTATGCGCGCGCCGAGAAAGCAGCCGCTTCAGTGACGTTGGAAGAGTATGCGGGCCTTGCGGCCGTCATCGCGGCGAAGTGCGCGCATCAGCTGAGGGC
>JBLNBW010000106.1:0-3465 GCA_050260255.1 Rhodospirillaceae bacterium | reverse complement strand
GCAGCGCCTCGACGACGGATGGCTTGAGCGCCACGCCGTCGCGCAATCGCTGCTTCATCAGGGCAAGTCCGCGCTGACCGGGGAGGCGCACTTCGTCCACGCCTCTGGCAGGGGGATTGGTGCGGCAGGCGTTCACGATCCAGTCCATCTGCTCGCGAAACTCATGGAGGCCGCTGAACGCCTCGGGGTCGACGACCTGCACGAACAGCGTCGCGCCGAAGCGCTCGCCGGGATCCGAGCGGCCGTGTCCTGCGAGCCCGGCGGTCAGTGCTTCCACCATCAGCGACAGGCCATAACCCTTATGCCCCGCGTCCAGTCCGCCGAGGGGAAGTATCGTGCCTTTGCGCGGCGGCACCAGGACCGCTGGATCGTCGGTCGGCGTGCCGTTCTCGTCGATGAGCCACCGGCCCGGGAGCTTCCTTCCTTCGCGGTTGAGGCGCGCGGTGAGATTGTTCGTCGTGATCGAGGTCGACACGTCCACGATGACCGGATCGCCGCTTGTCGGAAAGCCGACCGCGACAGGGCTCGGTGAAAAGACCGCGCGCGTGCCGCCGAACGGCGCGACGCTCGACCCGGCGGGCGCCGACGAATAAAGCAGCAGGACATGGCCTTGCATCGCGACACGCCGCCCGTACACCGCGAGACACCCGATGTGGTAGCCGTAGCGTACGCTCACCGTCCCCGTACCGTACTGCTTCGCGCGGGCGGTCGCTTCCTCCACGGCGCGCAAGGTGATCCACGGCCCCGGCAGCCGCCTCGCGTTCCAGGTGACTACGGCCGGACGGTCTTTCAGCACGACGGGATCGCCGTCGAGCGTCATGCGGCCGGCTTCGATGTCGGCGACGTATGGCGCGAGCAGTTCGAGCCCGTGCGTGTCATGTCCCAGCAGATCCGCCTCGACCAGCACGCCTGCGACGTCGCGGGCGCGATCGGGCGGCATGGCGGCGGCTGTCAGCAGCGATGTGGCGTACTGGGTGAGCGCTTCGGCGCCGAAGCGCGTCGGAGAGGATGTGGCGGATCTCATGGTGTATGCCGCGGATGGGAAGCGGCAGCACTATGCCTCACGACACCGGCGCCGTCCATCGCCAGCGCAGGCCGGCCGCGTGTCGTGCAATCGACGCCGTGCGAGCCGGCACGCAGATCACGCCTCGCGCAGCCAGCCGCTCGCCTGGACTTTCGTCAGTACGCCGTCGACGATGGCGGGCGCTATGCCGACATAGGTCGTGGGGTCAAGCGCCGCGCGAAGACCCTCTTCGCTCAACACGCTGCGTACGCGCTCGTCGCGCATGAGCGCCTGCTCGAAGGTGATGCCGTGCTCGATGCCGTGCATTGCCGCTTCGTACACCAGCTCGTGCGCGGTCTGCTTGCCGACTTTCTCGGAGAGCTCGAACATCACCCGCTCGGACATGAGAAAGCCGCCCAGGATGTCGAGGTTACTGCGCATTTTCGATGCGTTGACGGTAAGACCCGACAGCGCGTACTTCCCCATGTCGAGCAGCGCGCCGGCCATCATGCACGCCTCGGGAATCGCTTTCCATTCCAGGCGCACCGCCGCCACATCGCGTTCATGCTCGGACAGCGTTGCATCGTGCATCATCGCGACGCTGTAGCGCATCGCGCGGCTCACCGTCACCATGGTCTCGACCACGGCGGGATTGCGCTTGTGCGGCATCGTGGACGAGCCGACCTTGCCTTCGTTGAACGGCTCGGCGAGCTCACCGATCTCGTCGCGCTCGAGGTTCATGATTTCGTTCGCGATCTTGCCGAGCGTGCCCCCAATGAGCCCGAGCGTGCCGACGTAGTCGGCGAGGCGATCGCGCGCCGGCTGCCAGCTGATGTCCGCCACGTCCAGACCGAGGCGCTTCATGACGCGCCGCTCGAGCTCCAGCGCGTGCGGACCATAGGAGGCCTTGGTGCCGACCGCACCCACCATCTGGCCGACGAATACGCTTTCTTCCAGTCGCTTCATCCGATCGAAATGGCGCGACGTTTCCGCGAGCCAGATCGCGCACTTGTGGCCGAAGGTGATCGGCAGCGCCTGCACCGAGTGGGTGCGGCCGGCCATGGGCGTCGTCTTGTACGTCTCGGCGAGACGGTACAGCTCGCGGCCGACGGCGCGCAGGTCCCGCATGATAAGCGCGTGCGCCTGTTTCACCTGCAGCACCATGCCGGTGTCGTAGACGTCCTGGGACGTCGGTCCGAAGTGGACGTACTCGCCGTGCTTGTCCGCGCACGCTCGCTGCAGCGCGCGCACCGCCGGGACGAGCGGATGCTTCACGATGCGCGTCTCGGCCGCAATCGCTTCGAGATCGACGTGAGCCACGCGTGCCTTCGCAGCGATTTCCTCGGCTGCCGCCTGCGGAATGATGCCGAGGCCCGCCTGCTCCACGGCGAGAGCCGCTTCGAACTCGTACCACTGCTGCAGTCGGTTTTCGTCGGAAAAAATGGCGCGCATCTCGTCCGTCGTCCACATATGACGAACGAGAAGCTGATCGAAGACGCTGGAAGCCATGTGACGAAGCTAGTCGGCGATCGCTTTGCGCAGCTCGCCCGTGACGCGCGAGCCTTCCGCCAGGATGAACGCGATCTCGCTGTTCGTCGTGATGAAGCGGGCGCCTTTGCGGATGAATTCCGCCTGTCGCGCGACATTGCGGTCGCCGCCGATGCCGGGGATCTTGCCGTGCTTTTTCGCCGCCGCGAAGACGCGCTCCACGGCCTCGAGGTGCTGGGGACTGCCGAAGCTTCCAGGTGCGCCGAGCGCGGTGAGCAGATCGTTCGAGCCGATGTGTATGACGTCGATACCGTCCACCGCGCAGATCTCGTCGATGTTCTCCAGACCTTCGCGTGTCTCGATCATGCACACGATGAGCGCGTTGTCGTCGAGCGCGCGCACCGCATCCGCCATGTTGGTCGGGCGGTAATCGAAGATCGGATAGCCGCCGCCGACGGAGCGCTTGCCGATAGGCGGAAACTTGGCGCGATTGACTGCGCGCTTCGCCTCCTCGGCCGTGCTGATGTCGGGAAAAACGATGCCGGTGACGCCGTTGTCGAGCAGAACCTGCGTATCCGGGTCGTCGCAGCTTCTCACGCGCACGAGCGGCGACACGCCCACGCCGAGCGCTGCCTGCGCGATGTGACCGATCGTCTCGACGTTGTAGAGCGAGTGCTGGATGTCGATGAAGATGAAGTCGTGGCCGGTGCTTTTCGCGATGCGCGCGATGTCGCCGGAGCGCGCCAGACGGACGTTCATGCCGAGTGCGACCTTGCCTGCTCGCAGCAGCTCTTTCGTGGGATTGGGTATCGATACGGCACCCGCCATGTTTGCTCCTTTACGCTGACCGCGGGTTTGCATTGGAAGGCCTTTTGTTTTTAATTACGGGTTTGTGCAATACTCGCACGCTGGTTGGGCGATATAGTGCCTCTTTCGCCGGCGAAAAACAACAGGAGGGAAATCTATGAAGGCTG
>JBLNBW010000105.1:0-33656 GCA_050260255.1 Rhodospirillaceae bacterium | reverse complement strand
GCTCCTGCTCGAAGCCGGGCCGCGCGACAACTACCTCTGGATACATATCCCCATCGGGTACGGAAAGACGATGTTCCACCCGGTGTACAACTGGGGCTTCTATACCGAGCCCGATCCCGGTATGCACGGCCGCAAGATCTATTGGCCGCGCGGACGCGGGCTGGGCGGATCGTCCTCGATCAACGGCCTCATCTATGTGCGCGGACAGCCCGCCGACTACGACGGCTGGGCTGCGGCGGGCAACGCCGGATGGGCGTGGCGCGATCTGCTCCCCTACTTCATCCGCATGGAACGCAACGCGCTCGGCGCGAGCGACCATCACGGCGCCGAAGGTCCGCTGTGGTGTTCCAACATCGAAGAGAAGCACGAGCTCATGGAGGCCATCATCCGCGGCGCGAACGAGCTCGGCGTGCCGCGCAACGACGACTTCAACGGCGCAACGCAGGAAGGCGTCGGCTATTACCAGCTGTTCACGCGAGGCGGCTGGCGCTGCTCGACTGCATCTGCCTATCTGCGCCCGGCCCGCGACCGAGCGAATCTGCGCGTCGAAACGGAAGCGCACGTATTGCGCGTCGACCTCGATCGACGCCGGGCGCGAGGCGTGACGTACCGCCAGCGAGGTGTCGAGCATACGGTGCGCGCCGCACGCGAAGTGCTGCTGTGCGCCGGCGCGCTGCAAAGCCCGCAGCTGCTGCAGCTGTCCGGCATCGGACCTGCGCCGCTGCTCCAGCAGCACGGCGTACCAGTCGCACATGCGCTGCCCGGCGTCGGGGAAAACCTGCAGGATCATCTGCAGCTGCGGCTGATGTACAAGGTGAGCAAGCCCATTACCACGAACGACGAGCTGCGCACGCTCTACGGCAAGCTGAAAATCGGAATGAAATGGGTGGTGTCACGGCGTGGGCCGCTTGCCATCGGGATCAACCAGGGTGGGCTGTTCACGAAGGTGCTGCCGGAGTCCACGCGCCCGGACGTCCAATTCCATTTCGCGACGTTATCGGCCGAGCTGGCAGGCGCCAAGCCGCACCCATGGTCGGGCTGCACGTTTTCCGTGTGCCAGCTGCGGCCTGAGTCGCGTGGCACGGTGAGGATCAAATCGGCGAACGCGTTCGATGCGCCGGCCATACACCCCAACTATCTTGCAACCGACACCGATCGGCGCTGTGCTGTCGCGGGTGTACGCTTTGCGCGGCGGCTCGCCGGCACGCAGGCGCTCAAGGGCTACATCAGCGAAGAGTACCGCCCCGGTCCCGGCGCGCAGACGGATGAGGACCTGCTCGAGTTCGCGCGCGAGTACGGCGCGACGATCTTCCATCCGAGCGGCACCTGCAAGATGGGCCGCGATGGCAGCGCGGTTGTCGACGAGCGGCTGCGCGTGCACGGCATTGGAGGACTGCGCGTCGTCGATTGTTCGATCATGCCGACGCTCGTGTCGGGCAACACGCAAGCCGCCGCCGTCGTGATCGCAGAAAAGGCGTCGGACATGATTCTCGAGGATGCGGCCGCGTCGAGTATCGAGGCTATGCTCGGCGCTTTACAGAAAGCGTAGCGACGAAGGCACAGTAAAGCGTCAGCGCCCAAGCCCAGGCGATAGGCTGAGCGCTCAACGAGACCCTCATCCAAGACGAGGCGGGTCATTTCACGACCGCCGGTTTCCCCGGCGACTCGCTTCACTCGCCCGCGAAACGCTCGAGCGTGCGCGTCTTGATCCAGGAGACGATGGCGCGTACCGCCGCCTCTTCGCGTCCGCCATAGGAATGCAGGTGACGTCCGGCGCACGGGTCGCCGGTACCGATGCCGCCGCGCACGGTGATCAGGTTGTCCCCGGCATAGGCCTTCACCGCCGAGTACGGTGTCGAGCGGCAGGCGTCGTTCTGATGGTGGACATGCACTTGCGGCGCGGCGATCGCATCGTAGGGAAAGCCGTGCACCGACCTCGCGTAGGCCTCCCGATTCGGAAAATTCATGGACGCGGAATGTATGCTGCCGGCGATTTCGTTGCCGAGGTTTTTCGCAAGCCAGCGCGAGCTCACCGTGCCCATGCTGTGGCCGAAGATGTAGATTTTGGTAAGCCCGTGATCATGCTTGAGCCTCGCCATGACGCTTCGCACGTCGTCTGCGTGCTGTTGCGACGAACGGTACTCGTCGCTGCACGTCGTCCACTGATCGGTCGGGCAGTCCATGACGACCAGCGCGAGGCCCGCTTCCGCGAAGATGTGCTGATTGAATTTCATGAAGGGCAACAGATTGCGCTGCTTGTCGTTCACCGACTCGATCTTCGCGATGCCGGGATGGCCGCGAAAGAACAGCACTGCCGTATCGGTCGGTTGCGCGGGCAGCGCGAGTATCGCTCTCTGGAATACCGGGCCTTCCGGGCGGTTGCGCTCGATATTGATCAGCACATCGGTCTGTGCGTGGGCCGCCGAGACGCACGCTAACGCGAATACCGCGCACCCCGCTTTCATGTGCCGTCCTCCAAGGGTCTATCGTTGTTCGCCTACGGACATGTTACGCCGCACGAGGACGCCCGCCTTGTCGCACCGTGCATCGGCCGTCGGCCCGGGTGACGGCATCGCCGTCGTTCCACAGCATGGATTCGCGCACAGCGACTGCATTTTGCGTTAAGGTTGCTGTTCGGCGCGGCACCGAGTCCGGAACGTGAACCGCGTGCCGCAGGAGGGAGCATCGTAGTGAGACTGGACGGGAAAGTAGTGTTTCTGACGGGCGCAGGGGCCGGCATCGCCAAGGCCACCGCGCGGATGTGCGCGCGCGAAGGCGCGAAGGTGGCGATATGCGAGATCAACCGCGAAGCGGGCGAGCGTGCGGAGCGCGAGATCCGGCAGGAAGGCGGCGACGCGCTGTTCGTGCATGCGGACGTCACGCAGGATGAGAGCGTGCGCGAGGCTATCGCAAAGACGGTCGAACGCTTCGGCACGCTCACAACGCTCTTCAACTGCGCCGGCGGCTCATCGCAGGAAGATCATCCGGTGCACAAAATGGATCTCGACGTGTGGCACAAGACGGTGGCGCTCAATCTGCTCCATCCCTTCCTCACGTGCCGCTACGGCATTCCGCACATGATGAAGGCGGGCACCGGCTCCATCGTCAACGTCACTTCGCACCTGGGCCTCACCGGCAGCGTGAAGCCCGCGTATGCTGCGTGCAAGGGCGGCATCGTCTCGTTCACCAAAACGCTTGCCGCGCAGTACGCCGATTACGGCATACGGGCGAATGCGATCGGCCCGGGGTCGGTGCGCACCGAGCGCCAGATCGCGCGCTACGAGAACAAGGATTTTCTGTCGGCGGAAAAGCCCCATGCAACAGCGCGCGAGCGCGCGGTGGTCCAGAAGCTGTATCCGTTTTCCCGGGGCGAGCCCGACGACATCGCGGCGATCGCCGTGTTTCTCGCGTCCGACGAATCGAGGATGGTGACCGGCACCACCATCGCGGCCGACGGCGGACGATCGAGCTATTTGAGAGTCTATGCAGGCGAGTAGGCGACGCACGACGCGTGCGCCCGTTCGCCGTCTAAAAGAGGAGGTTCATTCATGACGACTGCAGCTGCCGCAACCGCGCTCAAAAGCGCGCCGTTCGACGTGGTGCCGATGGACGCCGCGCTGGGCGCCGAAATCCGCGGCATCGACCTGACCCGCATCGACGATGCGACGTTCCAGCGCCTGCACGCGGTGTGGCTCGAGCAATTGCTGCTCGTGTTCCGCAGGCAGCACTTCGCCGCGGAGGATCTCGTTACGCTGGTGAAGCGCTTCGGCACGCCGGTGACCTCGTCCAATCTGCACAAGCGCGATCTCGCCGAGCGCACCGCGAACAAGCTTTTCAATCTGCCGCCCGAGGTGACGGTCGTCACCAACCTGCGCGAGAACGGCAAGCCCGTCGGCATCCTGGGCGACGGTGAAGTGGTGTGGCACTCGGATTTTTCCTTCAAGGAAGCGCCCACCGCAGCGCGCATGCTGCTCGCGGTGGAGATTCCGCCGTCCGGCGGCCACACCTATTTCTCCAATTGCTACGCCGCGTACGACACGCTGTCCGCGGACATGAAGAAGCGCATCGCCGGCAAGACCATCAAGCAGGCGAACATCGTCGACACCGCGATGCAGTTGCGGCCCGGCGCCTCGCTCGACGTCGACATCCGGGACATTCCCGGCCCGAGCCATCCCATCGTGTCCACGCATCCGGAGACCGGCCACAACATGATCTTCCTCGGCCGCCGCCACAGCGCTTATGTGAACGGTTTGTCGCTGGAAGAATCGGAAGCGCTGCTCGACGAGCTGTGGGCGCACACCACGCATCCCAAATTCGTCTACGAGCATCACTGGCAGCAGGGCGACGTGGTGGTGTGGGACAACCGTGCGACGCTGCATCGGCGCGATGCGTTCCAGTCCGACAACCGGCGCGTCCTGTATGCGGCGCAGGTCGAAGGCCACCGGCCGTACGAAGCGCCGGACGCCGCGAAGCTGCCGCCACACCCGCGATTTGCCCCGGCACGTGGCTGACGTTTTCAAAGCGGCCCGCGCGGTAACCGCAACGGCCCGACAACCGTAGTCCGAGGAGGAGGTTCATGCATCGAAGCATCACCGGCGCGTGCGCGCTGATCGGCGCCGCGCTCGCACTGCCTTTCACCGCTGCCGCGCAATCGTATCCATCGAAGCCGGTGCGCATCGTCGTTGGCTTCGGCGCCGGCGGCGGCACCGATCTCGCCGCGCGCGCCATTGCGCAGAAGCTTACCGAAAGCTTCGGGACCTCATTCGTCGTGGACAACCGGCCGGGTGCGTCGGGCAACCTTGCGGGCGAGCTCGTCGCGAAGTCGAATCCCGACGGCTACACCCTGCTGATGGCCAACTCCACCATCGCCATTCCCAGCCTTTCGGCGAAGCTGCCGTTCGACATCCGCAAGGACTTCACGCCCTTGAGCCTGGTCGCGCTCGGGCCGTCCGTGCTGGTGGTGCATCCGAGCCTGCCGGCAAGGGACGTGAAGGGCCTCATCGCGCTCGCGAAGGCGAAGCCCAAAGCGCTCACCTTCGGCTCCGGCGGTGTCGGCAACGTCACGCACCTCGCGATGGAGCTGCTGATGTCGTCGGCGCACATCCAGATGGTGCACGTGCCGTACAAGGGTGGCGCGCCGTCGGTGGTAGGGCTCGTGAGCGGCGAAGTGCAGACGCTGTTCACATCGATTCCCACTGCGCTGCCGCAGATCAACGCCGGCAAAATGCGCGCGCTCGGCGTGTCCGTGTCGAAGCGTAACGTCGCGCTGCCCGACGTCCCCACGATCGCGGAAGCGGGCGTGCCTGGCTACTACGCCGCCTCGTGGTATGGCCTGCTCTTTCCCGCCGGCGTGCCGAAGACCGTGGTCGATACGCTGTCGAAAGAGATTTCGACGGCGATGGAAGCGCCTTCGGTGCGCGACGGCATGCTGAAGCAGGGCTTCGAGCCGGTCGGCAACTCGCCCGCCGAGTTCGCGAAATTCATCGGCGAGGAAATCCCGCGCTGGGAAAAAGTGGTGCGCAACGCCGGCATCAAGCCGGAATGAGGTTCATGTCATGATCGATCGCATCGAGATTTTCGTTACCGCGCTGTCGGCGCGTTTGAAGCGCATCTTTTCGAGCGGTGTGTACGACACCGGCCCGGAGAGCAGCATCACCAGCAAGCCCGTACTGGTGAAAGTCTATGCCGACGGCGTGGTGGGCAGCGGCCAGATACGGCCCATCAGTCCCGGTCATTTCGTCGCCGACACGACGCAAAGCATGGTCGCCGCGATCAAGGAGATTTACGGCCCGGCGCTCATCGGCAAATCGATTTTCGACAGCGAGGCGATCAACGAAATGTTCGCCAATCGGCTCGCCGACAATCCTGCCGCGCGTGCAGTGCTCGATATCGCGATACGCGATGCGCAGGGCAAGGCGCTCGGCATGCCGGTGCACAAACTGATCGGCGGATGCTGCCAGCCGCGCATCCCGCTCGAATGGTCGGTGAGCATGGCCGACGACGTGCAGGTGATGATCGCGGAAGCGCGGCGTGCGGTGGAGGAGTTCGGCATCAAGGTGCTGTGCCTCAAGATGGCCGACCGCCGCGGCTGGCGGCAGGATGTCGAGAACTTCGCCGCGGTGCGCGCAGCGCTGGGCAACGAGGTGATGATCGGAGTGGATCCGAACACCGGCTGGTCGCTCGGCGATGCGCTGCTTGCGATCGAGGCGCTGAAGCCGATGGGCTTAGGCTACATCGAGCAGCCGATCGCGCGCCGCGATCTCAAAGGCATGGCCGAGATTCGTCGTGCCGCGGGCGGCGTGCCGGTGATGGCCGACGAGGCACTGTTCACGCTGCAGGATGCCTATGCGCTTGCGGAAGCGCGCGCGGTCGATGCGTTCTGCATCAAGCTTTACAAGGTCGGCGGGCTGACGGCGGCGAAGAAAATTGCAGCCGTGGCGGAAGCGGCGAATATCCAACTCAACTGCGGCGGCCTTGCCGTGCAGTCGCAGCTCGAAGCTGCGGCGGGTGCGCACTTCTACGCGAGCACGCCCGCCCAGCGCATGATGGGCGCGGCGGAGTTCGTCATGGGGCTCAACACCACCGCGAAGGATCCGCTGTGTCCCGAAAGCGGCTTCAAGGTAAACGACGGCTACGTCGACGTACCCACAGGCCCGGGGCTCGGTGTCGCCATCGACGAGAAGGCGCTCAAAGCCAACACCCTGCTGCAGGAACGCGTGGCCTAGGCGGGCGGGCGCTTCTTCTGGCGCGCGGTCTCGCGCCGCTTTTCGCCGGTGCACGCCTGTGCGACCTCCGCCTTGATGATTTCCGCGAGCCGCAGCGTGCCCGGGCCCGCTGCATCGCGGTTGGCAAACAGAAGATAGAGCTCCGCATAGCGTTCGCCGCCTTCGCGCAACGGCAGGGGCGCAAGGGCGCCCGCGGCGAGCTCGTCGCGAATCTTGTCTTCCGGCAGCCAGGCATAGCCGTAGCCCGCGCGCGCGGCGATGATGGAGGTCGACATGTTGCTCACCGTCCAGCGTTGCGTCGCTTCGATCGGCGTACGCGTGCCGCGCCGCGCGCTCGTCTCGCGCACCACCAACTGCCGGTGCGCGCGCACATCCCGCATCGTGACCTTGCGACCCAGCCGGTGCAGCGGGTGGTCGGGATGCGCCGCGAGCACGAAGCGCGCGCGCATAAGCGCTTCGCCCGAATATCCCGCGGGCACGGTGCTCGCGACGGCGAGATCGGCTTGGCCTTGCAGCAGCGCTTCCTGCGTGCCTTCGAGCACCGATTCGATGAGCTCGATGCGCGTGTGCGGCGCTTCCCGGCCGAAGCGGTCGAGGCATTGCAGGATCAGCCACGTCGGGAAGACCTGCTCCACGGCGACCCCGATCTGCGCTTCCCAGCCTGCCGAGAGCGAGCGCGCAGCCTCCTCGATGCCGGCGGCTTCCTCGATGAGCGCGGTCGCCCGCCGGTAGAGAAGCTGTCCGATCGAGGTCAGCACCGCCTTTCGTCCTTGGATCTCGAACGCTTTCACGTCGAGCAGCGCCTGCAGCTTCTGCACTGAGTACGTCACCGAGGATTGCGTTTTGTGCAGCTTCTCGGCGGCCTGCGCGTAGCCGCCCGCATCGACCACCGCGACGAAAGTGCGCCACTGCTCGAGCGTGATGTGGGGAGCGCGCATATATCGAATGCGTCGATACGTTAGAGCGGTATTTTCGTCTTTTTTATCGAAACCGCCAATGCTGAAATGCTTCCCATCGATCACCAACCGAAAGAGGAAGCCAAATGAGCAAAACACTGCTGCAGATCAACGCGAGCCTGTTCTCGGATGCGGGCCAATCGACGCAGCTGGCCGACGCGTTCGTCGCCGCCTGGCGCGCGGCCAATCCCGGCGGCGTGGCAGTGAAGCGGGACCTTGCGCGCGAGCCCGTGCCGCATCTCACCGCGGAGCGCTTCCAGGCGTTCCTCGCAAAGCCGGACCAGCGCACGGCAGAGCAGCAGGCGGTGCACGCGTACTCGATGGCGCTCATCGACGAGCTCAAGCGTGCGGACGTGATCGTGCTCGGCGTGCCGATGTACAACTTCAACGTGCCTTCGACGCTGAAGGCGTATTTCGATCACATCGCCCGCGCCGGCATCACGTTCCGTTACACCGAGAAAGGGCCGGAAGGCCTGCTGCCCGGCAAGAAAGTTTATGTGTTCGCTACGCGCGGCGGTGTGTATGCCGGCACAGCGAAAGACACCGAGACGCCTTACCTGCGCGACTTCCTCGCGCTGCTCGGCATCACCGACGTCGAATTCGTGTACGCCGAAGGGCTCGCCATCACGGAGCAGATGAAAACGCAGGCGCTCGCCAGCGCGCGCGCCACCATCGATCGTCTGGTGCCCGTGCGACTTGCGGCATAGGCGTCGCGTTCCGGCGCATGGCGGTCCGCAAGCACTGCTGCTTCACAGGCTTCGAGGCGTTCACGGCGACAAGAAGCCGTGACCGCCTCGGACTGCATCGCACTGCGAGGGCCATTTCCTGGGTAGCAAGATAACGCCCTATGAGAACAGGAAACGTAAAGCGGCTTTTTCGTTGCGCGCGCCGAAACGGGTTTCGCTAAGCGATCGCCGGAGAAGAAATCAGGCGCGCGAACGAAGGCGGGTCAGCGCGTGTCACACTTTTATACGCGAAAGCGTCCCGCTGACAGAGTCCTTTATGCGCATCGGCATCGTAGCCCCCCTCATTGAGAGCGTCCCCCCGAAACTCTACGGCGGCACGGAAAGGATTGTGTCCTATCTGACCGAAGAGCTCGTGTCCTGTGGACATGACGTAACGCTGTTTGCGAGCGGTGATTCGATCACATCGGGCGAGCTCGATGCGTGCGTCCCGCGGGCATTGCGCCTTACTCCCGATTCTTACCGGGACGCGGTCCTTTCCCACCTGCTGATGCTGGAGCGCGTGTACCAGCGCGCCCGCGACTTCGACATCATTCATTTCCACATCGATGGTCTGCACTTCTCGATGATGTCGAGACTCGGCGTACCCTACGTGACGACGTTGCACGGGCGACTCGACATGCCCGACGTCATTTCCTTGGCGGCCCATTTTCCGAAGGTGCCGCTCGTTTCGATCTCCAATAGCCAGCGTGAACCCATGCCTCAGGCCAACTGGGCCGCCACGGTGTATCACGGGCTTCCGCCCGACATGTTCAAGTTCTCCCCCGGGCCCGGCGAATATCTGGCCTTCCTCGGACGTATCGCCCCCGAGAAGCGTCCTGATCGAGCCATTGCGATCGCCCGCGCAACGGGTGTGCCGTTAAAAATTGCGGCAAAGGTCGACAAGGTCGACCGGGAGTACTACGAAACGCGCATCAAGCCGTTGCTGCGAGGCGGCGGCATCGAGTACATCGGTGAAATCAACGAGAGCGAAAAAGACGAATTCCTGCGCAAGGCGATCGCGCTGCTGTTTCCCATAGACTGGCCGGAGCCGTTCGGACTCGTGATGATCGAAGCGATGGCCTGCGGCACGCCGGTGATCGCTTTCCGCAGCGGTTCGGTTCCCGAAATCATCGAGGATGGCATCAACGGATACACGGTCGAAACGTGCAGTGAAGCGACGGCTGCCGTGCCGAAAGCCGCGGCACTCGATCGGCAGCGAATCCGAAAATCGTTCGAGCGGCGATTCACCGCACCTCGCATGGCGCGGGACTACATTTCTCTCTACCGGCGTCTGTGCCAGCCGGTTCCCAAGCTGCGCAGTCTACGCAACGGCAAAGCGCGCACCGAACGCCTTATCGCGCCCGTAAGCGCGCGGAGTGCGCGCCCTGGCGGCGCGGGATCCGGCAATACCGGCCACCTGCACATCGTCGCGTCGAAGCCGGAATGAGAGCGGAAGCCGGCATTCGCGTCCGCCCCGCTTCTACACTTCTTTATCGCCCCGCTCTCCGCCGCGCCTTGTATCGCCCGTAGGCGCTCATGAGCGGTGTCACGGAAACGCCGTGGAGAACCACCGACGTCGCGATGACGGTCAGTGTGACGTTCACCAGAATATCGACGTACTCGCCCGGCAGGCCATGCGTGATGGCGTATGCCAGGTAATACAAAGAGCCGACGCCTCGTATGCCGAACCATGCCACGAGCATTTTTCGCACGGGCGCGATATCACTGCCTGCCATGCCGGCCAGGGCGGAAATCGGCCGGATGACGAAGAGCAGCGCGATCACCGTTACGGCAATCGTCCAGCTCAACGCTACGGTGCTTAACAAGCTGCCGATGACCACCACGATGACAACCTCGATCGCGCGCTCCATCTGCTCGTTGAACGCGAGCACCGCCCGCGCCATGTAGGCCGGCGCGGTGGCCGGGTCGGTGGCGGCTTCCGGGTGTAGCGCCGCGACGCTATCGCGCGTGACGCCGTCATGGCTTTGCTTCATCTCGACCCGCCGCAGCGAGACGCCGGCGGCAAACACGGCGAGGAAGCCGTAGCCGTTCACCGTAAGCGCGATGCCGTATGAGATGGCGATGAGACCGAGTGCGAGAAAGTCGTCCAGCCCGACCGCCTCGCGATGGTGGCGCCGCATATACAGTACCAGGTGAGCGATGCACCAGCCCAACAGCGCCCCGACTGCGATGCCGCTTGCGACGGCCCAGACGAGATCCACGGCCACCCAGCGCTGGCCCATGCGACCGATATCGTGCAGGCCAAGGAGCCCGAGGCCGAGCATTACGAACGGAAAGGCCGTTCCGTCGTTCAAGCCCGCCTCGCCGGTGAGACCGAATCGCAGATGGTCGCGATCGTAAGCGTCCGAGACCTGGACATCCGACGCAAGCACGGGGTCGGTAGGCGCCAGTATCGCGCCGAGCAGTATCGCGGCGCCCACGGGCAGCGCCAGCAGGTAGTACGTCAGGACGGCCACTGCACCGACCGTCACGACCATCGACACCGTCGCGAGCCGCACCGGCAATGTCCATCGCCAGTTGGTGAGAGGCATGCGCAGCTTGAGCCCGGCGGAGAAGAGCGACACGAGCACCGCCACCTCGGTGAGCCGCTCGAATAACGGTGCGTCGTCGATGGCGTCGAGATCTATCGCTCCGACGAGGCTCGATCCGAGCACAGCGCCCAATGCGAGATACAGCATCGACGTCGAAAGCGGCAGCCGCTCGAGCACCGAGCTCGCGAGGGCCATGAAGATGAGCACCGCTCCGGCTACCACGCACCAGAGTGCAAAGCTCATGAGCCGCTCACTGTGGAGTTCGTTCTGCGCACAGATGCTACCCGCCTTGGATGCTCGTCCGCATAGACGAGCGCCGTGGACAGGCGCCAGAGTCGGTTACGCCGCATCATTGCGGGGCAGCAAACGACATGCCCCATGGCAACGAGAAGACTTGGGCTTCGAGCGAGCAGCGCGCCAAGGGCGGCCGCGGCTCGGTCTCGAGCTTCACCTGGGGCTCAAGAATCGTCGGGGTTCGGTCCCACGCCCGACGTGACGCCATAGACCGTTGTCATCTTGCGCCTGGTGGCGTATTTTTGTGTTGTCGCGTTCAAGAAGAACGATGAAAAATGAATGCAGGCTCGAGAGTCCCTGACTTCAAGCGGCGAATCGTCCTGGAATACCTATCGCGCCATTTTCGCGACAGCAAGCTCGGTGAAACGTACGATCACGAACAGGACCTGTATGTCTTTCGCCTGAGTCAACGAGGCAGCCGTCTACTATTGGCGGTCAGCGGCGACTTCTTCGAAAAGCGGCGCCCACACGACATATCGCGTCACCTCGAGCATTTCAATGTCGCAAAGGTGCTGCTCGCCTTGCGCGATGTCATTCTCACCAACCAGGGGATTCGTAAACAGCTGAGGTGAGCTGCGGACTGCCTGCGTCGGCCGCGGAAGATTCTCGTCGTGATTGCCCGTCACCGCTTCGGGTGCGGGTCTCCATCGAATTCCGCGTGGCGGCCCCGCTTGTGCGCTCGCGGAACTGCGCCGCGGCAGCGAGACGCGCCGCCTCACGCCGAGCGGGTACGCCGGTTGCGAGGCCGGTGTCCCCGGATCGTGCGGCTCGGACTATGGAAACCCGCAAGCAGGTAGACGGACCGTGTCTGCTCCTCGCTCGCAAGGCGAGTCCCATCGATCGTGCGAAAACGGTTTGCCTGCTCGCCGTTACCGCTTTGGTCGCCCAAATACGGACGACGAGCCGTCTCGCTTGGCCGTATCTCGCTGAGGCAAAGATTTCCACCAGCCGCGCCATGGATGCTTTACATGTGCGGCTCGTCAGCTGGCGCATACGCGCCGCGGAGCGTCTGCTCGCTCGGGCCGTACAAGCGGGCCTCACCTCGAGCGACATCGACAGTCAGGCTGCCGGTTGGCGAATGGTCATGTGGGCGCTTGTCGCCCTGACCCTGATCGCGGGAATAGCGGTTGGCTGGAAAGCCGTCTTCGCGCCGGCGCTGCTTGCGGTGGTCGCGGGAACGGTCGCGGTGCTGCTCTGGGATGTCGCCGCGGAATTGGAACACCAGGAGCGGTCGCTCTGAGAAATGCGCCGCCGCGAAACGCGGCGAGCTACCGTTGGAGCAGTGGTGTCCCAAAAAGAAAGGCCGGGGAAGAACCCCGGCCTTCCGGCGATGTGCCCTACGCACCGAAAATGTAATCGCCCCACTCGGACAGCGTGTGACCCGATACGCCGGCCAATGTCAGCGACCAGGTATCGTCCCCGTTGATGCTGATCACGGTATCCGTCACGCCGTCGCTGCCCGCCTCCCCCGCGCTGGTCACCACGTCTTCTTCGACGACCGTGAAATGCGCGAGAAACTGATCCTTGGTAAGGCCGGCGAAATCGAGGTAGTCGGCCTGCGGGCCGCCGAAATGAAAGTCGACGACGACGTCCTCGCCGTCCGTGCTGGTTACCGCTTCGCCCAAGGTGGCCGCATCGCTGTAGTAACGGGTGTGGGTGGTCGCGCCGGTCTGCACCGTCGTATCGGCCTTCGGGCTCTCGAAGGTTCCGGTGAAGCCTTCTACCACCGGGAGCTCGGTCTGCGATCCGTTGTTGTTGCTCACGGTTATTACGCCGTCTCCGTCGGTATCCGTGCCCAGACTGCGCAGCCATGCATCGTACTGGTGAACGAATTCTTCCTGACTGAGCACGCCGTCCTCGCCCGGATCGAAACCGGGGAAGACAGCCTGCCCGTCGGCCACCGTAAAGCTGTACTTGAAGGCGTCGTGGCCGCCGCCGCCCTGTAACAAATCATCGCCGGCCGCGCCGGTCACCTGATCGTCACCATTGCCAGCGTTCACCTGATCGTCGCCATCGCCGGCAAAGACTTCATCGTTGCCGTTGCCGGCCACGATATGATCGTCACCGCCGAGGCCGTATATCTCGTCCGCCCCATTGGTCCCGTTGATGTGCTCGCCGTCCTCCGTTCCGTAGATCGCCATCTCACTCTCCCTGGTAGTTGACTATGCGCATCGGCCACTATGCCGACGTCATCATATGTTCCCGGGCTATCAGGAAAATGAGCCGCAGATACCCTTTTTGGTAGTATGAATGTTCTATGACACGTGCATGAGTGAAGGGAAACCGGCCGCGCCATCGGGTGAGCCGGATGGCCGGGGAGAGTCTCTCGGACGCTACTAAATCGCCTGCAACTCTACCGTGAATACCGCGCCCGGACCGGGCTTACGGTTCGCCGCCGTGATCGTGCCCTGATGCAGGCGCACCAGCTCGCGCGACAGCCACAGCCCGATTCCCAGTCCGTGCTGCCCCCCGCTGCCGCCGGTCGTAAAAAACCGGTCGAATATATGCGGGAGCACATCGCCCGGTATGCCGGGGCCTTCGTCATGGATCGAAAGCACGATTTTCTCGCCCTCGCGTCGCGTCGAAACGCCGATCCGGCTGCCCGGCGGCGAAAACTTGTGAGCGTTGGTGATGAGGTTGGTGATGATCTGCATGACGCGAGCCGCGTCACCGCTGACGTTGGCTTGTTCCTCGACTTCGTCAAACGATACGGATTGATCTTTTGTCGACAGCGTCGGCCTCATTGCTTCGATCACGTCGCGCACGCAGTGACTGACGTTGACGTTCGTTACATGGAGCAATATCTCGCCACGTCCTATCCTTGAAATGTCGAGCAGGTCGTCGACCAATCGCGTGAGCTGCTTGTGCTGGCGCGCGATCATCGCAACGACGTCCTGCACCACGCAGTCGTTACACGCCCGCCGCTTGAGAACCTCGACGCCGCTCGACAAGGCGTTCAGCGGGCTGCGCACTTCGTGCGACAGCGTCGCGAGGAAGGCGTCCTTATTGCGCATCTCATCGGCAAGCTGCTGTTCGGCGCGCTTACGTGCCGTGATGTCGCTGAACGCCGCGATGACGCCGCGCACCGAGCCGTCCGGATTCAACAGGGGGTGGGCGCTGCCGGCGATGAACCTCGACTCGCCATCCTTGAATTTCAAGATGAGTTCCACGTCTCGCACCGGCGCACCGGTGCGTGCCGCGATCTCCATCGGCAAGCCGCCTTTCGGTATCGGCTTGGGCTCGTCATGGTCCGGGAACGGACGGCTTTCGAATGCCTCGAACAACTCCGCCGTGATGCGCTCGCCGGGCGACACCCGGAACAGTTTTTCCGCTTCGCGGTTGCCGGTGATCTCCGTGCAGTGGCAGTCATGCGCGATGAGAATCGCGGCCGGCACCGAAGCCATCAAGGTCTCCAGTTCCTGCACCCGCCGTTGCAGCTCCAGCCGATTCGCGGCAAGCTCGTCCTGCGCGAGCTTGCGTTCGGTGATCTCATCGACAGCTACGGCGATAGCGACGACTTTCCCGCCGGGATTTTTGACCGGCGCCCATTGCTCACGCCAGTAGCGGATGCGGCCCGGCGCTTGTTGCGTCTCTCCGCAAAACTCCACGTCGAGCTGCGGCTCGCCGGTCCGCAGAATCTTTTCGACAACCGACTTCGCAAGCGGCTCGAGGCTTGGCACCAGTTCGCCGATCGTTTTGCCAATGTGGGCCTCCACCGGCAGCCCGTTCATTTCAGCCAGTCGCGGATTGATACGCCGATAGCGCAGGTCGATATCGACGACCGCCAAGCCTATAGGTGAGGCGTTGTAAGCGGTCTCGAGCTCGGCAAACGCTGCCGCGATTTCCTCCAACTTCCGATACATGGCTGCTCCGTTCCACAGGAGGGCGCATGCTAGCATCGCCGCGCTCGACAGGCGTGGCACTTTGACCGACGAATCGAGCAGATCCTCAGCTCAGCTCCTTCGCAGCTCTGTCGTGGCCCCTTCGGGCGCCTGGGCCGTCGCTGCCGTTTCCCGGGAAGCTCGCGCCGCTTGTGCGCGTCCTTGCTGTCGCGGCCGGCCCAGCTCGGCAAGAGTACGTGCCAAACGACGCCTGGCGTCGATTCATCAACTCGAATTTGCCTTCAACGCGGCTGTGAACCCGCGAGTCGCCGTGCCGGTAGGTATTACGCCGATGTGCCGCACATCAAGCTGCGTCTCGTGCAGCGGGTTACACTCACGACACGCGACCATGATGTGCCACCCAGGAGGAAGCATGACGCTGCGGCAGACGATGAACGCGATTACGATCACGCGGCCGGGAGGGCCGGAGGTGCTGCAGTCCGTCACGAGGCCCGTGCCGCAGCCAGGCGAGCGGCAGGTGCTCATCGAGGTCGCGTACGCGGGCATCAACCGCCACGACTGCGGCCAGCGCAATCGCGGAACGCCGCCGCCCGGTGCGACCGACATCCCGGGGCTCGAAGTCGCCGGCGTGGTCGCTGCCGTCGGCGCGTCCGTCAGCCGCTCGAAAGTCGGCGACGACGCGTGCGCGCTCGTCAACGGCGGCGGCTACGCGGAATACTGTCTCGCGGAAGAGCCCGTGACGCTGCCCATCCCGTCCGGGTTCGATCTCAAGCTCGCGGCTGCGTTGCCGGAAGCGCTGCTCACCGCATGGCTCAACGTATCCATGCTGGGACGGCTGCGACACGGCGAGTGGCTGCTGGTCCACGGCGGCTCCAGCGGCGTCGGCACGATGGCGATACAGCTTGCGCGCCTGGAAGGCGCGCACGTCATCACGACGGTGGGCAATGCGGCCAAAGCGGCGGCGTGCCGCAAGCTCGGCGCAATGGCGATCAACTATCGCGAGCAGGACTTCGTCGCCGAAGTGATGCAGGCAACCGGCAAGCACGGCGCCGATGTGATACTCGACATGGCCGGAACCGCGTATGCGAAGCGCAACCTGGAGGCGCTCGCGATGGACGGCCGCATCGTGCACTTGAGCGGCAGTGGCGGCGAGTATTCCGTGCCGCTCACGGCCATCATGGCGAAGCGCGCCGTAATCACGGGCTCGTTATTGCGCGGCTCGGCGCTCTCGTTGAAGACCGAGATCGTGCGCCAGGTGATGGAGCGCGTATGGCCGCATCTCGGCACGGAAGTGATGCCGCTCATCGATTCCGTATTCCCGCTCGCTGGCGCAGCCGACGCGCACGCGCGCATGGAATCGAGCGCCCACATAGGCAAGATCCTGCTCGAGGTTCGGGGACCGCTTCGCGCGACACCACAAACGGTCTCAAAAACAACAGGATTAACAAGATGACAACGTCGAGCTTTTCGCCTCGATCGTGTAAATCCTGTCTATGATTTTGGGCCTTTAGTTCCAACCCACTTTAGAGCCGCGCGACGAGCTCGCGTGTGAGCTGCGCGGCGCCGATTTCCTTGCAGCCGCTCGCATTCTGCCCGGACCACAGCGGTGAGAAATCGCCGGAGCCGGTCTTCTCCGCGGCTGCACGCAGTGGCGTAATCGCCGAGGTCGCGAGCGGGAATGCCGGCGCCTTCGGATTCATCGGCCCCACTTCACGCATAATGCGATTCATGATGCCGCGGGCCGGCCGTCCCGTGAACAGATTGGTGAGCGCAGTATGCCGCGCCGCTTCGCTCTTCAGCGCGGCACGATGCACCGCACTCGTCGTCGCTTCCGGGCACAACAGGTACGCGGTGCCGACCTGAACGCCTTCAGCACCGAGCGCCATCGCCGCCGCAACGCTGCGTGCATCAGCAATCCCGCCCGCTGCAATCACCGGCACCTTCACCGCGCGCACCACCTGCGGCACGAGCGAGAACGTGCCCACCTGAGTCGTGAGCTCCTCGGAGAGGAAGATGCCGCGGTGACCTCCCGCCTCTTCGCCCTGCGCGATGATCACGTCCACGCCTTGCGCTTCGAGCCAGCGCGCTTCCTCCACCGTGGTGGCCGATGCGAGCACCTTCGCACCCCAGGACTTCACCCGCGCGAGCAGGTCTTTCGCCGGCAACCCGAAGTGAAAGCTCACGACCGGCGGCTTGAATTCGCTCAGCACGTCGGCAAGCTGCGCATCGAAAGGCGCGCGGCCCGGCCCCGTGGGTATCGTCGCGGGATCGATCCCGAACTCCGCGTAGTACGGCGCGAGGACCTGCCGCCACGCCGCTTCACGCCGCGCATCGGGTGTAGGCGGCGTGTGGCAGAAGAAGTTGACGTTGTACGGCCTGGTCGTCTGCGCGCGTATTTTCTCGAGCTCGCTGCGCATGGTCTCCGGCGTAAGCATCGCGCACGGCAGCGATCCCAGTCCCCCAGCGTTGGACACCGCGATCGCAAGCGCACTGCCCTGCACGCCGGCCATCGGCGCCTGCACCACGGGCAGTTCCATGCCAAGCATTTGCTGTAACGTCATGGTCTTTTCCTCGAATGCGGTCCTCGTGCCGCGAACGGAGATTGTTTCACAATTTTTCCGCAAGCCGCACGTCGCGCATGGCATACGAGCGGCGGGAATAGGCATTGCAGGGTGAGGGCCATTGTCTTCGCCCGCATGCGGGCATGGCAGCCATCATGGACATCGCCCGTCTGCATTCGGTCGCACACGCCCGCAATACGCACGCGAATCGACGACATCGCGGCCCCGCGTGGGGAAAGATCGTCGCGCTGGTGGTCGTCATCGCGGCGCTCGCGGCGGCATGGCGCTACACCCCGCTCTCGGAATACGTGACGCACGAGCGCATCGCCGGATGGGCGCGCGACGCGAGCAGGACGCCATGGCTACCGGCAGCGATCATCCTCGCTTACGTTCCCGCGGCGTTCGTCATGTTTCCGCGGCCGCTCATCACCCTGTTCGCCGTCATCGCGTACGGTCCATGGATGGGATTCACGTACGGGATGATTGGCATACTGCTCTCGGCGATGGCGGCCTACTATGCAGGCCGGGCGCTATCGGCGGACACGGTGAAGCGCCTCGCCGGGGACAAGATCGAGCCGGTCACGGAGGTGCTGAAGAAGCATGGCGTGCTGGCGGTGTTCGTCATGCGCATAGTCCCTCTCGCGCCGCATGCGGTGGAAAGCCTCGTCGCGGGAACGATGCGCATCCCTGCCTGGCAGTTCATAGTCGGCACGTTCCTCGGCATGTCGCCCGGCGTGCTCCTCACGGCTGTGTTCGGCGGCGAAATTGCGACGGCGCTCGAGGACGTCTCGAAGGTCAACTACTGGATTATCGGTGGCGTGGCGCTGCTCTTCGTGGCCATGACGTACGGCGTCCGGCTGTGGTTCAAGCGGCAGCAGCACGCCGCATAGCGAGCCCGGTCAACGCGTAGCGAACAACGCGCGCACCGCATTCCTGTCTGCGCCGACGTCCGCGATGTCGCCGTGCGCCGCAATGATCCACTGCGGTGGCGCCTTGTCGAACTCCTGCGCGAGCCAGTGCTTGAGCGCGGCCTTGTCCTTCACCATGAACAGCGGGACGAGGTTGTTGAACTTGAGCCCTGGAGCGCTGTTGGTGAGCTTGAACATGAGCCGGCCGATCGGATTTCGAGGCAGCTCGGGCATGTTCATCATGAAATCGGTCACGTACCAGGCCAGTCCCCGCGAGCTTTTGATGCGCACCAGCAGCTCGCCCGTCTTGTAGTGCGGCATGTCGATCAATTCGACGTCGCGGCCCGCAATGCCCGCTGCGTCGGCGAGCGGCCGAATGCCGGTTATCTTCGTCTTGCGTTCCACGCGTGCGATCGCCTGCGCCGGCGCGTACACCGGCGCTTCCGGAAAACGGCGCTTCCATTCCGGCAGGCCAAGGTGGTGAAACGCGTTGGACGCGATCAGCGCCACGACCGGGCCGTAAGGCGCGAGCGCGTCGAACAGCGCATCGTCGGGATGATACGGCGGACTGACGACCATCACGCCGCGTGCGCCGCCCACGGCAAGTGCGGTCGACGTGCCGGGCCCGAAGCGGTACTCGCAAGTCATGACGGGCATTTCAGCGTCGAATACTTTCCATCCGCTTGCGGTGGATTGCATGGCGAAAACTCCCTCGAACTTTGAGCCATAGTGCGGACAGTTTGTTGCGAGACCGCGCGCCCTCACCTAGTATTCGGCCTGCCCCGCGTCCGCCATGCGCGCACGAGTTGCGCCCGCCACGGCAACGCGTATCCATAATAGGCACGCGATGACGCACTGTCATCCGCGAGGAGAAAACACATGAATCGGTTCAATCGAGCGTGCGCGCTCGCCTGCATCGCACTCGCTTCAGCAGCGACGACGGCCCGGGCGCAGGACGCCGCGTCCTTTCCATCGCGCGTTGTGCGTCTGGTGATTCCGTTCTCGCCGGGCGGCGGCACGGACATCGTCGGCCGCATGGTCGCGCAGAAGCTCACCGAAGCGTGGGGACAGCAGGTGATCGTGGACAACCGCGCAGGCGCGAACGGCATCATCGGCGCCGATCTCGTCGCCAAGTCCGCGCCCGACGGCTACACCATCTGCATGTTCACGGCGAGCCATTCGGTAAACGTGTCGCTGCAAGGCGTGAAGCAGCCCTACGATCTGCAGCGCGATTTCGCGCCCATCTCGCTGCTTGCCGTGCAGCCGTACGTGCTGGTCGTCAATCCCCGCGTGCCGGCCAAGTCGGTCGGCGAGCTCATCGCGCTCGCGAAAGCGAAGCCGAACGGCATCGCGTTCGGCTCGTCCGGCGTCGGCGGGCTCGTGCATCTGTCGGCGGAGCTCTTCGCGAGTCTGGCGAACATCAAAATCAATCACGTGCCGTACAAGGGCGGCGCGATCGCGATGATGGACGTTGTCGCCGGCAATGTGGATATGATGTTCACGAGCCTCAATCAATCCAACCAGCTGATCGATGCCGGGCGCCTGCGCCTGCTCGCCGTCACGACGGCCAAGCGTTCGCCAGCCGTGCCGCAGATCCCGACGATGCAGGAGGCCGGCGTCAAAGGCTATGCGGTCGAGTCCTGGTACGGGCTCGCAGCGCCGGCAGCCGTCCCGGCAGCGATCATCGACAAGTACAACCGCGAGATCAATCGCATTCTCAAGCTGCCCGACGTTGCGGAGAGAATGGCCACCGATGGCGCGACACCGTCGGGCGGCACGGCGGCTCAGTTCGGCGCCTACCTGCGCGCGGAAGTCGAGAAGTGGCGCAAGACCATCAAGGCGAGCGGCATTACGCCGGGGAAATGATCGCGGCGGTCAGGCGCTCGCCGGCAGGTCCACATCGAGCGTGGTGACGCGACGCAGCTCGCGGCGGTACTTGCTGTCGTCGAACGGCCGTGCGCGATGCATCGTGGCGAGGTTGTCCCAGATGACGAGATCGCCGGCACGCCACGCATGCGCATAAACGAACCGACGCTGTGTCGCATGGTCCATCAGGTCGCGCAACATCAGACGGCCTTCGGCCACCGGCCACTCGACGATGCGTGTCGCGTGGGACGCGATGTATAGCGACCGGCGCCCGGTGCGTGGATTGGTGCGCACCGCCGGGTGTACCGCGCCCTTGAGTTGATCGAGCTCTTCCTGTTCGAACTCGAATCCGAGGGTCTGACGCGAGTAAGCGATGGAATGATGGATGTGCAGGCCTTCGAGCTGGCGGCAGAGCGCGGGATCGAGCGCGTCGTACGCCGCCCGCATGTCGGCAAACTCCGTATCCGCCGCCACCGGCGGTATGACCCGCGCGGACAGCATGGAGTAGCGGCCTGGTGGATTCTGGAACGACGCATCGGTGTGCCACAGGCGATTGGCCAGTGAATACATGCGGCGCCGGTCTTCGGCTTTGCGTATTCCACCCTGCTCGTCGACGTTCGAAATGTCCGAGAGGGCCTCGTCGCCCAGCCGGTTCTTGCCGAGCGCCGAGATGCCGGTCTTCGAATGCAGGACGCCATCGAAGCGCTGCGCGAACTGCAGTTGATCCTGATCGGTGAACTGCTGGTCACGGAACACGAGCACCGCGTACTCGTCCATGCCGGCGCGCAGTCGGTCGAGCGTGTCGCGGTCGTGAACCTGCCGCAAATCGATCGCGCCAACTTCAGCGCCGATGTGCGGATGCAGCCGGCGAAACGTCAACTCCACGTCGCTCTCCCTTACCGTGTGAACCGTCGCGCCCGCAGCGGCGCCAGGCGCAGGAAATTAGCACAGTGCTTCCGTCGCCGGCAAACGAGCGCCGGCGTTCGCTTCGGCCCGCTTACTTCGGGCGCGACCGCCTGAGTCCCGCGTCCGGCCTGGAGAGGCGCCCGGCGCGCAGCTGGCGGACCGCCTCGACGAGAGCGCGCGCCACGTTGCGCACTTCTTCCTGCACCGCCGTGTCCGCATCGAGCGCATCGTGACTCGTCGCATACGGCTCGTAATAGCCGATATAGCGATCGAGCCGGGCCTGGGATCCGGCGTCCACGAGGCCCATCCAGTCGAGCCAGTCGCATAGCGCGCGGCGCACGGCTTCGATGCCAGCCACATCGCCATGAACGACGACGCCGTACGTGCGTCCGCCGAGATGCTTGGGATAAGGCCAGCCGGCGAGCTCCAGCGCCTTGGCCTTCTTTGCGTCCTTGCCCGAAGTCGATGAGAGATCCGGATTGCCGCCGTCCGCGCACACCAGGCGGTCGATCATGAGCTTCAGCGGGCTCGCGACCTGGTACCAGTACACCGGCGTCAGAATCAGCACGCCATGCGCGGCGACCCACTGCTCGTAGATTTCGGCCATCCAGTCGCCCGTCTGGCCGAGCGCGTGATTGGGATAGCAGCTGCAGGGCCAGTGGCATAGCGGCATCGCGGTCGATACGCAACCCTTGCACGGGAAAATGCGCCGCTTGTAGTCGGACACGAGGTTGCTCAAGTCGAGGACATCGCTTTCGATGCCGGCGGCGTCGACCACTTCGCGCGCGATTCGCATCAGCCGGAACGTCTTCGACATCTCGCCCGGACAGGTGCCGTCGTTGCGGGAGGCGCCCACGATCAGCAGCACGCGCGATCGCGTCGCGGGGTTTTTCTGCCGCGCTTCCGCCGCCCGCAGCTTGTCGCGTGTCCGGCGCCACTCGGTGGACATGTCGTAATCGGGGTCGGCGAACTCCGGGCCGGCCTTCTCGTGCAGCGGCGACTTGCGTCCCTTGCAGTATGCGTCCCACGCAATCGCCTCGAGGCGCGCAATAGCGGCGCGCTCCACGTCGTAAGCGGGGTCCAGGTAGGCGCGCTGGAACTGCTCGCTGAACTGGTCGCGGGACAACGCGCCCGGATACTGCCCTTTACGGATTGCGGTCATCGCGCCCCTGATGGCATGGCTGTGCGCGACAGTACGGAAACATCGCACCTGCATAATGCGGCGCGACCGCTATCTGGTACGTCGGGTATGATGTGCAGCCGCGCTCGTCGAATGAGTTTTTTCGCATGCACGACTGCTTTGCCAGCGTGCGCAAGGAAAAAAGCACGCCACGGCGTTTACGAGACGGAATCATGACGTTAACGGTTGTGTAATGGCGCCTCCTCGGCGGCGTCACGGCATATAGCGTCGACCAAGGAATGCTAAACCGAGAGTTCAACTCTTCTCGGTTGTGAAGGCGCGCCATAACGGCGACACTGTCGTCGTGCCGGCTCTCACCGAGTCGGCATATCCTCCAAAACCTCCTCCTTTGGTGGAACTTAAGCGCAGCCAAGCGGTTGCGCTTTTTTTTTGCCGGCGCCGGGCGGGAACCAAGCCTGCACGCGCTGCTCTACAAGGGCGAGACTTCATCTTTCCGGCGACCGGTCGCCTTGCAACCCCGCCCCGACACCGGCACATTGCGTCACCGATGAGCCCTACGCTCGACGATTTGCGCTTCCGACGCGCCGACATCCGCACGATCACGCTTGCGGTTGCGGTGTCCATGCTGCTCCATACGCTAGCGCTGTGGGAGTTGAAACCTGTCGTGTCGCTTCCGTCGTCCGCAGGCGACAAGCGTGGTGAAGGCCGCGGTCCGCTCGCCGTGCAGATACTGCCGCCGCCCGCGGTGCAGACGCCGCCACCGCGCCCTGCTACGCCGCCGCCGCGGCTCGAGCAACGCCCCCCTCCTGCTTCGCCACGCGCGCCGAAAGCGGTACCGCGGCCTCGCAAACCGGCCGCGCCACCGGTTATCGCGCTCGACAAGCCGGCGCCGCAAACGCCGTCAGCACCGCCGACCACGCGTCCCGCCCCTCGCGCGCCGGCCGACGATCTCTCCTCGTATATCGAAGCGCGTCGCCGCGCCCGTACCGACCCCAAGCCGTCGCTCGCCTTCCCCGACGCACAACCGCAAAGCTCGCCCACGGAAGATCCGAACGCGCGCGCCAACCGGCTCGCGGCCGCCAATCTCGCACCCGGGCGCGCACAGGCGTTCGGCTACGATCCGAACCGCGGTGGCGGCATCTTCAGCATTCAGCATGTCGCGTACGACTACGCCGAATTCCTTTTTTACGGATGGAATCGCGAGGCGCGCCGCAACACGGCTCAGCTGATCGAAGTGCGCAAGGGCTCGAATCCGGACATCCGCATCGCGATCGTGCGCAAGATGATCGCCATCATTCGCGAACACGAGCAGAACGACTTTCTCTGGGAGTCGAAGCGCCTGGGACGCTATGTCACGCTGTCGGCGCGAGCGCGCGATAACGACGGCCTCGAGGAATTCATGATGGACGAGTTCTTCGACGAGATGCGGCGCGTGCGCTAGCGGTTTACCGAAAATCCACCGCGCTGGCACCATCGGAGCACCTAGCCCGGAGTTTTCTGTTGGCGCTCCGACATCATCAGAGGAACGCTCGAAGCGCCGCCAAGCGCGGACACCGCGCCATCCCGGTTAGAATAACGGGCGCCGCAGTCCCGCACGGCCCTATACATATATCGCTCATCCTTCACAGCCTCCGACATGCCTCTGCCACTCGAAGACGTCAAAATTCTGGACCTCACGCACGCGCTCGCCGGTCCATTCGCATCCACCATGCTCGCCGACTTCGGCGCGCAAGTCATCAAGCTCGAGCCGCCCGGCGCCGGCGACATCGCACGCGGCTGGGGCGTGCCGATACCGGGCGGCGAGACCTCGTACTTCGTGAGCCTGCATCGCAACAAGCGCGGCATCGTGGTCGATCTCAAGAAGCCGGAAGGCAAGGAGATCTTCTTCAAGCTGGTCGAGCAATGCGACGTGGTGCTGGAAAACTATCGCGTCGGCGCGCTCGAGAAGCTGGGGCTGGGCTACGACGAAGCAAAGAAGCGCAATCCCGGCATCATCTACTGCTCGATCTCCGGCTTCGGCCAAAACGGCCCGTACAAGGATCGCGCTGCGCTCGATCTCATCCTGCAGGCGGAAAGCGGCATGATCAGCGTGACCGGCGAACCGGGCACGACGGGCACGCGCTGCGGCGTGTCGATCGCCGACCTCACTGCGGGCATGTACTGCGCGTACGGCGTCATGCTCGCCCTGCGCCACAAGGAAAAGACCGGTGAAGGCCAGCAGGTCGACATCTCGATGCTCGAGGGTCAGCTCTCGCTGCTCTGCACGTCTTTCGCGAACTATTTCGTCGACGGCAAAGTGCCCGCCCCCATGGGCACCGCGTACGCCGTCGTGGTTCCGTACCAGACGTTCCACACCAAGACCCGCGATCTCGCGCTGGCGATCGCCGGCGAAAAGCTGTGGCGGAAGTTCTGCCCGACGATAGGCCATCCGGAGCTCGCCGACGACCCGCTGTACAGGACCACCACCGACCGCATGAACAACCGCGACACGCTGATACCGAAGCTGCAGGCGGTGTTCATGACGAAGACGTACGAGGAATGGGAAGCCTTGCTGCTCGCCAACGACATACCCGTCGGCGCGATCAACAACATCGCGCAGGTTATCGAGCATCCTCAGGTCGCCGCCCGCAAGCCGTTTATAGAGATGGACCACCCGACCGTCGGCAAGGTGCGCGGTGTGGGCAGCCCCGTGCGCATGTCGAAGACACCCGCGGAAGTACGCTCGCCGGCACCGACGCACGGCCAGCACACGCGCGAAGTGATGCGCGACGTGCTGCACATGAGCGACGAGCAGATCGAAGCACTGAAGAAAAAAGGCGTAGTTGGCTGACAGACCCGGCAACGCGCGAAACCAGGACAACAACGAGCCGATGCAACGCTCCAGCCTCCGCGCTTCGCTTCTTACGCCCAACTTCTTAACCGTGACCGACAACCTATGAAAGCACTCCAATCGCGCGCGGCGTGGAGCGCCGCCGAGATGCAGGCCGACACGAGTTGGATTTACACGCTGGAGGAGTCCATGCAACGACAGCTGGTCGCCGCAATCCGCAGGGCGCGCGATCCGCACAAGACGCTGTTCGATTACCGCCGGGAGGATTTCGATTTCGGCGATGCGTGGTCTGTCCTCGCAAAAGCGTTCGATGAGACCAAGCGCGGGCGGGGCCTCGCACTGGTGCACGGCCTGCCGCGCGCCGAGCTCGATCAGCAGGAATTCGAACTCCTCACGTGGGCGATAGGACTGCACGCGGGCGTTGCGCGTCCGCAAGGCAAGTCCAGCCAGTATCTCTCCGCTGTGCGCGACGAAGGCACGCAGTACCGCAGCGCAGGCGGCCGCGGCTATTCGTCGAACGCCGAGCTCGATTTCCATACCGACTCTGCCGATGTGGTCGCGCTCACCTGCTACAACGCCGCCGCCGAAGGGGGCATGAGCCTCGTGACGAGCTCGGTGTACGCGTACGGCCGCATGCGCGAAGAGCATCCCGATGACGTGGACCTGCTGCACGAGCCGATACACTTCAGCCGCCAGCAGGAGCAAGCGCCGGACGAAGGCCCGTCGTATCCCCATCCCATCTTCGACACGCAGGACGACCTGCTCTTTTCCAAATGGAACCGCAATCGCGTGAACTCGGCGCAGCAGATCGAAGGTGTTCCGCGGCTCACGGCACGCCAGCGCGATGCGCTCGAACGCTTCGATGCGCTCGTCCGGCGCGCCGATCTCACGTACACGATGTACCTGCGCCCTGGCGACCTGCAGCTCGTGAACAGCCACACCACGCTGCATTCGCGCACTAATTTCATCGACCACGACGCGCCGGACCGCAAGCGCCTGCTGTATCGCCTGTGGCTCGCCACACCGGACGGCGAGCGCCTGCCCGAGAGCTGGCGCGTCGCTTACCGCGCGGTGGAGCCGCGCGCCGTCCGGGGCGGCATACGGGGTCAGCAGTATGACGATGTCCGCCGGCGCTTCGACGCGCGCCAGGCTGCCGCGCACGGGATGATCGCGACAGATTGAGTCGCATGCGTTGACGGCCTTCAGCGACACGCGTCTTCTCCCCATGAAAGCCGCGCCAGCGGCGTCTTTTCTGCTGTAACGATGTCTCCGGCAAGTGACAATGGCATGCGAGCGTCACCGTACGAGTGTAACGGCACGTGCATCGCGACCGCGCCGTCAGTCGATATGACGGACGGGACTGCTTGCAGAGAGGGACATCGACGAAGGGAGGGGAAGCCCGGCCGCTAAGGCCTCGTTGTCCCAATCAGCCGGGCAGAGCGGCACGCCCAAGGCGCAACGCTCCGGCCGCAATGGAAGCACCTCGTGTGCCAGAAACGCGCGGCACACCGCTTGCTACCTACCACCGCGCGCGATGCGACGACACGAGTCTCGTCGCCGCGCGATGATGAAGGAATCGCTTCCATGCCCCGCTCTGCGCGTGCACCACACGCCGGCCTGCTGGATGCCGGACGCCCACTTGCGACACCGTCGCAACATCGCACTGGCGACTGCCGGCGACGCTGCGGTCGCCTAGCGGTCTGGGTGTTCATGCTCCATCCGGGCGAGGGCCGAGGCGCATGCTGGTACTGGTCCCGCGGCGCCTTCGATATGGCGCAGCTCGGCCGCTGCTTCCTCACCTTCGACGAATGTGTTGCCGACGCGCGCCTCCACGGCTTCGATTTCCAACAGCCGTATCATGTGACCGCCATAGCATAGACTGCAGCAGCCCGGCGATTCCGCTTCGTGACGAGCCTTGGCTGGTGTATCGTGCCCGCATACGGAAGAGGATCGGGCACCCATGAACATTTACCCGAATCACACCAAACGCCAGCTCGCCGCAGGGCGGCTTGCCATCGGCATGGGCGTGCGGCTCGCACGCTCCGTCGACATTGCAGCCATCGCGAGGACCTGCGGTTACGACTGGCTGTTCATCGACATGGAACACAATTCCATGGATCTCGACACGGCCGCGCAGATCGCCATGGCAGCGCTACCCGTCGGTGTCACGCCGATCGTGCGCGTGCCGGGCAAGGAGCACTACCATGCTTCACGTGTGCTCGACGCCGGCGCACAAGGCGTCGTGGTGCCGCACGTCGACACGGTGGAGGAAGCGCGGCGCGTTGTCGCCCATTGCAAGTACCCACCCCTGGGGCATCGCTCGGTCATGGGCGCGCTGCCTCAATTCGCATATCGCAGCGTGCCGGTAGGCGAATCGACGGCCGCCGCGAACCACGAGACGCTGGTGATCGTCATGCTTGAAACACCGGCGGCCATCGCGCAGGCCGACGCCATTGCAGCGGTCCCGGGCATCGACGTGCTGCTCATCGGCACCAACGACCTGTGCGCGGAAATGGGCATCCCGGGACAGTTCGCCGATCCGCGCGTCGAGGACGCCTATCGCAGCGTTATCGCCGCGTGCCGCAAGCGCGGCGTGCATCCGGGCATGGGCGGAGTCTACGAGCCCAAGCTCATGGCGCGTTACATAGACATGGGCATGCGTTTCATATTGAGCGGCGGCGACCTGGGCTTCCTCATGGCAGGCGCCCGGGAGCGCGCCGACTTTCTGCACGCGCTGAAGATCTAGCTGCAAGCCTCCGCTCGACGTTCCCGCGCGCACACCGGCGCGGGAGATCATTTTTACCGCACGGCATTCCAAGCTTACGTCAAACTTACAAAGCCCGTAGAATGCGTCGCACGCGAAAAATACCCGGCGTCGTCTGCCGGGGTGATTCATACAAGAATCCGCGCACGGAGGAGAGCGTTGAACTCGCTAACTGCCAGCATCGATGGTCCCGCCGCGCCCGATGCCGAATTCCAGGCGCTGGTCCGCAAAACTTATGCAGGAAATCCGGCTGCGATCACGGCCCTGGGCGCCCGTCTCGTCGTAGGACGCGAAGCGCCTTACTCGCCCGTCGACGGGCATGCGCTGCTTGCCGAAGCGGCGCGGCAGGGCGACGCTGAAGCGTGGAGTTATTTAGCCGTGCTTGCGGCAGCCGGCGTAGGCCGGCCGCAGAGCTGGGACGATGCATACGAGGCCATCGGTCGCGCAGCGGCCCTGAACCACGCGCCTTCGAAAATGCTGCTCGACATACTGCACGACACGGGCATACCGGACGCGACGCGCGCGGCAGCCTGGATCGGCACCGCCCGCGGCTCGGTCATCTCCGACGCTCCCCGCATGGTGCGCTATCCCGGATTTCTGACGCCGGCGCTGTGCCGCTATTTCCGTGACCGCGCCGCGCCGCGGCTCAAGCGCGCGCAGGTCCACGACTACCGCCTGGGCGTACTCAAGGAAGACCCCATGCGCACGAACACCTGCACGCCGTTCTCGCTGATCGAGACCGATCTGCTGATACAGCTCGTCCGTGCGCGCATCGCGCGCGCCGCGAACGTCGCCATGGGTGCGCTCGAGCCGTTCGAAGTGCTGCATTACTCGGTCGGCGAGCGCTACACCTATCACATCGACTACTTCCACCCCGATCTGCCGAATTACAAGGATCTCATCGCGGTGAAAGGGCAGCGCGTGAAGACCTGCCTCGTCTATCTCAACGACGACTACGAAGGCGGCGAGACCGATTTTCCCAAGGCCGGTGTGAAATTCCGCGGACGGGCCGGCGAGGCGCTGTTCTTCGACAACCTGCTGCCCGACGGCAGCGGCAATACCAAGACGCTGCACGCCGGGCTCGCCCCGATACGCGGCGAGAAATGGCTGCTTTCCCAGTGGATACGCGACCGCATGCAGCGCATCGCGTAAATCATCCTTCAGGCTTACGCCGCTCCGGTGGCGGCGGCGTCCACTGGTACATCCACGTCTCGGAGAGCGCTCCCTTGCCGGCGCGCAGATAAAGCCTCAGGTTGATCGGCGCAACGCTGTCGTCGTTGGGCTTCAAGTCGAACATCGCCCGATAGCCGTTGACCGCCGCCAGCGGCCGTGCGGAAGTAATCTCGATTTCGCCGCGTGAGGCCGTGATCACCGCTTCGACCTTGGCATTCCGGGGAAGCCGGGCAAGCTCGCCGCCGGCAAAATCGACGGCAAAGCGCCAGGAAAAGTACGTGCGCTTGCGTCCTATGATGCCGCCTATGCCGGTGCGCGTGGCAACCACGTGCGCAAGCGGCGATGCGAAGGGCATGCGCGAGCCCCAGTGCAACCGATAGCTGTACAGCAGCTCCTGTCCAGGCTCGGGCTTGGAGGCGGGATTCCAGAACGCCACGATATTGTCGAACGTCTCGTCGGCGGTCGGGATTTCGACGAGCTGCACCGCGCCTTTGCCCCACTCCCCTCTCGGCTCCACCCAGACGCTGGGCCGACGATCGTAGAACACGCCGTCGTCCTGGTAATGGTCGAACACGCGGTCGCGCTGCAGAAGCCCGAAGCCGCGCGGGTTGTTGTCGGCATAAGCGTTAAAGCGCAGCGTCTCCGGGTTGAGCAGCGGGCGCCATACCCATTCCCCCGCACCGGTCCACAGCGACAGGCCGTCGGAATCGTGTATTTCCGGCCGCCAGTCGTTTGCCATACGGCGATCGTTCTCGCCGTGTTGATACATGCTGGTGAGCGGCGCGATGCCCAGCCGCTCGATCGGCTTGCGCGGGTACAACGCTGCGTCGACGTCCATGGTCAGCGTCGATGCCGGTCGTATGTCGAAGCGGTACGCGCCGGCGACGCTCGGCGAGTCGAGCAGCGCATACACGGTGAGCACGGCCGACTTGCTCGCCGGCTGCTCGATCCAGTAATGGGTAAAGACGGGGAATTCTTCCGGCCGCTCGAGCGCCGTATCGACCGCAAGCCCGCGCGCCGACATGCCGTACTGCATTTCGCCGCCGACCGCGCGGAAGTAGCTTGCGCCGAGGAACGCCGCCACGTCGCGCTTAGGATCGGTGTCGAACAGCACGCGAAAGCCGGCGAAGCCGAGATCCTCGGGCAGGTGCGCGCGCTGCAATCCGCTTTTGCCGTAATTGAACATGCCGGCGTCGTAGGCGACTTCCTGTGCCATGCCGTCGCTCACGGTGTAGATGTGGACCGGCGTCTTGAAGTACAGCCCGAGATGGAAGAACTTCACCCGAAACCTGCGGTTGTCGCGCGCCCACAGCGCATGATCGTCGCGGTACTGGATCGCCTGGTACTGATCCCAATCGAGCTTGGCGACTGGCGGCGGCAGCGTGCTCGATGGAGCGCGATACGGCGCGTTGGCGAGCGCCCGCGCGTGTCCCTTGAGCCGCGCGTAATCGAAAGGCTGCGGTTTGCCGAGCGGTTTGACGCCGGTCGCGGCGAAGCCGCCGCGCGCGTAAGCATACGCGCCGAGTGCGGCGAGGTATTTCAATACGTCGCGTCTGAGCATGTGTTCTTTTCTTGAAGTCGCAATGAGAGACCGTTCATGTGCACGCGGGTTTCGCTCCATTGAAAAAATCGGCGCATTCGGGGCAAGGATGATGCCTGCTTTGCACCATCGCTCACGCGTACGTCGCCGCGCGGCGACGTACAGGGCGCCGCGCTACGTCGTCTTGCGGGCATATGTCACACGCGGCGCAGACTGGCATTGACCTTGCAGCCGCGGCGGTATGCTCATCTGCCGCTTTTCGGGAGGGGACGGCCCCGACCAATTGATGGCGCCCGTTGCGCGAGTGCGCATCGTGCAGGGAGCGATCTATGCGGACGATGAGCAGAAAGCGGCCGGCGTGTACCGCAAGGACCACTGGGAGTTCCGCGGCCAGGCGTTTACGCGCATGAGCGTGGAAGGTCCGCTGACCGCGACACTTCGCGATACGGAGACCGGCATGGATCTCCACTGCGCAGCGTACAAGAAAGTATGGCTCGCGGGCGGCGTGCTGCAAGCGCCTTCGGGAACGATAGCCACACTCGACGAAGGCACGCAGCTGTGGCGCGATGCGGCCACCGACCGCTACGCGCACGAAGTGCGACTGGAGCTGCGTGCGCCTAGAACTATGATCAAAAGCTGAGTCATTTTCTGCTGTCCTCTTTCCACACACGCATGTCGAACTGAAAGGCGTCGCGGCCATGCACCCGATGCCATACCGCGTAGTCCTGCGTGACGGTGAGCTGCCAGGTCTGCGTGGGCCCTTTCGGGCGCCGTGACGAAAAAGCCTCCGGCGTGAGCACCGCACCGCACCGTCCCGGCTGCGGGTCGCGCACCGATCCATAGCGGATGAGACCCACGCCCGCGGCACGGGCCGAGCGCGCGAGCGCCTGGCACGCCGAGTAATCGTAAGGATCGCGCCACAGCCGGGCATCGCGGACGTACGGCTTGCGTTCGAGATCGATCGCGCGCGCCTTCACGCTCGCCTGAAACAGCGTCTGCGGTGCAGGGCCGAGCGTCGTGAGGCCTGCGCTGTCGGTGAGAAACCGCCAGCGCCAGTAGCCGAGCTCGGCACACGCGGTGCGCACCGCCTCGGCGCCATAGAAAATGCCCGGATCGCCGATCGCACGAAATCGCGAGGCAAACGGCGAGGGATAGCGAAAGGGCGTGAACAGCAGGTAATCGAGCTTCGCCGCCGCGGCCGGCACTTCCGGCTTGGTCGCTTCGAGAATATCTTCCAGGACCGCCTGCTCTTCGAGCGTGTCCACGAGGCGCATGGTCGAGACGACGTGCTGCGCTTCCACCGCACGCCACAGATCGACGCTGGCGAGTCTAAGCGCCGCTAGCACGATGAGACGCGCGCTGCACGGCTGCAGCATGGAGCAGTGGCCGCTTTGCGGAGGCGAGCACCCACGCGTGCTGGGACTGCGAACGCGGTGTGCTTCACGCGAGCGCTCTAGCTGCGCCCGCGGGCGGCGTCGAGATACTGGACCACACGGACCAGGCCTTCCGCTTTCGGTATGAGCTTGCGCGGTATGCCGCCCAGCCCGGCGTTTTCGCTGTTGAGCCATGCCCGGGCCTGCGCTTCGTTGGAGCCGACGAGCGCGTCGAGCGATCGAAACAGGCGCACGAACAGCGCGGCGAGCTCCCAGGTCTTCTGCTCGGGCGCGAGAAGGTAATCGCCGGAAGCGATGCGCGAGACGGTAGCGCGGCTCACGCCGAGTATGGGCGCGAGATCGGCCTGAGTGAGACCAAGCAATTCGGCGGCACGCAAAGTCGCCTTGGCGAGCGTTCTCGCTTTGAGTACGCCTGGCGCGTGCGCGGGTGTGATCATATGTCGGCCTTTTGTTTCTATAGCAATGATATGCCGAGTACATTTCTATTGCAATCGACGAGCCGGTCGCGACGAGAGCGGCCGCTATGACGCGCCCCGAGCAACGTCGCTCGCCGCCCAGCGCGATCGACGCGCACTGGCAGCGCGAGGCGCACGAGTCGGACGGCACGGCGCCGGCGTCCCCGGCCCGGCCGCGCTGTCCCGCGCGAGAACTTTCGGGTTATCCTGCCATCGAACGTTCTCGCGTCTGTCCGCTACCCTTCCGCCGAAGACTATCTTGCTGCCCAACGATTTCCATCCTGCCGTGCGCGCATGGTGGGAGAGCCGATTCACCGAAGGCGACTCCGGCGCCCGGCGCGTGCTTGCGCCCACCGAAGCGCAATCGGCCGGCTGGGCCGCCATCCGACGCGGTGACGACACGCTCATCGCCGCACCGACTGGCTCGGGCAAGACGCTGGCCGCGTTCCTGACGGCGATCGATCAGCTGTTCCGCGAAGGCATGACATCGGGTGGCCTTCCCGACGAAGTGCGCGTCATCTATGTCTCGCCGCTCAAAGCCTTGTCGGCCGACATCCACAAGAACCTCGCGGAGCCGCGGCGCGCGATTCGGCGCATCGCCGAGGAGATGGGCTATCCGCCGGTGCGTGTGACCGCTGCCGTGCGCAGCGGCGATACGCCGACTGGCGAGCGCGCCGCCATGCTGCGCACGCCGCCGCACATCCTCGTGACGACTCCCGAATCCCTTTATCTGCTGCTCACGGCGGGAAAGTCGCGTGACATGCTGAAGACTGCGCGCGTGGTCATCGTCGACGAGATCCATGCCGTGCTGGAGTCGCGCCGCGGAGCGCATCTCGCGCTGTCGCTGGAACGCCTGGATCATGCCCGCGGACGCCGATTGCAGCGCATCGGACTTTCCGCCACGCAAAAGCCTATCGAAGAAGTCGCGCGCTTCCTGGTCGGGTCCGATCGCGCCCGCCGCCGCACCATCGTCGATCGCGGCCACAAGCGTCATATCGATCTCGCGCTCGAAATCCCCGGTTCG
>JBLNBW010000104.1:0-6593 GCA_050260255.1 Rhodospirillaceae bacterium | reverse complement strand
GTGAACGCGTCGTTGTACACGAAGCTCCCGTACGATACGGTGAAGGATTTTGCCGGTGTCTCGCTGGTCGCTGACGTACCGAACGTGCTGATCGCCACGCCGTCGCTCGGGCTGAAGAGCGTTTCCGATCTCATCAAGCTTGCGAAGTCCAAGCCGGGGCAGCTGAACTACGGCTCGGCCGGCGTCGGCAGCGGCACCCACATGAACGGCGAAGAATTCAAGCTCGCGGCAGGCATCGAGGTCGTGCACGTTCCATACAAGGGTACGCCGGAAGCAATCACCAATGTGATCAGCGGCACCGTGCAGTATTTCTTCGCGCCGATCACCGCGGCCGTTCCGATGGTGAAGAGCGGCAAGGTGACCGGGCTCGCGGTCACCACGAAGGCGCGCTCGCCGGTGCTGCCGGAACTGCCCACCGTCGCCGAAAGCGGGCTGCCGGGTTTCGAATTCAATCTCTGGACCGGTTTGCTGGGCCCCGCGAAGATGCCGAACGACATCAAGGAGAAGCTCGCTGCCGAAGTCGCGCGCATACTCGCGTTGCCCGATGTGAAAGAGAAAATGCTGACGCAGGGCGCGACCCCGCACACGATGCCGCCCAAGCAGTTCGATGCCTTCCTCAAGTCGGAAGTCGCGCGGCTCGCAAAAGTGGTGAAGGCATCGGGCGCGCGTGCGGACTGATCCCACAACAAACTCACGAGGAGTTGCCATGAAGCTTGCGAATATTTGCGCCGGCGTGGCCGTCGCGGCCCTTGTCGCGCCCGCGGTTTCCGCTGCCGAGCAGCCGTTCCCGAATCGCCCGGTGCGATTCGTCGTGCCCTTCACGGCCGGCAGCGCGACCGATACGCTCGCGCGCACGTTGGGGCCCAAGCTCACCGAGTTGTGGGGCCAGCAGGTGATCGTCGACAACCGCGGCGGCGCCGGCGGTACGATAGGTGCGAACATCGTCGCGAAAGCGACGCCGGACGGGTACACGCTGCTTCTCAATTCGGCGGCGCAGGCCATCAATGCGACCCTTTATCCCAAGCTGCCGTACGACACGGTGAAGGATTTCTCCGGGGTCAGCATGGTCGCCTCCGTGCCCAATATTCTCGTCGTCGGAACTCAAGTGCCGGCAAAGACCCTGAAGGAGCTCATAGATCTTGCCAAAGCGAAGCCGGGCGAGCTCAACTACGGTTCCGCCGGCGTCGGCAGCGCGAGTCACCTCAACGGAGAAATGTTCGCGTCGGCGGCGGGCATCAAGATGGTGCATGTGCCCTTCAAGGGCTTTGCGGAGCAGCTCACCGAAATCTATGCCGGCCGCATCCAGATGACCTGGGCTCCGCAGCTGCTCGCGATATCGCATATCCAGGCCGGGCGCCTGCGGCCGCTCGCCGTGAGCACCGCCAAGCGCTCGACCGCATTGCCCAACATTCCGACGGCTGCGGAAGCGGGGCTGCCGGGATTCGTCTACGATCCGTGGTTCGCGATCTTCGTGCCGTCGGCGACGCCGAAAGCGGTCGTGCGCGCGCTGAACGCGGGCATCGTGAAGACGCTGGATATGCCGGACGTGCGCGAGCAGCTGCTCAAGCAGGGAGCGGAGCCGGTCTCCACCACGCCGGAGGAGACGGACAAGTACGTGCGGTCCGAAATCGAAAAGCTCGGCAAGGTGGTGAAGGCGTCCGGCGCGCGAGCTGATTGATCACGGTGAGGCGTGAGGGGGCAGGCGTTTTGTCTGCGCTCTCCGCTCGTTGCATCCTGATGCCTGAGTCTTCACGGGAATTTATGTAAATGACGGTAATACCCGCGCGCGACAAGCGCGTCGAAATAGCGATACACAACTGGGCGCCACGGTTTGTCTCGGCCGGCGTACCCCTAGTGGACTTCGAGGAGGTCACCGCAGGCGTCACGCGGTGGGATGATTGGTGTGCCGCGTGGTCGCGGCGCGGCGCGGAGCACGAAGTCCTTGGGCGTGAAGCGCTGGCCCAGGGCTACCGCCTTTCGGCGGCCAGCCACTACACGCGAGCGGCGCTGTGTTACCACTTCGGCAAGTTCATGTTCGTGCACGATGTGCCGCAGATGCGCAAAGCGCACGAGAAAGTCGTCGAGTGCCGCGGCATTGCCTTGCCGATGCAGGACCCGCCGGGGGAGCGTGTCGCGATTCCGTACCGGGGCAAGACCCTGTACGGCATCCTGCGCAAGCCTGCCGGCGCCGGCCGGCCGCCGATCATCGTCATGTGCGCGGGACTTGACTCGACCAAAGAAGAGTTCGACGTCTACGAGGAGATCTGCCTTGTACGCGGCATGGCGACGCTTGCATTCGACGGTCCCGGGCAGGGCGAGGCGGAATACGACATGCCGATTCGCGGCGACTTCGAAGTGCCGGTGAAATCGGTGATCGATTACATCGAGACGCGCAAGGATATCGATGCATCGCGCATTGCGATCATGGGCATTTCGCTCGGCGGGTATTACGCGCCGCGTGCGGCGGCGTTCGAAAAACGTCTGAAAGCATGCGTCTCGCTGTCCGGCCCATACAGCTGGCTCGAGATCTTCGAGGGACGCAACGAGCTTTCGCGGGAAGCTTTCCGCGTGCGCAGCCATTGCAAGACCATGGACGAAGCGCGGGAGGTTGCGAAGACGCTGACGCTCAAAGGCGTCGCGCAGAACATCAAGTGCCCTATCTATATCGTTGCCGGCGAGCACGACCATCTCACGCCGCCGGAGAATGCGAAGCGCATCGCAGCGGAAGTGGGCGGGCCATGCGAGCTCAACGTCGTCCTAGGCGGCAATCATGTCGCCAACAACCGCCGCTATGCATACCAGACGCAGGCGGCGGACTGGCTCGCGCAGCAACTTCGTTAGTAACCAGTAACCAGTAACCCAACGGGCAGACCCTATGGCAAAAGATGCAAGAGTTGAAGCGGCAATCTCGCACTGGGCGCCGCGCTTCGTCATCAACGGCGTGCCGCTCACCGATTTTCAGGAAGTGACGGCGAGCATCGACCGCTGGGAGGACTGGTGCTCGGCGTGGAGCAAGCGCGCGGCGGTGCACGAAGAGCTGGGCGACAAGGCGTTCGCGGCAGGGCACAAGGTCTCCGCGGGCGAGCATTGGACGCGCGCCGCCGTGTGCTATCACTTCGGCAAGTTTCTCTTCGTGAACGACATGGCGCAGATGAAGCAAGCGCACATGAAAGCCGTGGAGTGCCGCAACAAGGCGTTGCCGCTCTTGAACCCGCCGGGCGAGCGTGTGGCGATTCCGTACGAAGGCAAGCACCTCTACGGCAATCTGCGCAAGCCGGCCGGTGTCGCGAAGCCGCCCGTCGTGGTGATGTGCATGGGCCTCGATTCGGCCAAGGAAGAGATGGACGATTACGAGAACCGGTTCTTGAAGCGCGGCGTCGCGACGCTCGCGTTCGACGGACCAGGACAGGGTGAGGCCGAGTACGACTTCCCGATCTGCCCGGAGTACGAGAAGCCGGTCAAGGCCGTGATCGACTATATCGAGACCCGCGGCGACGTCGACGCCAGCCGCATCGGCGTATGGGGCGTGTCCCTCGGTGGCTATTATGCGCCGCGCGCGGCGGCGTTCGAGAAGCGCATCAAGGCCTGCGTCGCGCTCTCCGGCGCATACGAACGCACGGGCAGCTTCGAAGGCCGGCCGGTGATCAACACGGAGGCGTTTCGCGTACGCACGCACAGCGCCACGGCGGAAGAAGCGTGGCAGAAGGTATTGCGCATGACGCTGCGCGGCTGTGCGCAGAACATCACCTGCCCGATTTACATCGTGGCGGGCACGAAAGACCGGCTGGTGCCGCCGGACGATGCGAAGAAGCTCGCCGCGGACGTGAAGGGCCCGTGCGTGCTGTCTATCATCGAAGGCGGCAATCACGTCGTGAACAACTACTGGTACCGCTACCGGGACCAAACTGCCGACTGGATGGCGACCCAGCTCGGTGTGGCGAAAAGATAAATCGAAAAACTGGAGTCATCATGGCCCGCAAACCGCAAAAGAAAGTCGAGCCCCGCAACGTACGCGCCTCCGAGATCGATCCCAAGCGCCGCGTACAGGAAGCGCCCGACGGTCTGTTCGACCCGCTCGATCCCGCGCACCGCTGGGATCGCCCGCTGCAGGCGCCCGGCCGCATGCAAGTGGATTTCGAGGAGCGCGTCGATTTCCGCCGACTGCACAATTACCGTCTGGCACGTACCAAGCAGGCGATCAAGAATGCCGGCCTGGGGGCGGTGCTCGTGTTCGACCAGATCAACGTGCGTTACATCTCGAGCACCGTGATCGGCGAGTGGGCGCGCGACAAGCTGACGCGCTGGTGTCTTGTCACCGGCAACCGCGAACCGTGGGTGTGGGATTTCGGCTCGGCGGTGCGCCATCACAAGCTGTACTGCCCGTGGCTGCCGAAGAACCACATCATTCCCGGTCTCACGGGCTTGCGCGGCGCGGTGAATCCGCGTGTCGGCCTGTTCGAGGAGATGGCACAGCAGATTGCCGACATCCTGAAGCAGGAAGGCGTCGCCGACATGCCGCTCGGCGTCGACGTGGTCGAGCCGCCGTTCCTTTTCGCGCTGCAGAAGCTCGGCATCAAGGTGCAGGACGGCCAGCAGGTGATGCTCGATGCGCGCGAGATCAAGAGCTACGACGAAATCGTGCTGCTCAACACGGCGGCTTCCATGGGCGACGGCGTGTACCAGGACATCTTCGAGGCGCTCAAGCCGGGCATACGTGAGAACGAAGTCGTGGCAATGGCCACCAAGCGTCTCTACGAGATGGGCTCGGATTGCGTCGAAGCGATCAATGCCATCGCCGGTGAGCGCTGCAGCCCGCATCCGCACAACTTTACCGACCGCATGATACGGCCCGGCGACCAGGCGTACTTCGACATCATCCAGTCGTACATGGGCTACAAGACGTGCTACTACCGCACGTTCACGGTCGGGAGCGCAACGCCCGCGCAGATCGACGCCTACAAGAAAGCGCGCCGCTGGATGGACGACGCGATCGACATGCTGAAGCCGGGCGTGTCCACCGACCAGGTGGCGCGCGCATTCCCCAAGTGTACCGAGATCGGCTTCGAGACCGAGATGGCGGCATTCGGGCTTAACTTCTGCCACGGCCTGGGTCTGGGCCTGCACGAGCGGCCGCTGATCTCGCGCTTGAACTCGTTCAAGGATCCGTACGAGCTCAAGGCCGGGATGGTATTCGCAGTGGAGACTTTCTGCCCTGCGAAGGACGGCGTGTCGGCGGCGCGCATCGAAGAGGAAGTGGTGCTCACGCCGGACGGTGCGAAGGTCATCACGCTCTTCCCCGCGCAGGAATTGCCGATCGCGAACAAGTATTGAAATGCGTGAGGAGTGAGGGGTGTACACCTCGCCTCCCGCCTCTCGCCTCCCGCCTCACTAGGAAGACCATGGATACTGCGACGAAACGAAAGAAAGCCGCTGAGCCTGCGATAGACATAGGCCAGGAGACGCGGCTCGAGCTTTACCGGCTGCAGCTCGAGCTGCGCTATTGCGAGAAGCGGGCGTATGACCTGTTTCTGCAGAACCTCATCAAGGGTACCAGTCACCTGTCGCTGGGGCAGGAGGCGATCGCGGCGGCGTTCGGCGTTGCGATGCGGCCGGACGACTGGACCTTCTGCACGTATCGCGGCCACGCCCACACGCTCGCACGCGGGGCATCGATGGCCGGCGTGCTGGGCGAACTCATGGGCCGCCAGTGCGGATTGCTCGGGGGGAAGGGCGGCTCCATGCACCTCACCGATGTCGAAAAAGGCGCGATGGGCTCGTACGCGATCATCGGCGCGCATCTTCCCGTGGCGTGCGGCGCCGCATGGAGCGCGCAATACCGCGGCACCGAGCAGGTCGCGGTGTGCTTCTTCGGCGACGGCACGACGAATATCGGCGCTTTCCATGAAGCGCTCAATTTCGCCGTGGTGTGGAAGCTGCCGGTGGTCTTCGTCTGCGAGAACAATCTCTACATGGAATACACCCCGATCAGCGCTGTTACCGCCGTCGAGCACCCGGCTGCGGATCGGGCGGCGGCATACAACCTGGAATCGATCATCGTCGACGGCAACGACGCCGACGAGGTGTATCGCACGGCCGTGAAGTACATGAACCGCGCGCGCAAAGGCGGCGGGCCTGCGCTCATCGAAGCCAAAACGTACCGACACAGCGGACACTCGCGCGCCGATCCGGCCAAGTACCGGCCGGAAGGCGAGCTCGAACGCTGGCTCGAGCGCGATCCGCTAAAGATCTATCGCGCCCGGTTGCTGGAGGTCGGTTTCGCCGAGGCCACGCTGATCGATATGGAAAAGAATGCGATGCGTCAGGTGGACGAAGCCACTGCCGTCGCGAAAGCGTCGCCGACGCCGTCCGTCGCCGACATCGAGAAGAACGTGTGGGCAGATGGGGGTGCAGCATGGCGGAATTGACGTATCGCGATGCCGTGGCAGCAGGCATCGCGCAGGAAATGGCGCGCGACGAGCGCGTGGTGTTCCTGGGCGAAGACGTGGCGGCAGCGGGCGGCGTGTTCAAGGCGACGGTCGGATTGCTCGACAAGTTCGGCCCGAAGCGGGTGCGCGATACGCCGATCTCCGAGC
>JBLNBW010000103.1:0-8264 GCA_050260255.1 Rhodospirillaceae bacterium | reverse complement strand
CGGGGGTGTACGACATTCATTCGCCCAATATCCCGACCCAGCAGCACATCGTGCAGTTGATGACGAAAGCGGCAGAGCGCATCCCGGCGGAGCGCCTGTGGGTGAATCCCGATTGCGGGTTGAAAACGCGTCACTGGGAAGAGGTGATTCCCGCGCTGAGGAATATGGTGTCGGCCGCCAAGGTCCTGCGCGCTTCAAGCGAGCGGGCCCGCCATACAGAAGGCGAGCGCCGCACCCTTGATTTGCTACAGGACGGCGCCGCGCACGCATGAACCGCGGTCCTCATGCGCGCTTGCGTGGCCGTATCCTTCAAGGGCCGCTGCTCTTCCGTGCGCCCGAGCGGCTAGCCAAAACAAAAGCCCCGCAGAAGCGGGGCTTTTGAATACTGCAAGTGAGCCGGTTGGCTGGATGTAACGCGCTTTCGCGCTATTACATGTCCATTCCACCCATGCCGCCCATGCCACCATGGCCATGGCCGGCGTGCGACTCTTCCTTCGGCAGTTCCGCGACCATCGCATCGGTCGTGAGGATCAGGCCGGCGACCGACGCGGCGTTCTGCAGCGCGTAGCGGGTCACTTTGGTCGGGTCCAGCACGCCCATTTGCACCAGGTCGCCATACTCGCCCGTGCCGGCGTTGTAGCCGAAGTTGCCTTTGCCTTCGACAACCTTGTTCACGACGACCGACGGCTCATCGCCGGCGTTCGCCGCGATCTGGCGGATCGGCTCTTCCAGGGCGCGCAGCACGATCTTGATGCCGGCATCCTGGTCGGAGTTGTCGCCCTTGAGGCCTTTGACGGCCGCGCCGGCGCGCGCACGGATCAGCGCCACACCACCGCCGGGGACGATGCCTTCTTCCACTGCAGCGCGGGTGGCGTGCAGGGCGTCTTCCACGCGGGCCTTCTTCTCTTTCATCTCGACTTCGGTCGCAGCGCCGACCTTGATCACCGCAACACCGCCGGCGAGCTTCGCCACGCGCTCTTGCAGCTTCTCACGGTCGTAGTCGCTGGTCGCTTCTTCGATCTGCGTGCGGATCTGCTTCACCCGCGCTTCGATCGCTTTCGCGTCGCCGGCGCCGTCGATGATGGTGGTCTCTTCCTTGCCCACTTCGATGCGCTTGGCCGAGCCCAGGTCGTTCAGCGTGACTTTCTCGAGCGTGAGGCCGACTTCTTCCGCGATCACCGTACCGCCGGTGAGGATCGCGATGTCTTCCAGCATCGCCTTGCGACGATCGCCGAAGCCCGGGGCCTTGACGGCGCAGGTCTTGAGGATGCCGCGGATGTTGTTGACCACGAGCGTCGCCAGCGCTTCGCCTTCGACTTCCTCAGCGATGATGAGGAGCGGCTTGCCGGCTTTCGCGACCTGCTCGAGCACCGGGAGAAGATCGCGGATGTTGCTGATCTTCTTGTCGTGCAGCAGCACGTACGGGTTCTCGAGGACAGCCATCTGGCGGTCGGCGTTGTTGATGAAGTACGGCGACAGGTAGCCGCGGTCGAACTGCATACCTTCGACCACTTCCAGCTCGTTCGCGAGGCCCGAGCCGTCTTCGACCGTGATCACGCCTTCCTTGCCGACTTTGCTCATCGCGTCAGCGATGATCTTGCCGATGTCCTGGTCGGAGTTTGCGGAGATCGCACCGACTTGCGCGATTTCCTTGTTGTCGGTGCAGGGCTTGGAGATTTTCTTGAGCTCTTCGACGGTCGCGGAGACAGCCTTGTCGATGCCGCGCTTGAGATCCATCGGGTTCATGCCGGCGGCGACGTACTTCATGCCTTCCTGCACGATCGCTTGCGCCAGAACGGTCGCGGTGGTGGTGCCGTCACCGGCAACGTCGGAAGTCTTGGAGGCGACTTCCTTCACCATCTGCGCGCCCATGTTTTCGAACTTGTCTTTGAGCTCGATCTCTTTCGCGACCGACACGCCGTCCTTGGTGACGGTGGGGGCGCCGAACGAGCGCTCGAGCACGACATTGCGGCCTTTCGGGCCGAGGGTGACTTTCACTGCATCAGCCAGAACATTGACGCCCGCGACGATCTTGGTCCGGGCCAGTTCATGGAATTTGACGTCTTTAGCTGCCATTGCTTATCTCCTGAATATTCGGTCCGGTGGTTTACGACTCGATGACACCCATGATGTCTTCTTCGCGCATCACGAGCAGCTCCTCGCCCTGGACCTTCACGGTCTGGCCGGAGTACTTGCCGAAGAGGACCTTGTCGCCGACTTTGACGTCGAGCGGACGCACTTTGCCGTCGTCGCCGACTTTACCCTTGCCCACCGCTTTCACTTCACCTTGATCCGGCTTCTCCGCCGCGGTGTCGGGGATGACGATACCGGAAGCGGTTTTGCGCTCTTCTTCCAGCCGCTTCACGATGATACGGTCGTGCAACGGACGAATTTTCATTCTCACTCTCCTCTGAAAAGGGGTTATTGCGGAAATCTGTGAGCCGAGCGTTAGCACTCAACTTCGGCGAGTGCTAATAATAGTGGCTGGCGCCCGCGATTTCAACCCGGCGAGCAGACCAAATGGGGATGCCGCCGCCCCGGGCAAGGGGCGCCGGCAAAGAAAAACAGGGAGTTAAGTAATTCTCAGCTGTTCAGAACGACGCCCGATTCGGCGGTCGGGACCCCGAACCGGTAGACGGTCTTGCGCTTGCCGTCGCAGGTCGGCGGGATGGGGACATGGGGGCAGGGATCGGCCCGGGTGCCGTCGGGCCCGAGGGTCGCGTCGTCGGCGAATTCGGCCCAGATCCCCCCTTTGACCGGCCGGAACATCCACATGAGATAGCCCCGATTGGCCGCAAGCTCAACCAGGTCGTCGGCGTCCGGCGTATCGGCCACTACCACCTGGTTGCCGTTGATGCCGAACGGAAAGGCGCCGAAGGCCTGCAGACACTCGAGCGCCTCGGTGCCGTCGGCGCCCCGCCGCATGCAGCCGGGCCGCTCCGCACGCGCCACGTCCCAGGCGCCGAGCCGCCATCCGGCGTCCATCGCCGCGCAATCGAGGGCGACGAGATCGCGCCAGCGTTCGTTCACCTGCAGCGCGGAGCTCGGGATGGGCGTGTACGAAACCGTTTCAGCTTCTTCCGAGTCGATCAGCTTCTCTTTGATGAATCCGTGCCAGTGCAGTGTGAGGATGACAGGCGTATCGGGACACGGTACTGCGGCGAGCGTGATGCCCACGAGAGGAAGGTTGGTCGCAGCCATCTGAGCTTCGATGCGATCGACAATTTGCATAGCACAAAGTCTCCTCACAAGACGATGTTAAACTGGCTTGAGCAAATTCGATGCCGCCTGATTGTTATAACGGCATCGCGTGGTGGGAAGTTGACGTGCGGCGATGCGGGTAGTGCAGCCTGGCGCATCGTCCACTTGTGAAATGATCGCGGTACTTCTGCCATTACCTCTCGTGGCGCAGCGCGCGCCACTCGCAACTCGTCGTCGTATTTTTTTATCGCGTGTCCATGCCAAATGCAAACTAGCACTCGCAATACCCTGCTGCTAGAGCGCAGCCGCACCGCCGTGTGGCATCCGTGCACTCAGATGAAGCAACACGAGACGCTGCCGCTCGTGCCGATCGCGCGCGGCAGCGGATGCTGGCTGCATGACTTCGACGGCAGGCGCTATCTCGATGCTGTGAGCTCGTGGTGGGTCAACCTTTTCGGCCATGCGAATCCGCGCATCAACGCGGCGCTCGTCGATCAGCTTGCGCACCTCGAGCACGTGATCCTCGCGGGCTTTACGCACGAGCCGGTGATTCGACTGTCGGAGCGGCTCGCCGCGCTCACTGGCGGCCATCTCGGTCACTGCTTCTACGGCAGCGACGGCGCATCCGCGACCGAGATCGCGCTGAAGATGAGCTATCACTACTGGCGCAATGCCGGGCGAGCGGAGAAGACGGGATTTGTCAGCCTCCAGAACAGCTATCACGGCGAGACGCTGGGCGCGCTATCGGTCACCGATGTTGCGCTCTTCAAAGACACGTATGCGCCCCTCTTGCGCATGTCGGCTCAGGTGCCGAGCCCCGACGCACGACTCGCGAAGAATGGCGAAAGCGCGGTCGAATGCGCGAAGCGCGCCGCCCGCGCATTGGAAGTCCACCTCGCCGCGCACCACGCGAGCACCGCTGCCCTGATCGTCGAACCCCTCGTGCAGGGCGCAACGGGCATGGCGATGTACGATCCAGAGTATCTGCGGCTCGCGCGGCAGCTGTGCGATCGCTATGGCGTGCATCTCATCTGCGACGAGATCATGACCGGCTTCGGGCGCACCGGAACGTTCTTTGCGCACGAGCAGGCCGGCATCCGGCCCGATTTCCTGTGCCTGTCGAAGGGCATCACCGGCGGCTATCTGCCGCTTTCGGTGGTGCTGATGACCGACGCCGTATACGCGGCGTTCTACGATGACGCGGTGACGCGGGGTTTCCTGCACTCGCACTCGTATACCGGCAATGCGCTCGCGTGCCGCGCTGCGCTCGCGACGCTGGACATTTTCGAGCAGGACGAGGTGATCGCCGCGAACCGCGCGAAGGCGCAGCGTTTCGACGAAGTACTCCAGCCGCTCGCGACCCATCGCCTCGTACGCGACTTTCGCCACACCGGCATGATCTGGGCGTTCGAAGTCGAGAGCGACGACTCTGCTCTCGCGCGGCGCATCTACATGGCGGGGCTCGAGCGCGAGCTGCTGCTGCGTCCGATCGGCAATACGGTGTACTTCATGCCGCCGTATGTGATTTCCGACGAGGAAATGGCGCTGCTGTGCGAGCGGACGATCGAAATCCTGGACCGGATTTAGAAGCCTCACCGCCAAGGATTCGAAGGTCGCGAAGAAAGGCAAAAAGCTTTACCGTCAAGGACGCGAAGGACGCAAAGAAGTGCAATAAATTTTGGAGCGGCTCATCTGCCGACTAGGAGCTGGCGTCACCTCCCCCTCAACAATGGTCCTTACCTCATACTGCGAGCGCAGCCTAACAACATGTTAGAGTCCGTTCATTCTTCGTTTCCTTCGTGTCCTTTGCGTCCTTCGCGTCGAGGCTTTACTTCGCGTCCTTAGCGCGCTTGGTGGTGAAGCTTTTCTGAAATGTTCGCGCGGTTCATGGTAAAGCCTTCTTAAAATGAAGCTCACATCCCTCGGCTGGCTGCGTCACTGCCGCCGCTCGCACCGATCGCGGTGTAACATCGCTGCATGAGTAAGGTTCTGCTGCGGTGGGTTGCAACGCTGATGCTGTGGGCATCCGCGATGGCGGTTGCCCAGACGAGCCTGCCGGCGCCCGTCGCGCAGGCATTGGCCAATGCAGGCATCCCCGAAGGGGCGGTCTCGGTCTATGTGCAGGAGGTGGACGGCGGACGCCCCGCCGTGTCGTTCGGCGCGGATCGCGCGCTCAATCCTGCGTCCACGATCAAGCTCGTCACGACCTACGCCGCCCTCGATCTCCTGGGGCCTGCGTACACCTGGAACACCGAGGTGTACGCGAGCGGCGCCCTGCAGCGAGAGGTATTGAACGGCAATCTGCTGCTCAAAGGCTACGGCGATCCCAAGCTCACGCTCGAGAACTTCTGGCTGCTATTGCGCAACGTGCGCGCGCGCGGCGTGCGCGACATCCGCGGTGAGCTTGTCCTGGACCGCAGCTATTTCGCACGCGAGGACAACGATCCGTCGCGCTTCGACGACCAACCCACCCGGCCCTACAACACGCCGCCCGACGCACTGCTCGTCAACTACAAGGCGATCACGGTGCAGTTCGTGCCCGAGACCGACGGCAAAGCCGTGCGGCTCCTCGTCGAGCCGGCGCTGCCCGCCGTGCAGGTCGTCGGCAATGTCGTCGCGACCGACGGGCCGTGCGGCGACTGGGTGTCGCGTCTCAAGATCGAGCCGCAAGGCAACGGCGCGGTTGCCCGACTCGCCATCAGCGGACCGTACCCGCGGGACTGCGGCGAGCGCACGCGCAGCTTCAGCCTGCTCTCCCATCCGCGCTATGTCGGCGCACTGTTCGGGGCGCTGTGGCAGGAGCTCGGCGGCAGTTACAGCGGCACCGTGCGCGAGGACACGGTGGACCCGAGCACGGCGCGCCTGCTCGCGACGGCGAAATCGCCTACGCTGTCGGAGGTGGTGCGCGACATCAACAAGTTCAGCAACAACGTGATGGCGCGTCAGCTGTATCTCACGCTCGGCGGCGTGTCGGCGGGCGCGCCCGCGACGCTGGAGAAAGCGCGCGCGGCGGTGCAGACCTGGCTGGCGCAGAAGCGCATCGATGCGCCGGAGCTCGTGCTCGAGAACGGGTCGGGACTGTCCCGCGCCGAGCGCATCAGTGCACGCACGATGGCGCGGCTACTGCTCGATGCCTACCGCAGCCCGGTCATGCCGGAATTCATCGCCTCGCTGCCGCTCGTCGCGGTCGACGGCACGATGCGCAAGCGCCTGGGCAATGCGGGCGTCGCCGGCCGCGCGCACATCAAGACGGGCACGCTCACCGGCGTGCGTGCGATCGCGGGTTATGTGCTGGACGCGCGCGACGTTCGGCACGTCGTCGTGTTCATGGTGAACCACCCGAACGCCGCTGCGGCGCAGGCCGCTCAGGACGCGCTGCTGAAGTGGGTGTATGACCGCGACGTGGCAGTCGCCACGTCGCGGAGAAAGCGTGACCCGTGACTCGTTACTCGTGACTGGTATCTGAGCACAACGCCCGCCGCACGGTACACGACGAGTCACAAGTCACGAATCACCAGTCACGCAGTTACAACCCGAGTTCCTTCCACATCGCATCCACCCGCGCCTTGACCTCGGCGCTCATCGCGATCGGCGTGCCCCAGTCCCGGCTCGTCTCGCCAGGCCATTTGTTGGTCGCGTCGATGCCCATCTTGGAGCCCAGCCCCGGCACGGGACTCGCGAAGTCGAGATAATCGATCGGCGTCGAGTCGACGATCAACGTGTCGCGCTGCGGATCGACGCGCGTCGTCATTGCCCAGATCACTTCCTTCCAGTCGCGGACGTTCACGTCGTCGTCGGTGACGATGATGAACTTCGTGTACATGAATTGCCGCAGGAACGACCAGACGCCGAACATGACGCGTTTCGCGTGCCCGGGATACTGCTTGCGCATGCTCACACACGCCACGCGATACGAGCAGCCTTCCGGCGGCAGATAGAAGTCGACGATCTCGGGAAACTGCTTCACCAGCAGCGGCACGAACACTTCGTTCAACGCAACGCCGAGAACGGCCGGCTCGTCGGGCGGTTTGCCGGTGTAGGTCGAGTGATAGATCGCATCGCGGCGCAGGGTGATGCGCTCGACGGTGAATACCGGAAAGCGCTCCTGCTCGTTGTAGTAGCCGGTGTGGTCGCCGAACGGTCCTTCGAGCGCGGTCTCGCCGGGATGGATGTGGCCTTCCAGCACGATCTCGGCGGTCGCCGGCACCTGCAAATCGTGGGTGAGGCAGCGTGCGAGCTCCGTCTTCTCGCCGCGCAGAAGCCCCGCGAACTGGTATTCGGAAAGCGTGTCCGGCACGGGCGTCACTGCGCCGAGTATCGTGGCCGGGTCGGCGCCGAGCGCGACCGCCACCGGGAAAGGCTGGGTCGGCTGCGCGAGCGCATGATCGCGATAGTCGAGCGCACCGCCGCGATGCGCGAGCCAGCGCATGATCAGTTTGTTGCGGCCGATCACCTGCTGGCGATAGATGCCGAGATTCTGGCGTGCCTTCTGCGGCCCGCGTGTCACCGTGAGACCCCAGGTGATGAGCGGCGCCGCATCCCCGGGCCAGCAGGTCTGGATCGGCAGCCTGCCGAGATCGACCGCGTCACCCTCCCACACGATCTCCTGACACGGCGCACGGTTCACGACCCGCGGCGCCATGTTCATGATCTGCTTTAAGAGCGGCAGTTTCTCCCACGCGTCGCGCAGGCCTTTCGGCGGTTGCGGCTCCTTGAGATACGCGAGCAGCTCGCCCAGCTCGCGCAGACCCTTCAGCGAGTCCTGTCCCATTGCCTGCGCCACGCGTTCCGGCGTGCCGAAAAGGTTGGCGAGGACCGGCATCGCCTGCCCTTTCGGGCACTCGAAGAGCAGCGCCGGACCGCCCGCCTTGAGCACGCGATCGCAGATCTCGGTCATCTCGAGCCGCGGATCCACTTCGATGCCGATGCGTTTGAGCTGTCCCGTCCGCTCGAGTTGTGCGATGAAGTCGCGCAGGTCGCGGTATTTCATATCGGGAGGCGGGAGCTGGGAAACATGTTCAGCGGAGATGGAAGTAAAAATCGGCCGCGGTGCCGGCGAAAAC